>NZ_JAVAJK010000001.1:0-468234 GCF_052112325.1 Pseudomonas sp. Yb2C2 | reverse complement strand
CGCCAAGGCACCACCACCCTCACCAGCACCGCCAACAACCTGGACGCCGCCCTCACCGCCCTACGCATCACCCCCACCCTGATCACCGGCTTCATCTCCCCCCATCTGGACATCGACGCCATCGCCGCCAAGCTCAAGCGCCGTTTCCCCCAGTCCACCCTCAGCCTGTGCACCACCTCCGGCGAGCTCTGCAATGCGCCCGGTTCGCTGTATTGCGCCACCGGTGAGCGCTGGGACCGGGTTGTGTTGCAGTTGTTCGACGACAGTCTGATCGCCTCGGCCGAGGTGGTGATGGTGCCGTTGGAGTGTGAGGACATTCGCGATGGCGGTAAGCGGTTGGGGATGCAGGAGCGGATTGCCAAGTTGGTGGCCAATATCAAGCGGGTGCAGGTGCGTACGTCGATTGATCATCGCGATACGTTGGCGTATGTGGTGTTCGATGGGTTGTCGGCGTCGGAGTCGTTTTTCATGGAGGCGCTGTATGAGTCGGGGCGGTTTCCGTGTTTGTTTGTGGGGGGATCGGCCGGGGGTAAGTCGGATTTCCAGAAGACGCTGATTCATGACGGCCAGCGCAGTTATCAGCACCATGCGCAGATTGTGTTCTTGAAGACGGCGGCCCATGTGCGGTTTGGGGTGTTCAAGAGCCAGAATTTCAAGGCGGCGGATTTGACCTTCAGTGTGCTGACCGCGTCGGTGGAGGACCGCACGATTGACCAGGTGATCGACAGCAGCGGCAATATCAAGAGCATGGTGCAGGCGCTGTGTGATGCGTTCAGTTGCGCGCCACAGGCGTTGGAGTCGAAGCTGGCGGATTATTCGTTTGCGATTCGGGTGGGCAGTGAGTTGTTTGTGCGGTCTATCGCGCGTATCGATTATGAGCAGCAGATCGTGCAGTTGTTTTGCGACGTGGCGCCGGGCGAGGAGTTGGTGATGGTGCGGCGTACGCCGTTGCGTGAGGCGACGCGCCTGGACTATGAGCAGTTCTTGCGTGGTAAGGGTGGCCAGCCGGTGGCGGGGATTTTGAATGACTGCATTCTGCGCCGGCTGAACAACGGCTCCGAGCTGGGCAGCATGGCCGGCATTTTTGGAGATGTGCCGTTGGCGGGGTTTTCGACCTTCGGGGAGATTTTGGGCCTGAACCTGAACCAGACGCTGACGGCGATTTTCTTCTTTCGGGTGGCCAAGGGTGCGAGTTTCAGTGATGAGTACGTGGACAATTTCATCGCCCATTACGGCGAGTTCAAGGCGTTTTTCCTACGGCGTCAGGTGAAGAAGCTGGCGGGGTTGAACCATGTGGTGGTCAAGCAGATTACCGCGTTCAAGAACAATGACTTCACCGACACCCTGAATACCCGAGGCCTGGACCGCAATATCCTGCCAGTCTTCGAGGGCCTGGCCGACTTGGGCCTGGTGTTGGCCCAGGCCGAGCGTCAGCAGGAGGACATCGCTTCGCAGCTCAAGCATTACTCCGGCGAGTTGCACGCCTCGATGGATGAACTGGTGGGCACGATTGGCCAGCAGAACAGCGTGTCTGCCCAGGCCGGGGCCACGGTGGAGGGGCTGTCGAGCCAGGCGGATGTCGCGGTGCAGGGCGCACGTACGCTGGCGGGGTCGAGTTTGCGTATTCAGTCGATTGTGCAGGTGATCCAGCAGATCGCCGGGCAAACCAATTTGCTGGCGCTCAACGCGGCCATTGAAGCCGCGCGCGCCGGCGACCTCGGCCGCGGCTTTGCGGTGGTGGCAGACGAGGTGCGCAAGCTGGCGGAAATCACGCGCAAGAATGCGGCGGAAATTGGTGTGGATATCGACTTGTTGTCGAGTGAGATCCAGCGGGTGGCCCAGCAGATTGAAGACCAGTCCACCGGGGTGGGTGCGCTGCGGGAGATGCTGGATGTGCTGGAGGCGTCGAGCCGCGCCACCGAAGGCACGGCGCAACGGACCAAGACCATTGCCGATACGTTGACCGGGCTCACCCATGCGTAGGCGCTAGCAGCAGGTAAAAAAACGGCGCGGGGCTCATGGCACTGAACGGGGAATTCAGTGCATGATGCGTCGCTCATATCAAGGACGATAACAACCGTGAAAAGCGCCCTCGCCGCCCTGCTATTGCTGTGCCTGACCGCTCCCGCCTTCGCCGCCGAAAACCCCGTCGGCTTCAAGACCGTCACCCTGCCCGATACGCAAGAAAACCGACCACTCGAACTGGTCGTCTGGTACCCCGCCACCACCACCGCCAAACCCACCCTGATCGCCGACAACGCGGTGTTCATCGGTGCCCTCGCCGTACCCGACGCCCCGCCGGCTGCCGGTGAGCATCCGCTGGTGGTGCTCTCCCACGGGTATGGCGGTAACTGGGGCAAGCAGGTGTGGCTGGCCAGTGCGTTGGCGCATCAGGGCTACATCGTGGCGGCGGTCAACCACCCCGGCACCACCACCAAGGATCGCAACCTGCAAACCGCCGCGCAGTTATGGCAACGCCCGGCCGACCTGAGCCGCGTGATCGACGCGGTATTGGCCCAGCCGAAGCCATTTGGCGCGGTCGCGAATGGCCAGATTGCCGCCGTGGGCCATTCCCTTGGCGGCTGGACCGTGCTGGAAATCGCCGGGGCGCGCTTCGACCCCGAGCTGTTCAGCCGCGACTGCAGCGCCCACCCCAAGCTCGGCGGCTGCATCGGCTATCAGGAGATGAATCCCGCTGGCACGCCAGAAGGTAAAGCGCGCTTGGCGGCGGATTTGAGCGACAAGCGCGTCACCGCCATCGTGTCCCTGGACCTGGGCCTGTCGCGCGGCTTCACCGACGCCAGCCTGGCTGCGCTGCCGGTACCGGCGCTGGTGATTGCGGGGGGTGTGCCGTCGGAAGATATGGACCCGCAGTTGGAGTCCGCTGATATGGTCAAGCGCCTGCCTGAAGCAACGACGAAGTATGTGGAGATCAGCGACGCCACCCACTTCAGCTTTATGTCGATCTGCAAGCCGGGCGGCATGGCGTTGATTGAGGAGAGTTCGCCAGGCGACGGCATGATTTGCCGCGATGGTGAGGGGGCTCGGCCACGGGCGGTGATTCAGCAGCAGGTGGTGGGGCTGATCAGTGAGTTTTTGGGGCGCAAAGCGCCTAACTAAAGAAAAGGCTATTCAAGAAAAAACGAATCAAATACGATGCAGAAGTGTATTAACCCTCACAAATGCATTGTATAGGATGCAAACACTGTGGACGATTTAGGTTTCCTGATCAAAAACCTGCGAAAGGCAGCTGGCCTTTCCCAAAGCCAGCTCGCACTTCGGCACGGTATGAGTCGTGCAACCATCTCCGGAATCGAGAACAACACCATCCCCGAAGTGGGAATTCGCAAGGTGGCTGCGATCCTTGAAGGGTTAGGGTACGAGTTAACCGCGACACCTAAGCGTCGACGCAAAACGCTGGATGAACTGAAAGCAGAAAACGTCCATGACTAGACCAAGCGATCGGCTGCACATCGGCACCAGCGGCGTGCCTGCCGGAATACTCGGGCGCGGCGAAGAAAACCAGCGCGATTCGGTGTTTTCGTATAACCCGGCAGTCACCGAAAAGAACGCGGTTTCCCTGACCATGCCGGTGCGCCTGGAGAGCTACATCTGGGCGTATGGCATCCATCCCCTGTTTGAGATGCATCTCCCCGAAGGCCACCTGAAAGCGGAGCTTGTGCGACGTTTCAGCAAGTCAGTGCGAGGCTTTGATGACTTCACATTGCTGGGTATCGTCGGCCCCCATCAACTGGGCCGCATCAGCGTCGCCCGAGCCACTGCGGATGAATTACTACCTGAAATAAAACTCTCCGAGCTGCTCGTGTATGACGGGGCGAAAGATCTGTTCGACGACCTGATGAAAACCTACGCAGCCTACTCAGGCGTTTCGGGCGTTCAGCCGAAGGTACTGGTGCGCAACGTTGACGATACGAATCCTGACGTTGCGCGTCTCACCCATCGTGGCGCTACGCACTTGGTGAAGGCCTTCAATGATTCAGACTTCGCGCAACTGGCCGCCAATGAGTTTTTCTGCATGCGCGCGGCATTTCATACAGGCCTTGAAGTGCCTGAATGCCAGTTGAGTAAGCAGGGTAAGTTTCTGGTGGTCAAACGGTTCGACATCGGTGAAAGCGCCTACCTTGGTTTTGAAGATATGTGCGTTTTATCCGGATGGGGGACAGATAAAAAGTACGACGGTAGCTACCAGGGTTGCGCGAAGTTGATCAAGACTTACGTCTCTCCTTCTCTTGTGACCAAGGCACTTGAGGACTTTTTTATGATGGTGGCGCTCTGCGCCGGCATACAAAATGGAGACGGGCACTTGAAGAATTTCGGCCTGCTCTATGAGAACTGCGCAGAAGACGCCGATATTTGGCTCGCGCCAGCTTACGACCTTGTGACGACCACGGTGTATCAAGTCAACGACATTATGGGTCTGTTGCTCGGCGGTTCAAAGGCTTGGCCAAAACGTAAGATGCTGGTCCAGTTCGGGCGCAGTTCGTGCAGTTTGACAGAAGCCCGTTGCAATGAATTGCTCGCCAGAGTCCACAGCGGTATGAGCCGTGCAATGGTGGAGCTTTCGGAGTATCGAAGCACCCATCCGGAGTTTGATGTTGTTGGGGAAAAGATGACCGCTGCATGGGCAACAGGGCTGGCGAGGAGTATTGAACCGGCGTGATTGTGCTTGCTTGGTATAGGGCGGTGATTCAGCAGCACGGCTGACTATTTATCGTTTTAACTTTATTGAACGGCGGAGCGAACATGCAAGAAAGTAAACCACTGAAGGGACTGGGCGGTTGGCTGATCGTGGTTGGGTTGGGCCTGTTTATAGCCTTGGCGCGTCTGGGTTATGCCCTTATCGCGGTGTATTACCCGATATTCGCAGATGGCGCGTTTAGTACCCTCACCTCATCCGGCCCGACGATGACTAACGCCCTGTGGGGCGCGATCCTGATTTCAGAAACCCTCGTCAATGCAGTCTTTATCGCGGCCTTTGGTTATTTGGTTTACCTGTTCTTCTGCGAACATTATTTATTCCCCAAGGTTTATATCGTCACGCTCATTGCCTCGGCTGTTTACGTTCCACTTGATGCATGGTTCAGCTCGCTTGTTCTGGTGGATGAACCCATATTCGACTACAACACGACCAAGGAAACCGTCCGCGGATTGGTGTCCACCTCGATCTGGGTCCCCTACATACTGTTCTCCAAAAGGGTCAAGGCAACGTTTGTCCAACGCCGGCCGGTTGCGGCGCAAGCGCCTGGCCCCGTCAGCCTTTGACGCGGTGAGCATCGAGCCTGCCCGATGACCGGCTGGCGCTCACCGGCAAAGAAAAACGCCACCACCAGCCACACCCTGCCAGGCAGGCTGCCCCCATCACATCGATAGCACTGATGATTACTATCGAACCTCTCGCCTAGCGTTGCCGAGCCCGATTCCTATAATAACCTTCTAATTTTTCACCCTCGCCTGGCCTCAGGCGACATCCCCCCCTTGGAACCCAGCATCATGCCAAGCGCCCTCCAGGCCCCCAGCGGCCGTCCCGAACATAATCAACAAAGCGTCAAACAGCAGTGGCTGGCGATTCTCTCGGTCGCGGTGGGCGCCTTCGCCCTGGTGACCAGTGAATTCCTGCCGGTGGGTGTACTCAACGACGTCGCCGCCGACCTCGGTATCAGTGCCGGTCGCGCCGGGCTGATGGTGACGCTGCCGGGCATCATGGCTGCCCTCGCCGCGCCGTTCCTGTCGGTGAGCATTGGTGCCATGGACCGTCGTTACCTGCTGATCGGCCTGACGCTGATCATGATCATCGCCAACTCGGTCGTGGCCTTTGCCAGTGACTTCAACCTGCTGCTGTTCGGCCGCGTATTGCTGGGCATCAGCATCGGCGGGTTCTGGGCCACGGCCATTGCCCTCAGTGGGCGGTTGGCGCCCAAGGGCGTGGGCGTCGCGAAGGCCACCTCGATCATCATGATGGGCGTGACCCTGGCCACCGTGCTCGGCGTGCCCGTCGGTACCTGGCTCAGCGGCCTGATGGGCTGGCGCATGACGTTCCTGGTCACTGCGTTGCTGGGCGTGCCGGTGCTGCTGGCGCAGGTGTTCCTGCTGCCGCGGCTCACCCCGGAGAAGGCCATTCGCATCAGTGACCTGCCGGCGTTGTTTATCAACCCACAGGCGCGGATCGGGTTGATCGCGGTGCTGTTGATCGGCCTGGCGCACTTTGCGGCCTATACCTATGTCGCGCCGTTCTTCAAATACAGTTCCGGCTTCGACGGGCCGACGATTGGTTCGCTGTTGCTGCTCTTCGGCGTGGCCGGGGTGTTCGGCAATATCTTTGCCGGTTTCGCCGCCAACCGCAGCGTGCGTCACACCCTGTTGCTGGTGGCGCTGATGATCGGCACCAGCACCGCGCTGTTCCCCCACTTCGCCACCGGCATGACCGGCGCAGCGATGCTGATCGGGCTGTGGGGCTTCGCCTTCGGCGCCTTCCCGGCCTGTGCCAGTATCTGGATGTTTGTGGTGGCGCCCAAGGATGTCGAACGCGGCATGCCGCTGTTTGTGGCCTTGTTCCAAGTAATCATTGCCTTGGGCTCGTTCTTCGGTGGGCGGATCGTCGACCAGTTGGGCAGCTCGGTGCTGTTGAGCCTGGCCACGGCGCTGCTGGGCTGCGGTTTTGTCACCGTGCTGGTGTTGGGGCGCAACGTCAGTAATAGCCTGGCGACCCAGCCTGGCTAGGCCTGTGCGGCGGCTACGTGGGGAGCTGTCGCCATTTTTAAGCTGGTATCATCGCGGCCTGTCCAACCCGGGTACAACCTATGAATCGCCAGAAAAAACTGCAACAGCTGTTCAAGGCCAAAGCCAAAAAGGCCAGCGCCAAATTGGCACCGAAATCCAAGGATAAGTACATCAGCAAGGCCGAGCGGGAAAAGCTGGCGGCTGAGGCCGCCCAGGCGCCAGACATGTCCCCCGAGGGTTAACTCAGCAACCGCTCAGCGCTTCGGGCCGGCGCTCACCGGCAAAGAAAAACGGCCGCAGGCGCACGCCCACGCCGTTGCCGATAAACGCCGCCACCAGCCACACCCAGCCATGCAGGCTGCCCGAGGCGATGCCGCTGAAGTACGCGCCGATGTTGCAGCCGTAGGCCAGGCGCGAGCCGTAGCCGAGCAGCAGGCCGCCGATCACTGCGGCCAGCAGCGAGCGGGCCGGGATCTTCAGGCTGGGGGCAAAGCGTCCGGCCAGGCCGGCGGCCAACAGCGCACCGAGGACGATACCGATGTCCATGACGCTGGTGATGTCTTCCCACACCGGCGCAGCCAGGGCCTTGGCGTTGCCCGGCATTTGCCAGAACGCCCAGCTGGCCACGTCCACACCCAACCCGTTTGCCACCTTGGCGCCCCACAGCGCGAAGGCCGAGGTAATCCCCCACGGCCGCCCGGCCAGCGCCAGGGTGGCGTAGTTGAGCAACGCCAAACCAATCGCGCCCCATACCAACGGCCATGGCCCACGCAGGAAGCGGCGCAGGCCTTGGTGTTCGCTGGTCACGCCTTCTTCAAGCTGGCCGTGGCGGCGCTTTTCCAGGCGCACGGTGACGGCCGCGATGAGCGCAAACATGGCCAGGCTGGCGAGCAACGCGGGCACTACGCCGAAGCTCTTGACGATGGACACCGCCGGGAACGCCGGCAATGCAAACCACCAGTCCACATGGTGGGTGGCGATCAGCGAGCCGCAGATAAAGAACAACAGCGTCACCAGCATGCGCGCATTACCGCCGCCCACCGTGAACAGCGTGCCCGAGGCACACCCGCCGCCCAACTGCATGCCGATGCCGAAAATAAACGCGCCGAACACCACCGACACCCCGGCCGGCGCCACCAGCCCGACCACCGGTTGCCCGAACAACGTGCCCGCCCCCAGCGCCGGGAAAAACAGCAGCACCGCCAGCGCGAGCATCACCATCTGCGCCCGCAGGCCAGCGCCACGGCGATCATTGATAAACACGCGCCAGGCAGAGGTGAAACCGAATGCAGCGTGGTAAAGGGTCAAGCCCAGTGCGGCGCCAACCACCAGCAACAGCACCTGGCGCGAACCGACGCTGTTTTGCAGGAACAAGGCGCCCAGCACCAGGATGAAAAAGGCCACCAGCGGCGCGACAGGCTTGCGCGCAGGGGTGAGGGAAAGAGAGGTGCTCATGGGGTATCTCGGTTTGATTTGAAGGGGTGATTGCGAAGGGGCGAGTATAACCTGTGGGCGTTGTCGATCTTCAGCGAGGCTGCGATAGCGATGTGTCAGGCAACGTAGATGCAAGCGATGCCACCGCCAGCGCAGCCTCGCCAGGGCTCGATAACCCATCTAAAATTCAACATAACCAATTGATTTTTAAGGATTAAAACTTAACAAAAAAGTCTTGAGTCTTGCATAAACAATTTCAGGCTGACCGAATTCCTGTGGTGAGCGGGCTTGTCCCGCGTTGGGGTGCGAAGCGCCCCTGATGAAGATGAATGCGGTGTATCAGGTACTCCTCCGCGCCTGGTTTTGGGGCTGCTGCGCAGCCCAACGCGGGACAAGCCCGCTCACCACAGGGTCCCAGTTGGCTACACAACAGCCTCTCGCTGCGGTCACCTTGTATAGGGGGGTGGGGTATGACACACTCCGCCGCACTATAGGTAGGGGGGGTATACCGTGGGCCATATCGCAGCCAAGAAAGACAGCCTGATAAAACGGGTCAAGCGCATCGCCGGGCAGATTCAGGCGGTGGAAAAAGCCCTGGCGTCGGACGCCGACTGCGCCAAGACCCTGCACCTGGTGGCCGCTACGCGCGGCGCCATCAACGGCTTGATGGAAGAAATCATCGAAGAACACGCCAGGGCGCACGTGGCCGATCCCTCCCTCAGCGAGGAAGAACGCAGCAAGGGCGTCGAAGAACTGCTCGAAGCCATCCGGCGCTACGCCAAATGACGCCCACGACCCACCACGCCCACGACCATGTGTTCCTCGGCGCCGCCCACGACGAGAACGCCAGGCGCACCCTGTGGGTGGTGATGCTGACGGTGGTGATGATGGTGGCGGAAATTGCCGCCGGCTACCTCACCGGCTCCATGGCCCTGCTGGCCGACGGTTTTCATATGGCGACCCATGCCGGTGCCTTGGGCATTGCCGCCGCAGCCTATGCCTATGCCAAACGCCATGCGCGCAGCCCGCGCTACAGCTTCGGCACCGGCAAGGTGGGCGACCTGGGTGGCTTCGCCTCGGCGCTGATCCTGGCGCTGGTGGCCCTGGGCATTGGCGTCGAGTCGGTGATCCGCCTGCTGAAACCCACCGAGGTGCAGTTCGGTACCGCCACCCTGATTGCCGTCGTGGGCCTGGTGGTGAATATCGTCAGTGCGCTGTTGCTGGGCCACGGTCACAGCCATGAGCACGATCACGAGCACCACCACGGCAGCGACAACAACCTCAAATCCGCCTATGTGCATGTGCTCGCCGATGCGCTGACCTCGGTCCTCGCCATCGCCGCCTTGCTGGCCGGGCGTTACCTGGGCTGGGTGTGGCTGGACCCGGTGATGGGTATCGTCGGTGCCATCGTGATCGCGCGCTGGGCCTGGAGCCTGATGGGGGTGACCGCCGGTGTGCTGTTGGATCAAACCGATGAGCACGTCGCCGCCGAGATCCGCGAGTTGGTCGAGCAACCCGGCGACGCCAGGATTACCGACCTGCACGTGTGGCGCGTGGGCCCCGACGCCCACGCAGCGATCGTGAGTGTGCTCGGCCAGGCGACCACGGATGCCGACACCCTTCGCGAGCGTCTCAAGGCGGTGCATGAAGTGAGCCACCTCACCATTGAGTTTCGTTCGGCGTAAGCCTTTACCCCCCCCAGGTGACCCCTTGGCTAAAGACATCGAAAACCCCTGCGTCTCCACCTGCCAGCTCAGCGGCGACCTGTGCGTCAGCTGTGGCCGCAGCAAGGACGAGATCCGCAAGTGGAAACGCATGAAACGCCCCGAGAAAATGGCCGCCGTGCAACGTGCAACCCAACGCTTGAAAGCGTTGAAAAAAGCCAGGTAAGCCGCTTGATCAGGAGCGCCCCACCGACCCCGATACCGGAAGGTTACCCAGCAATTTGAGCCCGGTGCTTTTCACGAAGGTGTCGTAGTCCATCGGCTTCTGGATACGCGTTTCGGCGTTGGGCAGCACGTAGGCCCAGGCGCGCTGGCTGGAGGCGTCGTACACCAGCTTGAACAGGCGCGTCGGCACCCAGATCTTGTTGGCGCCGATGGTGCTGTAGCCCGGGTCGAACAGCGGCCCGGTGAACACATACACGTCACCGCCCGCGCGCACCGCGAACTTGCGCACGTCGGCCTCGACCTTACTCCAGATCTTGCGGTTGTTGGTGGGGTCCTGAGGCACCATGTTCGACAGCGCAAACGACTGGGCCATGGCCTTGGCATCGGGGGCATCGGCGGCCGGGGATTGATGGCCGCGATCCATGGCCGGTTGCTGGCCATGGTAGTCGCTCAACTCGGCCCGCGCGCCCTTGGGAATGCGCGGGTCCGCGTAGAAATGGTTGGTCCGTTCCTCGCCTTTGGCGTCCTTGAGCTGGCGGGCGTTGAGGCGCTCGACCACCACCAGCGGCGTCTTGCTGGTTTGCGAATACAGCACGGCGAAATGGTCGGAGCACAGCGCCAGGGGTTTCATGCTGGCGGGAATGGTTGCGGTTTTGATCGGCGTCGCGCCAGGGAATACATCGGCACAGCTGTCGAACGACAACTGCCGTTCCTGAGTGGAATAAAGGTCTATCGCACCACGGGCATGTGCCCCGGCCGAAAACAGGATAAAGGCCGATAGCCCAACTGCAATGTTGCGTAGGTACATGGATTGAATCTTCGAAGGAAAGTGAAGCGGCAGGCTCCGCGTACGGAGCCAAGTGAATGATATTTCGAGGATTATGGACTAGCAGATGTCAGATTAGTGCCCGAGCGACGCCGGCTTTCCCGCACCCCGCGCGCCCGGCTTGAAGCCATGGGCGCTGGCCACCCAGGCAATGGCAAACGACACGGCCACCAACAGCAGCATCGCCCACGCAAATGCGCCCACGCCCCAGGTGTCCAGCAGCACGCCACCGACCACGCCGCTGCCGGCAATCGCGCTGTTCCACGCCACCACGTTCAGCGACAGCGCCACATCCGCGCCCTCTCCCGCCGCATCCGCCAGGGCGGTTTGCAGCAAGGTCGCGGCGCCGCCGAAGCTCAGGCCCCAGACCGCCACGCCGAGGTAAATCACCTGCGGCATCGTTCCCAGTAAGCCGAACACCAGGCTGATGAGCGCAAAGCTCGCCAGGCTTGCCAGCACGGTATTGCGCAATAACGGCTCAACCAGCCTGGCCGTGAGCCAAATCCCCGCCAGCGCAGCGATCCCGAAGACCAGCAACACCAGGTCCACGCGCTCGGCCAAACCGGCCGGCGCCACGAACGGTGCGATGTAGGTGTACAGAATGTTGTGCGCCAGCATCCAACTGATCACCACCGCCAGCACAGGGCGCACGCCCGGCGTGGTCAGCACCTTGCCCAGCGACAGGCGTTGATGGGCGGGCTGCGGCGCGTAGTCCGGGACTTTTACCAGCACCCAGGCGATCAGTATCAGGCTCACCGCCGACATCAGGCCGAAGGTGGTGCGCCAGCCCACCAGGCCACCGAGCCAGGTGCCCAGCGGCACTCCCAACGACAGCGCAATCGGCGTGCCGACCATCGCCAGCGCCAGTGCCTTGCCCTGTTGGTGGGGCGCAACCATGCGCCGGGCGTAACCGGCCAGCAGGCTCCAGGCCAACCCCGCCGCCACCCCGGCAAAGAAGCGCGCCACCAGCGTCACGCCATAGTGGGACGACAACGCAGTGATCGAGTTGAACAGCAGGAAACCGACGATGGTCAGCAGCAGCACATTGCGCCGGCGCCAGCCACGGGTGGCGATGGTCATGGGGATCACCGCCAGCACCGAGCCCAGCGCATACGCGGTGACCATCTGCCCGGCCATCGACGGCGAAATCGCCAGGCCATCGCTGATCAACGGCAACAGGCCGGCGGGCAGGGTTTCGGTGACGATACAGATGAAGCCCGTCATCGCCAGGGCGAGCAAGGCACCGATGGGCAGGCGCTCGGAGGCGGCCGATAAAGTGAGTGAGGGGGTCACGGGAAACTCCTTGGGCAAGACATAGATACTGATCGATATAAATGTTGCGGGCGATTGGTGCGCGTTGTCAACGACTTATGTATCGACTAGTATTTATCTCGCTTTCCCACCGGAGACCTGACATGGCACAAATGGGCCGCCCCCGCACCTTCGACCGCGAACACGCCGTGGAACAGGCCATGCACCTGTTTTGGCAGCATGGCTACGACGCCACTTCCCTGGCTCAACTCAAGGCGGGCTTGGGTGGCGGGATCTCCGCGCCGAGTTTCTACGCGGCGTTCGGCTCCAAGGAGGCGTTGTTCGACGAGTGTGTGCAGCGCTACCTGGCGACCTACGCCCAGGTCACCGAATGCCTGTGGGACGACACCCTGCCCCCGCGCCAGGCCGTCGAAACCGCGCTGCGCCAGTCGGCGCGCATGCAATGCGAAGACGGGCACCCCAAAGGCTGCATGGTGGCGCTGGGCGTGATGAGTGCGCCCAGCCCGGAAAATGCGCGGGTGGCCGACGGGTTGACCCAGTCGCGCCTGCGTACGCGGGCGGGGATTGTGGCGTGCGTGGAGCGCGCGGTTCGGTTGGGCCAGTTGCCGCAACAGACCCAGCCCGCCGTGATGGCGAGTGTGTTTGACAGTTTTTTGCAGGGGGTGTCGATCTTGGCGCGGGACAACGTGCCCCATGCCACCCTCGACGCGGCGATCAGCCAGTTGCTGATGAGCTGGGATGTTGCCGCGTCAACGGTACCTCCCCGTAGCACACCTTCGAAATAACCGCTCTCCATGGGGGGGATAACCCAGCGGATGTTCAGCCCCGGCGATATAAATACGGCGCTCCCTGCGGGCCACGCTTGCTTTCGCTGATGGCACACCGCTAATCTTGCGAATAATTCTTATCCGCAGACGTATCCTTCCATGTCGGCAAGCAACCTTCCCTTGAACCAGGCTGTCCATGCGCTCTACACCGAGCACCATGGCTGGCTGTTCGGCTGGCTGCGCAAAAAGCTGGGTTGCCCCCATAACGCCGCGGATCTTTCCCACGATACGTTTGTGCGAATCCTCGCCTCCCGCGATGCCCTCGGTGGCATGCGCGAGCCCCGGGCGTTTCTCACCACAACGGCGCGCCACCTGATTATCGACCGCGCACGCCGCCGCCGGTTGGAAGAGGCCTACCTGCGGGAACTGGCGCAGACCGTCGAGATGATGGAGCAATGCCAACAGTCGCCGGAACAGATCCTCGTCACCCTGGAAGCGCTGGAGCAGATCGCCTTCGTGCTCGACGGCCTGGCCCTGAATGCGCGGCAGGCGTTCCTGCTGTACTTCCTCGAAGGCCTGCGCCAAAGCGACATCGCCAGCCGCCTGGGGATTTCCGAGCGCATGGTGCGCAAGCATTTGATGAACGCACTGATGCACTGCAACCACGCGTTGGACGTATGAGCAGCGACCTCGACCAGCAGGCCGCCAACTGGGTGATTCGCCTGAATGAAGGCAACCTCAGCGAGCGCGAGCAACAGCAATTCGAACGCTGGAAGGCCGCCGACCCACGGCACGTGGCGGCGTTTGAGCGCTTGCAGGGTTTTGTCGGGCGTTTGCAGGCGTTGCGCCCGCAACAGGCGCCGGTGCAGGCCGCGCTGGAAGCGGCACGGGTACGTCGGCGCAACCCGGCCGGCCGCGTGCTGCTGGGCCTGTTGCTGGCGTTGCCGGTGGCCCTGGCACTGCGAACCTACCCGCCCGGTTACTGGCTGGCCGACCAGCGCACCGCCCCGGCGCAATGGCAGCGGGTCGACCTGGAAGATGGCTCGCAATTGACCCTCGGCGGCAACAGCGCCGTCGACCTGACTTTCAACGGCCAGCAGCGCCAGGTGCGCTTGCTGCGTGGCGAAATCCTCGTGCAAGTGGCCCATGATGCAACGCGGCCGTTTACGGTGGTGACCGACGACGGCCAGATGCGTGCCCTCGGCACGCGCTTCACGGTCAAGCGCGAAGCACCGGGCACACTGCTGGGTATGCTCGAATCCACCGTCGCCGCCACCGACGCCAGCCGGCATGACGCCGTCCAGGTCAGCGCCGGCGAACAGGCACGCATCACCCCGGACGCGGTCACGCTGTTGGGCAAGATCGACCCACGCGCCACGGACGACGCCTGGAAACACCATCAATTGGTGGTGCAGGACCGGCCGTTACCGGAGGTACTCGACGAACTCGCGCGCCAGTACGGCGGCCACGTGCAGTTCGATCGCCAGCAGTTGGCCGACCTGCGCGTGTCCGCGGTGTTGCCGCTGGATAACCCGCGGCGCGCCCTGCAATTGATTGCCGACGGCCTGCCGGTGCGTATCCGCGCATTCAGCCCGTTGTGGTTGCAGGTCGAACGCCTGGAAAAATAGTTTCGCCTGCCGGGTTCCGCTTTTCACGCCTGCCCCGTCAAGGAAGAAAGCACCTCAATAACAGGAATTTCTTCCATGCCACGCCACCTCAAGCGTTCTCCCTTACCCCTCGCCCTGGCGATCAACCTGGCCAGCCTGGCTGCGCTGAGCTTAGGCGTGTGCAGCCCGGTGGCGGCGCAGGAGGCGGCGCGTTATGCCATTGCCGCCGGCCCCCTGGGACCTGCGCTGAATCTGTTCGCCCAGCAGGCCCATGTGGCGCTGTTGTTCGACAGCACAACTGTCGCCGGCCTCAACACCACCGGCCTGCAAGGCGACTTCCCGGTGGCCCAGGGTTTTGCCCAGTTGCTGCGCGGCAGCGGCTTGCGGGCGGTGCAAGGCGCCAATGGCTACGTGCTGGTGCCGATCGACACCACAGGCTCCTTGGAACTGGGGCCCACGTCGATCACCGGACGGATCGAAGAGAGCAGCACCGATCACGTCCAGGGCTATGTCGCCACGCGCAACCTCAGCGCCACCAAGACCGACACGCCGATCATCGAAACCCCACAATCGCTGTCGGTGGTCACCAGCGACGAGATCCGCGACCGCCAATCGGAAACCCTGTCGCAGACCCTCGACCTGACCCCGGGCTTCACCAGCCAACCCACCAGCTTCAACCGCACCTCGGACCGCTTCCGCATTCGCGGCTTCGATGTGGAATCGGCCACCGGCGGCTCCCTGCGCGACGGCCTGCGCTTGCAGAACAACTCCTACGACGGCGTGCAGGAACCCTATGGCCTGGAACGTGCGGAAGTGATTCGCGGCGCGGCGTCGGTGCTGTATGGCCAGCTGTCGCCGGGCGGCCTGATCAATACCGTGAGCAAGCGCCCCAGCCAGACGCCCTACCACGAGATCAACCTGCAAGCCGGGCAGAACGACCGCAAGCAACTGTCCGCGGACTTCACCGGCCCGTTGGGCGACAGCGACACCTTGAGCTACCGCCTGACCCTGCTCGATCGCAAGAGCGACACCGCCGCCGACCATATCAACAACGATAAGATCTACGTGGCCCCGGCCCTGACCTGGCGGCCCGACGACGACACTTCGCTGACCCTGCTGTCGTTCTACCAGAAGACCGAAACCGGCTTCTCCGCGCCCCTGCCCTATCAGTTGACCAAAGGCGTCGGCGAAGGCCGGTTCCAGATCGGCCGCCACGACTTTATCGGCGAGCCGGACTACGACGAAATGAACGGCGAGATGTCGGCGCTGGGCTATGAGTTCGAACATCGCTTCGATGAACACACGCGCATCAGCAACAAGCTGCGTTACTACCAGTCGGATGTGACCTGGCGTTACCTGCAAGTCAACATCGCCGGCACCAACATCGGCACCGCACAAACCACCGGCCTGCTGCGACGCCAATACAGCGACCGCCAGGAACGCTCGCGAGGCCTGGCCAGCGACACCAATATCGAGAGCAAATGGCAGTTCGGCGACTGGCAGCACACCTTCCTGCTGGGTTTCGATGGCTACGACACCAGTTACGATTCGCACAACTTCCGTGGCAACGCACCGTCGCTGAACCTGGCGACCTACAACTACGGCCAGCCGGTGGTGGTCAATAAAAACCCCGCGACCGACCGTGGCTCGCAGATCGATACTCTGCAAAAAGGCATCTACTTCCAGGACCAGATCAAGTTCGACGAACGTTGGATACTGCTGCTCGGTGGCCGTCATGATTGGGCGGACCAGCACACCGAACTGTTCCGCAATGGCGCCGACAGCGGCAAAAGCGATGAAGCCACCACCTGGCGCGCGGGCCTGGTGTACAAGGCCGACAACGGCCTGGCGCCCTACATCAGCTACAGCGAATCGTTCTTCCCGGTGGCCGGCGCCAACAAGGCAGAGCAAAGCTTTGTGCCCACCGAGGGCAAGCAATATGAGATCGGTATCCGCTATCAACCCGAAGGCAGCGCCACGCTGCTGAGTGCGGCGGTGTACCAGTTGGAACAGCGCAACGTGTTGAGCCAGGACCGCACCGACCTCAATTTCTCGGTACAGGTCGGCGAAGTGCGCTCCCGTGGTTTCGAGTTGGAAGCCAAGACCGAAGTCACCCCCAACCTCAGCCTGATCTCGTCCTACGCCTACATCGACGCACGCATCACCAAAAGCGATATCGCCAGCGAAATCGGCCAGCGCAGCGAAGACACCCCCTACCACCAGGCCGCCCTCTGGGCCGATTACCGCCTGGCGGCGCTCGGCATCCCGCAACTGCGCATCGGCGGCGGCGCCCGCTACAAAGGCACTACCCAGGCCTCCGGCGTGCCGTCATCGATGCCCGCTTATACCCTGTACGACGCCCGCGCCAGCTACGAGATCGACCCGCACTGGGAAGTCGCGCTGAACGCCAATAACGTCACCAACAAGCGCTACACCTACTGCGAATTCGCGATTTGCCGCTATGGCGATGAGCGACAGTTGGTCAGTTCGTTGACGTATCGCTGGTAAGGCGCACCGGCAGCGGCTCGGCAATGTTCAGCCTGGGTCCGCAGCCAGGCTGAGCGCGTGGATCTTGTCGACAATCTGCCGTGAAGCCTTACGGATCGCCGTCGTCGTGCTGCCGGCGATATGCGGTGTCAGTTGGGCGTTGCCGATGCCTGCCAGTGGCGAGTCAAAGCGGTCTTTTTCGTGGACAAAGGTATCGATGGCAACCGCTTTTATATGCCTGGGAAACGCGGTCATGAAGCTTGCCAACTGGGCTTCGTCGACGATGCCGCCGCGAGCGGTATTGATCAGTATCGAGCCTTGGCGCATCTGCCTGAACTGGGCAAGGCCGAACAGGCCTTGGGTCAGCGGTGTCAGCGGTACGTGGATAGACACCACGTCGGCCTCCCCCAGCAATTGCTCGAGGGTTTGCCGTCGCTCAAGCCCAAGGCTGTGCGCGACCTGCTGTGTAAAACGCTCTGAACCGCTGGCGATGACCTTGATACCGAGCGATCCCGCTTTGCGTGCGACGGCTTGGGCAATGCTGCCGGTACCGACCAACCCGAGCGTGAGTTCACCGAATTCGCGGCCTGGCGCCAGGGTGCCCTTGGCCCAGCGACCGTTATGCGTTTGGGCGTTGTAGTGGTCCAGGTCCCTGGATAAAAACAACGCCTGGGCGATGACGTATTCGGCCACCGCCGCCGCGTTGGAGCCCGGGGTGTTGAGTACGCTCACGCCCCACCGTTCAGCCTCTTGCCGGTCGATATGGTTAACGCCTGTACCCGCCTGGGCGATGGCGCGCAGCGGCGTTGGCAGGGCCGGTGATGCAGCGGTGCGGATCAGCTCGCGCTCAATGGGAATATTCAGGCGCGTCTTGAACACGCTATACCCCCCGGCCTGGGTCACGGCGTCGATGAAAGCTTGCCTGTCGTGGCCATTGATCTCGGTGTACCGGATGCGTTCGCCATAATGCTCGCGGATACTGTGTTTATCGGTGAAATAGTAGAGATTCAGGGTAACGACCAGGCCCAACTCAAGGAATCGGTCGACTTCCTCGAACAGCAACGGCGGGCCGGGTGCATCCAGTATCAGGGTGGTGAATGCCATACCTGTGAGCCTCTTTAAAGGGTGTTCAACCGCACCAATACACTAGCATCGCGCCACACTTGCTCTAAAACAACAATCGCGAAAAATCGCAGCACACCTGCGCCATCCGCGCCACGTCCTGGTTCAAGCCGAACTGTCGATCCACGCGATGCAACGCTACATACTGGATATTCGGCAACTCCGGCTGCGTGACCAGCGCGCGTAATGCACCGTGCTCGATCAGGTGCGACAAACACGCCTTGGGCAAATAACTCACGCCGATCCCCGACAGCGCCAACCCCACCTGCACCAGCAGGTTATGGCTGGTGAGGGTGCGCGGCATCTGCACATTGTGCGCGGCCAGCCAACGCTCGTAGATCAGGCCGGTGCCCGACTGCGAACCCTGGGTCAGCACGGTGTAATCGGCCAGCACTTCCAGGCTGACGGGGTCGGGGTGCGGGATCAGGCCAGGTGCGCAGATCCAGGCGTTTTCCACGCTTTGCAGGACGGTGCTGTGGAAGCGCGGGTCGCTGTAGACGTCCGGCACAATCACCAGGTCGAGTTGGTCGCTTTCCAACTTGCGAAACAGTTCGCTGCTCAGTTCCACTGACGGTTCGATCTGCACCTTGGGGTAGGCCTGGCGCAACGCTTCCACCAGCGCCGGCAGCCAGGTCAAGGCGGTGAGTTCGGTGACGCCGAGGCGAAAACGGCGCACCAGCACCTCGCGGGCGCTGACCCGTTCGAGCAGTTGGTCGCGGCTGTTGAGCAGGTCGCGGGCATAGTCGAGCAGCTCACCGCCCTTCTCCGTCAGCCGGGCGTTGCGCTTGCTGCGGTCGAAAATCTCGACGTCGAAGGTGTCTTCCAGCTCCTGGATGCGCTTGGAGATGGCCGACTGAGACATGTTCAGCTTGTTCGCCGCCGCTTCGAAGCTGCCGAGTTCGGCGATCCAATACAGCGCATCGATTTGCTTGAAGGTGATCATGGCGACCAACTCATGAAAAAAAGCGATGCTATCACATCATAAAATATCGCTAAAACTCTCCCGTCATCACTCCTAAGATCCGGCCATAGCCCATCGCTATCCAACAATTCCGGAGATTTGCCATGTCCTTGCCCGGTTCACGCATCCTTCCCAACGCGCCCATGGCGCCGGCCGAACTGGTCGAGGCGTTTGCCCATGTCGTCACCCCGCATATCAGCGACAACCTCGGCCGCCATATCGGCGCCCGTGGCCTGACCCGCTACAACCGCAGCGGCAAGCTGGTGGGCACGGCAATCACGGTCAAGACCCGCCCCGGTGACAACCTGCTGATCTACAAGGCCATGAGCCTGCTGCAACCCGGCCATGTGCTGGTGGTGGACGGCCAGGGCGACACCAACAACGCGGTGATCGGCGAGTTGATCAAGCTGTATGCCCAACAGCGCGGTTGCGTGGGGTTTGTGATCGACGGCGCGATTCGCGATGTCGCCAGCTTTGAGCACACCCCCTGCTACGCCCGCGCCGTGGTGCATACCGGCCCGTACAAGACCGGCCCCGGCGAAGTGAACGTGCCGGTGTCCATCGGCGGCATGGTGATCAACCCCGGCGACCTGCTGGTGGGTGATGAAGACGGCCTGGTCGCGTTCTCCCAGGCCGACGCCGCCGAAGTGCTGCGCCGTGCCGCACAACATGCCGAACATGAAGAAGCGGTCAAGGCAGAGATCGCCAGCGGTGCGGTGCGCCAGAGCTGGATCGACAAGGCCCTCAACAACGCCGGCCTGGCGTGAAGGAGTCCGAGATGAGCACTGCATTTTTGTCGGACCGCGTCCTGGGCATCGCACCCTCCCCCAGCATCGCCGCCAACGCCCTGGTCACCGAGTTGCGCGCCCAGGGCCGCGACATCGTCAACTTCACCGTGGGCGAGCCGGACTTCGACACCCCGGCGCACATTCTCGAGGCCGCCAGCCTGGCGATGCACAGCGGTGACACCCATTACACCGCCACCACCGGCACTCTTGCCCTGCGCCAGGCCATCTGCCTGAAACTGCAGCGCGACAATGATCTGGTGTATGGCCTGGACGAAGTCGTCGCCGGTTGCGGCGGCAAGCACATCATTTATCACGCGTTGGCCGCCACCTTGAATCGCGGCGATGAAGTCATCGTGCACACGCCGTATTGGGTGTCGTATCCGGACATCGCACGGCTCAACGACGCCACGCCGGTGATCATCCCGGGCGATGAAAGCCTGGGTTTCAAGCTGTCGCCCGACGCCCTCGAAGAGGCGATCACCCCACGCACCAAATGGGTGATCCTCAACAGCCCGAACAACCCCAGCGGCGCGGTGTACAGCGAAGCCGAGCTGCTGGCCCTGGCGCAGGTGCTGCGCCGCCACCCCCATGTGCTGGTCATGGCCGATGAGATCTACGAACACTTCGTCTACGGCGATGCCCAACATGTGCCGCTGACACGCCTGGCGCTCGACCTCAAGCCACGCACGCTGATCGTCAACGGCGCGTCCAAGGGCTATGCGATGACCGGTTGGCGCCTGGGCTTTGGCGCCGGGCCGGCGTGGCTGATCGCGGCCATCGCCAAGCTGCTGTCGCAGACCACTACCTGCCCCAGCTCAGTGAGCCAGGCCGCCGCCGTGGCTGCATTCGCCGGTGACCAGGCGCCTATTGCGGCGATGCGCGAAGAATACCGGCAGCGTCGTGCCCTGATGCTGGAGCGACTGGCGGGTATTCCAGGCCTGGGCATCATCCCGCCCGATGGCGCGTTTTATGTGTTCGCCAACGTCAGCGGCCTGATGGGCAAGCTCACCCCCCAGGGTGATCGCCTCGACAACGACACCCAACTGGTGGACTACCTGCTGCGCGACTACGGCCTGGCCACGGTCAGCGGCGCGGCCTACGGCATGTCGCCGTATGTGCGCCTGTCGTTCGCAAGCGCCCTGGACGTGATCGAAGAAGGGTGCCGTCGCCTCAAAGACGCATGCCATGACCTGCGCTGACGGCCACCCGTAACACCCGGCGACCAGCGGACGGTCGCCTTTTGACTGCCTAGAACAACAACTTAAAAATCATTGATCTCAAATGAGGCATTCCCATGCACACGCCCCGTATCGCGCTGGTCTGGCAAATCATGATCGGCTTGCTCGCCGGTATCGCCATTGGTGCCCTGCTGCACCGCTTTCCCGAGTCCCGACCGTGGCTGGTGGACAATCTCCTGCAACCGGCGGGCGATATCTTTATCAAGCTGATGAAGATGATCGTGGTGCCTATCGTGTTTGCCTGCATGGTGGTGGGCATTGCCGGCCACGGTGACGGCAAATCCCTGGGCCGTATCGGGGTCAAATCCCTGGGCTATTTTTTCTGCATCACCACCCTGGCGATCATCATCGGCCTGGTCATGGGCAACCTGCTCAAGCCCGGCGCCGGCACTGAACTGTCCAGCCTGCACGCGGCGAATATCACCCTGCCCACCAGCAACGGCGCCGGTCATAGCCTGGGGCAGATCATCGTCGGCATCATCCCCGACAACGTGGTCAACGCCATGGCCCAGGGCAGCCTGTTGTCGGTGCTGTTTTTTGCGGTGATGTTCGGCCTGGGCGTGGCGCGCCTGCCCGCCGAGCGCAAGGACCCGGTGATCGCGCTGCTGCGCGGGGTCAGCGACGCGATGTTCAAGGTCACCTCGATGATCATGGCCTACTCGCCCATCGGCGTGTTCGGCATGATCGCCGTGACCGTGGCCAACTTCGGCTTCAGCTCATTGCTGCCGTTGGCCAAGCTGATCATGGTCAGCTATGTGGCCATCGCGTTCTTTGTGCTGGTGGTGCTCAACCTGGTGGCGCGCGTGTGCGGGATCAACCTGTTCGCGCTGATGCGCCATATCAAGGATGAGCTGGTGCTGGCCTTCTCCACCGCCAGCTCGGCGGCGGTGATGCCGCAACTGATGAAAAAACTCGAAACCTACGGCGTACCTCCTTCGCTGGTGAGCTTTGTGGTGCCGGTGGGTTACTCGTTCAACCTCGACGGCGCTTCCCTGTTCCTCGGCATCGGCACCCTGTTCGTCGCGCAGTTGTACGGCATCGACCTGAGCCTGGGCGATCAGGCCTTGCTGGTGGTGACCATGGTGCTCACCTCCAAGGGGGCCGCCGGAGTACCGGGATTCATGTTCGTGATCCTCTCGGCCACCCTGGCCAGCGCGGGTTTGCCGTTGGAAGGCATCGCGTTTATCGCTGGGGTGTATCGCTTGATGGAGATGCCGACCACGGCGCTGAATGTGCTGGGCAATGCGCTGGCGCCGTTGGTGATTGCCAAGTGGGAGGGGCGTGAGGGGCGGGCGGGGCATGAGTCTAGAGGGAGAAATGTTCCCTCGCTATAATATGAACGCTACGAATAAAGGCGCTCCGAAGAGCGCCTTTATTCATTCCAGCCTTACTGCTCGCTGATGGATTTCACCTCGGCCTTGGCAGCACCGCCAATAGCAATGCGCTTAGGCTTGGCTTCCTCCGGTACCACCCTGAGCAGGTCGATGCTCAGCAACCCGTTGGCGAGTTGTGCGCCCTGCACTTCAATGTGGTCGACCAGGCGGAACGACAAACGGAACGCGCGCTGGGCGATGCCCTGGTGCAGGTAGGTGATGCCCTCATCGTGTTCGCGCTTGCCGCCGGCGACGGTCAACACGCCTTTTTCCACCTGGATCTCCAGGTCATCCTCCACCAGGCCTGCCGCCGCGATGACGATCCGGTAGTGATCTTCACCGTGCTTCTCGACGTTGTGAGGTGGGTAGGTGGTACCGGCCTCGCTGCGAAGCGCCGATTCAAAAAGGTCATTGAAGCGGTCAAAGCCGACGGAATGACGGAACAGTGGGGCCAACGAAAGAGTAGTAGCCATTGCAAAATCTCCTGAGTTTTCTCCAAGTGATTTGACACGCGACCCGTATTCGGCATCGCGTAAAACCTAAGTAGGTTCAGGGGAAAAAATTTCAAGCAGCGCCAGCAAAAAAATTTATCCGCTGCTGTGATTGCGTGCAGACAGGCTGACGCAATGAGCATCCCCCTAGGTCGAACAATCACTCAACGCCACATAGCGAAACGACAATTGTTGACTAGACTCATGGGCGCACTGCACTGGCAATGGGAATCGCTGCATGAGTGAAACAAACGCGCGGGCAGGGATGTTTTCCAGCCCGTGGCGACACAGGGAGTTGTTGTTTTCCATGGTCCAGCGGGAAGTGATTGGGCGTTATCGAGGCTCCATCATGGGGCTGTTGTGGTCGTTCCTTAACCCGCTATTCATGTTGCTGGTCTACACCTTCGTGTTCAGCGTGATGTTCAAGCTGCGCTGGCCCGCGGGCGACGGTTCGCGCACCGAGTTCGCGCTGCTGGTATTTGCCGGCCTGCGGGTGTTCAACGTGTTCGCCGAATGCGTGGGGCGTGCGCCGGGCCTGATCATCGCCAATGCCAACTACGTCAAGAAAGTCGTGTTCCCCCTCGAGATCCTGCCGTGGGTGGTGCTGGGCGCCGTGTTGTTCCACACCCTGGCCAGCCTGGTGATCTGGCTGGTCTTCCACCTGGTGTTTTTCGGCTGGCCGCCCCTGACCAGTGTGTTGCTGCCCCTGGTGTTATTGCCACTGGCGCTCTTCACACTGGGAGTCACCTGGCTATTGGCAGCGCTGGGGGTTTACCTGCGTGATGTCGGCCAGGTGGTGGGCGTGCTGACCACGGCATTGATGTTTGTCTCGGCGATTTTTTACCCGACCAGCGCATTTCCGCCGGCCTACCAGGGCATCCTTCACCTCAACCCGCTCACCCTGGTGGTCGAACAGGCCCGTGACGTGCTGTTCTGGGGCGTGATACCGGACCCTTTCACCTGGGCCTGCGGCCTGCTGGTGGCCGGGGGTATCGCCTGGCTGGGGTTCACCTGGTTCCAGAAAACCCGCAAAGGATTTGCCGATGTGCTCTGACATCGCCGTACAAACGGCCCACCTGAGTAAGAGCTATCACATCTACGACACGCCCAGGGATCGCCTGTGGCAGCTGTTGTCTCGCGGGCAAAAGCAGTTCTATCGAGAATTCTGGGCACTGCGGGACGTGTCGCTGCAACTGTGCAAAGGTGAAACGGTAGGGATCATCGGTCGCAACGGCAGCGGCAAATCGACGCTGCTGCAACTGATCTGCGGCACGCTCAGTGCCACCTCCGGCAGCATTGAGAGCCATGGCCGCGTGGCGGCGTTGCTGGAGCTGGGCTCGGGCTTCAATCACGATTTCACCGGGCGTGAAAACGTCTATATGAACGGTGCGGTATTGGGGCTCAGTCACGCGGAAATCGACGCCCGTTTTGCCCAGATCACCGACTTTGCCAATATTGGCGACTTCATCGACCAACCCACCAAGACCTACTCAAGCGGCATGCTGGTGCGACTGGCCTTCGCCGTCGCGGTGTGCGTGGACCCCGACATCCTGATCGTCGATGAAGCCCTGGCAGTGGGCGACGCGTCCTTCCAGTTCAAGTGCCTCAATCGGCTGGAAGCACTCACCCAGCAAGGCACGACGCTGCTGTTCGTGTCCCATGACATGGCCATGGTCAAGCGCTTTTGCAATCGAGTGATTTACCTGCGCGAAGGCCAGGTGCGTGCCAGTGGCTCTCCCGAAGAAATGGCCGAACTCTACCTGCTGGAGATGCGTGACGAACAGCGTCGCTGGGCCAGCGGCGGCGCGGTGGCGGTCGCCCCCAAGGCGTTCCTTGCCCAACAGGCTGGCATCGCCTTTGGCACCGATGAGGGGCATATCGTTGCGGCCTGCTTTACCAACACGGACAGCCTGTATTCAAGCTTTGTGTATGGCGAGACCATCCAGCTGCGCATCGAAACCCGGGTACGCGAAAGCATCGAGCTGCCGACCCTCAGCGTGACGATCCAGGAGGCGCGGCTGCTGGTGATCGGCGGCGCCAACCTGCCGCTGCACCTGGAGGCAGCGCGCGAGGGCTGGCGCAAGGCGACGCTCAACGTCCGCTTCCCCGCCAACCTTGCGGCGGGCAAGTACCACATCACGCTGAAACTGATGAATGGCCACCTCGAAGAAACCGCGCAGCTTATCGAGAAGCAGGTCGCGCTGCTGGCGTTCGACACCTTGCCGGGCCCCCGGGAATTCCTTGGTTTCGTCGATCTGGGAATAGAGGCCGGTCCTGCCCCTCACACGAATGAACCGGGGGTGCTGCAATGAGCCGAGAGTGGCAGGTCGGGATCTTCGGCACATTCGATGTCGCCAATTATGGCGACTTGCTGTTTCCCATCCTCGCCGAGGCGGAATTGACCCGGCGCCTGGGCACGATAACGCTGCACCGGTTTTCCTATCACGGGAAAACGCCGTCCGAATGGCCGTACGAGGTCACCTCACTGAGCCGTTTGCCGGACATCACCGGTCAGTTGGATGGAGTATTGATCGGCGGTGGTTTCATTGTGCGTTTCGACAAGCTGGTGGCAAGCGGTTATTACCCCCCGGATGCTGCCATTCACCACCCCACCGGCTACTGGCTGACGCCCGCGCTGATCGCGCTGCAACATGGCATCCCGTTGATCTGGAATGCGCCGGGCATGCATTGCAACGACATCCCGCCGTGGGCCGCACCACTGGTGCAACTGACCCTCGAACACAGCCCGCACATCAGGGTACGCGATGCGCTGTCCCAATCGGCCCTGGCCCAACTGTCACCGACGGCCCAGGTCGAGGTGCTTCCCGACACGGCCTTTGGCCTGCCACGCCTGCTCGACCCTCAATCGCCTTCTGCCCCGTTCCTGGAGCTGTGCAGCAGCGCCGGCCTGACCCAACCCTATCTGGTGGTGCATGCGATGTGGGGGTTGAACAGCTTCCTGCAGCTGTGGCAAACCCATGCCGGGCAGTTCGAGGACGTGCAACTGCTGCTGCTGCCCATAGGGCCAGTACTGGGTGATCACGAATCCGTACTGGGCGACGGCCTTGCGCGCGCGCGTTGCCTGCCCTTCTGGCCAGAGCCCCTGCTGCTGGCAGAACTGCTCGCCCATGCCGAAGGAGTAATCGGACACAGCTACCACCTGGCGATCAGTGCATTGGCCTTTGGTGTGCCGATCTTCTGCTCGGCGGACCTGGGCACCGGCAAATACACTGCGCTGCCGAGCCATGGACGAATATTCCAATTACGCCGGGACCAACCGATTGATCCGCAGTGGTTTCGCGCACAGCTGGGCAAGCAACCGGTGTCCCAGGTG
The DNA here is from genome assembly GCF_052112325.1 of Pseudomonas sp. Yb2C2. Taxonomy (NCBI): domain Bacteria; kingdom Pseudomonadati; phylum Pseudomonadota; class Gammaproteobacteria; order Pseudomonadales; family Pseudomonadaceae; genus Pseudomonas; species Pseudomonas sp. Yb2C2. The sequence continues at coordinate 441,907 of NZ_JAVAJK010000001.1, read as the reverse complement.
ACCGCCGACGCGATGGTACAGATCGACGCACATTGGGACCGCGTGGCCGAGTTGATCCGCGAAGGTCGCAGGCCCACGCAGCCCGCGCTCAACCGCTACTGGCAAGCCTTGCCGGGTGTTCTCGAAGACCTGCACTCACTCCTCGAAAGCCAGGCCGCCGAGCGGCAACACGAACGCGAGCAACATCAACAGGCACTGGAAACGCTGTACCGCTCCAACTCGTTCAAGCTGACGGCGCCATTGCGCCATCTGCGCCGAACCCTGAACAAATGGCTGGGAGCCCTTCGACATGATTGACCTGAGCAAACTGACGGCCCACCGCCTGCAGACCGTGCCTTTTTCCTGGGCGCAAATCGGTGCGCTCTACACCCCCGACGATGCCAAGGCGCTGGCCGAAACCTACCCGCACGACCACTTCAAGACGGTCTCCGGCTACGGCGGGGCCAAGGACTACGAATACGAGGCGCGGCAATTGATCGCCATGGGCAGCCACGAAGTGGTCAATCCACAAGCCTTGAGCCCGCAATGGCTGGCACTGGCCCACAGCCTCTGTTCGCCGCAGTACCGCCAGGCCCTCTCCGCGCTGACCGGGGTGGACGTGACCGAGGTCCCCATGGAGGCCAACCTGTTCCACTACGGCCCCGGGGCCAACCTCGGGCCGCACCCGGACCTGGACGACAAACTGGTCACGCACATTTTGTACTTCAATCAGACCTGGGACCCCGCCGATGGCGGCTGCCTGCAGATCCTCGGCTCTGCCAGGCCCACCGATATCGTCGCGCAAGTGACGCCCGAGGTCGGCAACTCGGCGATTCTGGTGCGCGCCGACAACTCCTGGCATGCGGTTTCACGGGTGGTCGAGGGTTGTCGTTCTTCCAGGCGCAGCGTGACGGTGACGTTTTACCGCCCCGGCTCTACCAGCTCGATGTGGCCGGACAACGACCCGACACCTCTGCACGCTTACGGCGAACAGCACAACACAAGGTTTTCATGAAGGACGGCATCATGGATAAGGACACTCTGGCCACCCTTGAGCGCGAAAGCGTTCGCATGGAACGCGATGCGGCCATCAGGGAGCGAGACGCGGCGCTGGCCTACATCGCCATGTTGAAAAATACCCGCTCGTGGCGGATCACCAAGCCCTTGCGGGCGCTGCTGCATTGGTTGAGGTATCGGGCGCCGCACACAGAAGCCGACACGCCCGACTTCCTGCACGGGCAATATCTGCCGTTGCACACTGCATCGAAAAAAACACTGTCGCCATCGGCTGATTCAGCATCACCAGAGGCGCGCTTCGACATCCTCTGCTTCGCCAACATCGACTGGGCCGCACGCTTCCAGCGGCCCCAGCAGTTGATGAGCCAGTTCGCCCGTCACGGCCACCGCGTGTTCTACATCATGCCCTCCCGCAGCGCCGAGCCTGGCCAGGCCTACAGCACCTTGGAAGTGGCACCCGGGGTATTCGAGGTGACATTGCAGCGCGACGAGTTCGTAGACTGCTACACCCAGCGCATGTTGGAAAAACACCTGCAAACCTACGCCAACGCAATCGATGCGCTGGCCAAGGATTGGCGCATAAAAACCGCAGTCAGCGTGGTGCACCTGGCGTTCTGGTCTGCGCTCGCGTATCGGTTGCGCGGCACCCACGGCTGGAAAATCCAGTACGACTGCATGGATGACTGGGTGGGCTTTCCGGGGATCGGCGCGACGTTGCTGGAGGAAGAACACACCCTGGTCCGAGACGCCGACCTGGTGACGGTCACCGCCGCCCTGCTGCAGGAAAAATGGGCCGCGATGAGCCGCAACTGCCTGTTGCTGCGCAATGGCGTGGATGTCGAGTTCTTCGAGCGCAATTGTGTGCCCAACCCCTTGATGGCGGAGATCGAGCGGCCGCTGATCGGCTTCTACGGTGCCCTGGCCGAATGGGTCGATTTGCCCTTGATCGCGGGCATCGCCCGGCTGCGGCCGGACTGGAACTTTGTGTTGATCGGCGACATTTTCGTCAAGGACCTGGCCGGGCTGGACCGCCTGCCCAATGTGCATTTACTCGGCAGGAAGCCCTATGCACAGATGCCGTTGTACCTCTACCACTTCAATGTCTGCCTGATCCCGTTTCGCCTGTATAACGTGACCCATGCGGTCGACCCGGTGAAGTTCTACGAATTCATCAGCGCGGGCAAACCGGTGGTGTCGGTGCCACTGGAAGAAATGCAGATCTACGCGGATTTCGTGTATTTCGCCAGCGAACCGCAGGCCTTCATCGAGCAGATCGAGCGCGCCCTGAACGAAACCGATACCCAGGCCGCCAGCCGGCGCGTGGCACTCGCCAGCGCCAATGACTGGCGCCACCGCTTCGACGCCAACCTCAGTGCGCTGAAGTCCTTGCACCCGAAAGTGTCGATCGTGATCGTCACCTATAACAATGTCGAACTGACCCAGGGCTGCATCCAAAGCCTGTTGCGCAACACCACGTACCCCGATTACGAACTGATCATTGTCGACAATGCGTCCTCGGACGACACGCGCAACTACCTGCGTTACCTGGGCCGCACCCACGCGAACGTCACCCTGGTGCTCAATGACCGCAACCTGGGCTTCGCCGCCGCGAATAACCAGGGGCTGCGCCTGGCGGCCGGGGAATACCTGGTGCTGCTCAACAACGATACCGTGGTGCCCAAGGGCTGGGTCGACCCGTTGCTGCGCCACCTGCAAGACCCGCAGATTGGCCTGGTCGGCCCGATGACCAACTCGGTAGGCAACGAAGCGAAAGTGCTCGTCGACTACGTCGGCCTCGAACACATGGAGGCCTTCGCCGATCAACACGTCGCGCGGCATCGCGGTCGCACCTTCGATATCAGCATGCTCGCCATGTTCTGCGTGGCCATGCGCCGCGAGGTGCTGGAACGCATCGGTTGGCTGGATGAGGCGTTCGGCATCGGCATGTTCGAAGACGATGACTACAGCCGGCGCATCCAGGCGGCCGGCCTCAGGACCGTGTGTGCCGAGGATGCCTTTATCCACCACTACGGGCAGGCGTCCTTCAAGAAGCTGATTGCCAGCGGCGAGTATCAAGCGCTGTGGGACAAGAACCAGGCGTACTTTGAAAGCAAATGGGGCACATGGACGCGCCCTGAACCGCAGCGCAAATCGGGTAACCCTTGACCAACCAAAGGAAGACACCGTGTTCAAGCGAATCATGCACAAGCTCAACGGCAAGCGCGAAGGGATCGGCGCCGACAAGCAAGTCACAGCGGATCACTGGTCAGAAAACATGGCCGGCTCCGACGCCTTTTCTGCGGATGTCTATTGGCTGGCGGTACCGACCGTACAACGCCGCCATCAGCACAAGGCAACGGCGGGCAGCGGCCATCCGGGCTGGGTGCAGTACTGCCTGAAGGAGTTTCTCGGCAACCCGGCGCCAGGCACACGGATGCTGAGCATCGGCTGCGGCACCGGCACCCTGGAGCGCGAACTCTACAGGCTCAAGGCGTTCGAGCACTGTGACGGCGTGGATATAGCGCCTGCCGCCCTCGAGGTGGCCAGAGCCGAGGCGCTGGCGATGGGCGCGTCGACGATCCAGTACTCCCTGTGTGATATCGAACGCACTGACCTGCCAGGCAATCACTACGACGCAGTCTGGTTCAATGGCTCACTGCACCATATCCGCGAGCTGGAAGTGGTCTGCCAGCGGGTTCGCCATAGCCTGAAACCCGGCGGCTGGCTGTTTTTCAATGAATATGTCGGGGCCAATCACTTTGCCTTTGATGCCCAGCAAAGGGCGGCCATCAGCCATGCGTTCGGCTTGATTCCCGAGCATTTGCGCCGCTCATTCGTGAAGGGTTCATACGGCCAGGTTCAACAGGTCGTGCCACTGCCCGACCCCGCCGAGGTGGTGAAAGTCGACCCGTCGGAAGCCGTGCGTTCGGCAGATATTCTGCAGGTGGTGCAGGAGCACTTTGATGTGCGTGCGCTGAACCTCTGCGGCGGTTCGCTGCTGCAGTTTCTGCTGCACGGTATCGCCGGCAACTTCACCGCGGACAACCCGCAGTCCCTCAGGGTGCTGCAGATGTTGTTCGACATCGAAGACGGGCTGATCGAGTCGGGCACGCTGAAAAGCGACTTTGTGGTGGTCGCCGCATCGCCGAAAACGTCAGGATGAGGTCGCCCCGCCCATGCTGATCGAGCGACGCCCATCTGGCCGGCAGCGCTGGCGCGCGGTGTATCACCGGCTGCCGTTGCCGGCCAGCGCGAAAAAACTCCTGGCAGTCATCTACCGACGTGCACTGCTGCCCGCTGCGCGCGCATTGCGCGGCGTACTGCAACCGATGAAAACCTTCGCCGACCCAGCGCCGTCGTCTCAGCCTGCGCCTCAGCCACAACAGGCCGGACTGGCGGATTACATTATCTGGGGCGCTATCGACTGGGACTTGCGCCACCAGCGCCCGCAGCAACTGGCCCAGGCGCTGAGCGCCACCGGGCGGCGGGTCATCTACGTATCGGCCTCGTTGATACACGCCCCCCAGGCCGGCTTTGAACTCGAGTCGCTGGACCAGACGCAGCGGTTGTTCCAGGTCAAGCTGTTCGCCCGTGGTGCACCGCTGATCTACACCGCAGCACCTGACGCCGCGCAGGTTCGGCAGTTGTGCTGCAGTATTGGCGAGGTACTCCTCTGGGCCGGCTCAGCCCGGGTCATTTCACTGGTGCAGCACCCTTTCTGGTGCGACATCGCCGGTGAATTACCCAACAGCCGATTGATCTACGATTGCATGGACCATCATCAAGGCTTCGGCGACAACGGCCCAAGCATCCTGCAGCTGGAGCAACGGCTGGTGCGCAACGCGGACGTTCGGCTGTTCACCTCCGATTGGTTGGCCGAGCAATGGCCGGCCCAGGCCAATGAAACTCGCGCCATCCTGCGCAATGCCGCCGACTTCACCCAGTTCTGCACCCCACCTGTCTCGATCTACCGGGATCGCTTGCAACGTAAGGTGATTGGCTACTACGGCGCCGTTGCACACTGGTTCGACCAGGCACTCGTCGCCCGCATCGCCGAGGCGTTTCCACAGCATGTGGTGCTGCTGATCGGCGCCGATACGGTGGGCGCGCGGGCGCAATTGAGTGGCTATGCGAACGTAGAATTCACCGGCGAAGTGCCCTATGCCACCCTGCCCTATTACCTGCATGGCTTCGATGTGGGCATCGTGCCGTTTCACATCACGGCACTGACGCTCGCTACCAACCCGGTCAAGGTCTACGAGTACCTGAGTGCCGGGAAACCGGTGGTCTCGGTCGACCTGCCAGAAATGCAACAATTCGGCTCCCTGGTGCAGGTTGGCCGCGACGGCCCGGCGTTCATTGCCGCAATCACGCGGGCATTGCTGCCAGCGACGACCGAACAGATTGCCCAGCGTCAGGCGTTCGCTGCCCGGCAAACCTGGACACACCGCGCCGATGCGCTCATCACCCTGGCCGAACGCCGCGACCACGCGGCACGCATCAGCGTGATCGTCGTGACCTACAACAACCTGGCGCTGACGCGGGCGTGCCTGGACAGCCTCGAGCACGACAGCGAGGGGCCTGAACTGGAAATCATCGTGGTGGACAACGCATCCAGTGACGGCACCGCTGAATTTCTCTCGCAATGGGCGGCCGACAGCGGCCAGACGATCGTACTCAACACCGACAACCGCGGTTTCGCCGCCGCGAACAACCAGGGCCTGGCGATCGCCAACGGTGAGTACCTGGTGCTGCTCAATAACGACACGCAGGTTACCAGCGGCTGGGCGAGTACCTTGCGCCGGCATTTACAACGCAATCCCGAGCTTGGCCTGATTGGCCCGGTGACCAACAACATCGGCAACCAGGCCAGGATCGACATCGACTACACCAACCTCGCAGACATGCCACAAGCGGCTCGGCGCTTTACCTGCCGCCACCTTGGCGAGGTGGTCCGGCTGCCGACCCTGGCGTTCTTCTGCGTGATGATGCCGCGCAGTACCTACACGCGAATCGGCCCGCTCGACGAGGTCTATGGCCGTGGATTCTTCGAGGATGACGACTACTGCCGACGTGTCGAACACGCCGGCCTGGTGAATGCCTGCGCCCGCGATGTGTTTATCCATCACCAGCTTTCGGCATCGTTCGCGCTCATGAACCAGGATGAACGCCAAGCCCTGTTCGAGCGCAACAAGGCGATCTATGAAGCCAAGTGGGGCCCGTGGGAGCCCCATGAATATGAGTAACTAACGCAGGTCGTCCTGTGACAATAAAAACCCCCTGGGCGCGAAGCCAAGATCACGGGCAGCCTCGGTATGCTCGAACACCAGGTCCTGGTTCATGCGCTGCGCCATCGCCGCCGACCAATGGCGGTAGCGTGGCAGTACTCGCAACAGCCACAACGTCATCCGGAACACCCAGAGCGGCACCGTGAGAAAACGCGGGCGGCGCTTCTGCGCGGTGAACACGCGGGAGACCATCTCCCGATAGGGCAATGTTTCTGCGCCGCTGAGGTTGTAGGCATGGCGGCACACCTGGGGTGCCTGCAACGCACGCACACAGGCGCTCGCCACATCCTCGGCATGCACGGGTTGACGCAGCCCCATCGCGCCACCCAACAGCGGGAAAAAGCCGAAGCGCCGAATAAAGCGTGCGATCTCGGTGATGTTTTTGTCGCGGCCCTGACCGTAGATCAAGGTCGGACGCAGGATGCCCCAGTGCACCCCGTGGTCCTGCGCCCACTGCTCAACACGCGCCTCGGCATCGCCCAACAGGTTGGCGAGGCGCCGCTCTGCGGAGTCGACGGAGTGGCTTTTGCTAAAGCGACTGGTGGAAGACAAGGCCACGACTTTGCGCGCTCCGCAGGCCTGCAGCAGCGCAAAATGCTGCGGCAGCGTCCAAATCGGTGCCACGCAGATCCAGTAGGGAATCGGCGCGGCATACGCGCTTACACCCGTCTCAGAAAGCCGTTGCCAACTGACCGTGTCACTGTCGCTGCCGTGCCGGGGCTGGCGGGAAAAAGCGACGACCTTGAACTGTTCGCGCACAAGCAACGCAAGCAGGCAGCGGCCTACCAGGCTACTGGCCCCCAGCACACCGACCGTGACCTCAGGCATGCCCACCCCGGGATCGTCCCAGCAACCAATTGAATCCATGGTAGATGCAGACCAAACCGAAGCGCAGCCACACCCCCAGGACCACCCACCACCACAACCCCTTGGGGTAGTTGACCCTGAAGAACTTTGCGTAGAACCGCACCATCCCTCGGTGTTTGTGCCACTCGACAAAAAACGGTCGATTCCGGCTACAGGCGCCCCGCCAGTGCATGACGCGCGCCTGTGGAACAAACACGACGCGCCACTGTTTCAGCTTGAAGCGCATGCACCAGTCCAGATCCTCGCAATGCAGAAAATAGCCTTCGTCCCAGAGGCCCACAGACTTCAACGCTTCACGCTTGACCAGCATGCAGGCACCGGAAATGGCTTCCACCGCGGCGGGCTCGGTGGGCAGCGGCTCACGATGCAACAGGAAGTCGGCGCACAGCGTGGGAAACACTCCATCCAGGCGCGATAAGCCAAAAGCCCGGACGAATGCTCTCCTGGGGGTCGGAAACACCCGACGCCCGCCCGGCTGTTCGGACCCATCGGGGTTGCATAGAAAGCCCCCCACCATGCCCGTGGCGGCATCCGCGTGCAGCGCTTCCATCATGCCCTGCAATGAGCCCGGCAGCAGGACACAATCCGGGTTCAGGAACAACAATGCGCCGGCACTCGACACCCCCACACCGGTATTACAGGCCGAGGCAAAGCCCATATTCCGCTGATTCCGGATGATGCTCAGGCGCGTATCGGCCAGGCACCCATCCAGGTACGCCAGGCTGCCGTCACTCGAGGCGTTGTCCACCACAATCACCCGCCGCGCGCCTTCCCTGAAGGCCGACGCCACGCATTCGCCGAGCAGCGTGCCGACGTTGTAGTTGACGACGATCACGTCGCAGTCATGGATGAAGCGTGGCGGCATCAAAACGCGCTTCCCATGAGTGTTGCAGTGCAAATGCACGGGCTTGATCCGCATTGCGCTCACACTGCAAGGCGGCCTCGGCCAGCCCGGCAATATCGCTGTGCGAGTGACTGATGAATACACCCGGCAGCCCTGAACGGCCATGCATCTCGCCGAAGTCAGTCGAGATCACCGGCAATGCCAGGCCGCGGTATTCGTAGTACTTGATCGGATCGACCGACGCGGTGAGCAGGGTCTTTTTGAAAGGAATCAAGCCCACGTCGAACTCGGCCATGGCGGCCAACGCCGCGCCATGATTATCGGCAGGCAACACCACTACGTTGCTAGGCAAGTGCGCGGGCACGGCGCCGAAGATCGGCCCCATCAAACGAATTTCATCGTTGGGCCTGGCTTCGGCCAAAGCCGCCATCCAGGCCCAGTCAAACCAGGTGGCCAGGGTGCCCACGTAGCCAAAAACCTTTCGACTCGATGACGTCGACGCCCGCTTTACGGCAGAGATCGCCGCCAAGTCCAGGCCGTTCAGCACCAGGCACACCTCGTTGCGATAACGCCGCCACTGCGCGTCGAGCACGGAACTCGACGTCCAGATGACGTCCACGCGCTGGGCGATCAGCCGCTCACGGCGCGCCAGGGCCGATCGCGAGAGGCCGGTATAAAACGCCGGGAAATCGTCCATCGCGTCATACAAGGACGCGCAGTGACGAAGCCGCTGCAACAACAGATGTGCCAGGACCGAGGGCTTGCCGACCACGAGCAAGGCTGGGGAGGCGTGGGTGAATTGATCGATCCTGCTCAATGCATGCCGCCAGCAAAAGCGGTTCACCCAGCCCGAGCCCGGTAGAGGTTCTATCGGTAGACCGCCAGGCTTGATCAACGTGAGCCATGGCGGCGTACCACTGGGTGGACTCGTTTGCGCGCAGGGCGCAGCCGCCTTGAGATCGCTCCATCTGGGCAGCCGCGTGGGATAAGGATCGACCCAGAGCACCGACGCCCCTGTGCGGCTGTGCACCCAATTGACAAACTTGTGCGGCCGCTGGGCGAAGCTGTGCCAGGGCAACGGCGAGAGAAATACCAGGCGCTTCAAGAAAAGTGCTCGCGCAGGACCTTCACGATACGCCCTGCAGCCTGCCCATCGCCGTAGGGCGAAACACCTCGTACCATGCCACGGTAGGCCGATTCATCGTCAAGCAGGCGCTGCGCCTGCTCGATGATACGTTCATAGTTGGCCCCCACCAGCTTGACGCTGCCCTGCTCCACCGCTTCCGGGCGCTCGGTTTCATCCCGCATGACCAGCACCGGCTTACCCAGCGCCGGCGCCTCTTCCTGGACGCCTCCCGAGTCGGTCAGGATGAAATACGCCGCTTTCATGGCGGCGATGAACGCCGCGTAACCCAGCGGCGCGCACAGCCTGAAGTTCGGTATACCTGCCAGGCACGCCTGGGCGACGTCCTGGATATTCGGGTTCGGGTGCACAGGGTAGAGAAACTGAACCCCAGGGTTGTTCTCGGCAAGGGTGCGCAGCGCTCGGCAGATGTCGAGAAACGGCGCGCCAAAATGCTCCCTGCGATGGGCCGTCACCAGCACCAGGCGCTTGCTCGGATCAAGATCAAAGCCGATCTCCACCTCACTGGCCGCGGTCATGAGCAGGGCATCGATCACCGTGTTGCCCGTGACGAAAATGTCCCCACTGGCTACGCCTTCTTTCAGCAGGTTTTGCCGAGTGCCTTGCGTTGCCGCGAAGTGCCAGTGCGCTAATTTACCGGCAATGACCCGGTTGGCTTCCTCGGGGAACGGATGCTGCAGATCCCACGTGCGCAGGCCGGCCTCAATATGCCCCACCGGTATACGCCGATAAAAACAGGCCAGGGCACAGGCCATCACCGTGGTGGTATCGCCTTGCACCAGAACCGCATCGGGCCGTTCTTCGAGCAGGACAACATCCAGCTTGAGCAATAACTGCCCGGTCAGGGTGGCCAAGGTTTGATTGGGTCGCATGACGTCCAAGTCGATATCGGGCTCGATGCCGAAAAACGCCAGGACCTGATCCAGCATGTCGCGATGCTGTGCCGTGGCGACCACACGCACATCGACCCAGCCCTGCTGCTTCAAGGCCAGAATGACCGGGGTCATTTTGATCGCTTCGGGACGCGTTCCGACCACGCAAAGAATTTTTTTTACCGACACATCAAGCCTATTTCCCTATTCGATAAGTGGCTGAATCGCTCAGGCGTTCAAGCTCATGCTCACGCACATTCCGCTGTGCTGTTTTGATGCTGTAATGGTGAAAATCCGGACTGCGGACAGCGAGAGTGCGGCGTCGAGACAGGTTCGTAGCGGGTCTCGACGCCCATACTGCAGCATAGACACAGACTGCAATACCTGCACGGTGGATGGACTAAAGGACGGCCTGGTCCCGACGAATTCCCGCAAATCTACGCCAGGGAATGAGCGCACCGGTTCATGCCTGATGAGGGTGCTCTGGAAATGACGTGACCGACCCGTCGTTCGAGCCTGAAGACCGGCCAGTTACAGTGCATAACAGGCCAAGGCGGCTATCCGTTTTTTTGCAGCGTCTGTGAAAACGCCTGCTCAGGCCTGGCTGATATCCAGCAATCGAGGCATGGCGATCGCCAGATAGTCCTGCGTATCGAGCACCATCGACGCATCCAGCCGCCCCGCGTTGAAGGCTATTTCGGCGTAGCCTGTGGTCAAGGCCGGATCGACGATCAATTGAATCCGCTCATCGAAAACAAAAGGAGGGATGGCGCCGATCCGGCACCCGGTCAGTTCCATGGCGGTTTCGGCCTTCACCAGCTCGGCTTTTTTCCCGCCCAGGGCCGCTCCGACTTTCTTCATGTCCAGCTTCTGGTCGCCCGGCAGTATCACCAGTGCATAGGGGCCGGCCTGACCCTTGAGGGCGCAAAGCATGGCCTTCGCGCCTTGGCCGGGCTCGGTGCCACGGATTTCGGCGACGCGCGCCGACTGGCCCTCGGCATCGTGCATCAACACCCGGTAGGACGCAGAGCGGGCATCGAGTAGTGCCACGAGGCGATCAAACATGGGATGCATGTAGTTTTCCTCTGGTTTACAGGAACAGGTCGTAGGACAGCTTGCTGATCAGAATCACCAGTAACACCAGGAATAGAGCCCGGACAAAGGGCACGCCTTTATGAACCGCCAGCCAGGTGCCGGTGAGCGCGCCCAGGATGTTGAATGCCGCCATGGGGATTGCGATCAGGTAGAGCACGTTACCCGTCGGAATGAAGAATATCAGTGCCGCTACGTTGGTCGCGATGTTCACTAGCTTGGCCGATGCCGAGGCATGGAGAAAGTCGAAGGCGAAGCAGCGGATAAACAGGAAGATCAGGAAGCTGCCAGTGCCGGGACCGAACAGACCATCGTAGAAACCGATGGCGCCGCCGATGACGATCGCCAGCAGTTTTTCCTTGGTACCGATGCGCAGGGGTTTGTGCAGGGCACCGAAATCTTTTTTCCAGAAGGTGTAGATCGCCATCAGCACAATCAACACCAGCACCGCCGGCCGGATCATCGACTGGGGTACGAACGACACCGTGGCGGCTCCGAAGAAGGCCATGACAAAGGCCGCGCAGGCGGCGGGGATCACAAGCCCCCAGTCGATCACCACCTTGCGCACGAAGGACCGGGCCGCGAATGCGGTACCGCAGGCGGCCGCGACCTTATTGGTACCCAGCAGCGCCGCCGGTTGAGCGGTGGGTAGCACGTTGAATAGCGCGGGAATCTGAATCAGTCCGCCGCCGCCCACCGCCGCATCGATCAGACCGGCGGCGAAGGCGAACACGCAAAGGATGACAATATCGACCATGAAATCAGGCTCTGACTATGTAGGGTTGATGAGGGTCCAGCGGTACCACGCGTGCCGGATCATTGACCCCGAAGACACGCAACATCCAGCGATCACGGCCGTCGTAGCGGGGGGTAAAACCATCCCGGGCATGCAGGGTTTGCTGGTTCTTGAAGATCAGCATGTCCCCTGGTTGCAGCATGATGTGGTGCACGACATCGGGATGATTGGCGGCGGCGGCAAACAGCTGGAGGGCAAACTGCGCAGGGGCGCAGGTCGCTTCGACACTCGCTTTGTTATAGCGGCAATACAAGCCATCGGTTGCGCTTCTGTAGAGCAAGGGGACGTTTTCCAGCACATTCCCCTGCTTGCCGAAGGAGGCCGGTCGGCGAACGGTGAAGTTCGGTCGTGACAGTTCTTCTTCGACGTAGGCCGGCAGAATGGCCAGCACCTCGTCAATGGCGACGATGCGCGTCGGCACCTCGAGCTCGCAGCGCAGGCCGGTCAGGGACAGGTACTCCGGACAGGCCGACAACTGCGAGACGGGTTCGCAGGTCAAAGGCAGGTGAGGGTTGTCGACATGCATGTCCAGATCCGCGCGAGAGCCATAGGAGCTCTTTTCGGTCTCTCGCTTGCGCTTGGGCGATACGTGACGGAACACGGTGTCGGTGCTTTCGCCCTCGTACGCCAGCGGACGGGTTTGCAGAGTGTGCAGCACGGACAAAATAGCCCCGGCCAGAATCGACAGGTTCTCGATACCCGGCTCCAGGTCATAGGGCGTGGCAGGCAGTTGCGGGTCCAGCGGCAGCCCCCTGACGATCATCGCCACGTCACGGGCCTGTGGAAAATTGCGCAGCTGCTGGATTTTCTCGGTGCCCAGGACACTTTCCAGCAACCGCCCCAGGACCGGCATGCGGCGGATACCCGAGGCGCTATCGGTCACGTCCAGCGATGCCAGCCCGGCCTGAAGTGTGCGTTGTTCTTCCAGCGACAGATGAATTTGCGGTATCTCCCGTCGGGTCGAAGTCACTGATTTTTTTTCCAGCCTTTCATGAATGACTTCATCAATACACGCTGCGGCTTTCCCGATTACTTCATCCAGCTTCGACACGTCCTTGCGCTCCTGTTTGCACCATCCTTGTGGGTTGAACGGGAAGGTTAACGGAAGGGCCTTTTTTGTGTTGCAATGCCGCGTTGTGAAAAATGCAATGAGGTGGAAAGTGGCATTGAATATGTTGGGGGAACTTGAAGCCTTCGCGACCGTGGCTCGCAAGCGCAGCTTCGTCGCCGCGGCACGGACGCTGGGGCGCTCCCCCAGCGCACTGACCCGTGCCGTTCAAGCCCTGGAGGAAAGTGTGGGGCTCAAGTTGTTCAATCGCTCGTCCAATGCCGTGAGCTTGACCGAAGCGGGCGAATGCTTATTGCCCCACGCGTACAAAATGCTCGATCTGCAACGTGAGGTGGATGAAGACCTGGCCGGTCTCAGCGGCCTGGCCTCCGGCTGGATCCGTTTTTCCGCCCCCGAGGTGCTCGGACACGGGGTATTGCCCCGGTTGATCGCGCAATACTGCGAGCGTTATCCAGACGTTAACATCGATGTGATTTTCACCGATGAGATCATCGACCCGGCCAAGAGCAAGCTGGACTTCTCGATTCGCGGTGCGTTTCCACAATCCAGCGACTTGATCGGCTTTGCGCTCTGGAGTTACTCACGTTACCTGTATGCCAGCCCCGGCTACCTGGAGCGCAACGGCATGCCCGACTCCATCGAGACACTGGAGTCGCATTCGCTGATCCTGCATACGGCGCCGCGGATTCTCAAGGAGTGGAATTTTCGCAGCGAGGAGCAGGCCATCAGCTTTCGGGTTCATCCAAAATTTCGGTTCAGCTCCGGCCTGGCGGTATTCCAGGCAGCCCTGGCGGGCGTCGGGATCGCCCGCCTGGCGGATTGGATGGCGGAACCCGAAGTGGAAACTGGGCGCCTGCTCCGGGTGTGTCCTGAGTACAAGCTCACCTCCAGCAGCGGTGAGAGCCCACAGATGCACGCGGTATACCCGGCCGGAAACTTGCCGCTGCGGGTGAAGGCATTGATGGAGATGATCCGTGGCTTAGGTGAAAGCCTCGAATGTAAACGCGGCTCAGCACCTCTATGAAGACGGCCCTCACGTCGCTGTGAGGGGGATTCATTCAAGCATTCTGAATCGCCCCGGCACCGTAGACATCTCCAGCCTGCCAGGCTACGTTCATTAATGAGGCGTCATGGGAGGAAGATAGAGGGTGTAAGCGCTGACCTTAGACTCCTTGTTCAAACGCTATATTGGGCTCCACTCCAAGTACTCCCGCGGGCAAGCAAAGCGTGTGTTACTCGGCGATTCAGCCATCCAATTTGGTCATGCCAAAATCACAATGGAAGTCACGGAGCAACTGAGTGACTGGCTCTCCCATCAAGCTCACACCAATGCAGTTGCAATCTTTCTGGAACGCCAGGCAAATCCCAGCACCATCAGCAGCCCTAGCCCCGCCACTGCCGCTCCAGCCAGGGAAATCGCCGGATAACCTAGCCCTGCATTGATCACCGCACCGCCCAGTGCCGCACCAATCGCATTGCCGAAGTTAAACGCACCGATGTTCACCGCCGAGGCCAGATTGGGCGCGTCCTTGGCAGCTTCCATGACGCGCATCTGTAGCGGCGGCACCAAGGCGAAACTGGCGATACCCCATATCAGGATGGCAACGGCCGCCGGCAGCGGCCAACGCATCAGTACCGTAAACGCCAGCAACACGAGAATCAGCACGCTCAGCGAAACGATCAGTGTGCGATCTATCGAGCGGTCGGCGGCCTTGCCGCCCCACATGTTGCCCAGTGTCAGGCCCACACCGAACAGAACCAGCATGGCGGTTATGTAGGCGGTGGACGCGTGGGTCTCGCTGCTAAGGATCGGCGCGATGTAGGTGAAGACGGTAAACATTGCGCCCGAGCCGACTACCGTGAGGGCCAACGCGCCCAGCACCGGGCCACGGCCCAGTACCCGAATTTCGGCCATTACACCGACGCCTGGCGGCGCCTTCAGGTTGGGCAGGGCGAACCATAACGCGGCCATGGCGACCACGCCGAGGCCGGTAATGCCCCAGAATGCAGTGCGCCAACCGAACATTTCGCCAAACCAGGCGGCCAGCGGCACACCGCCAATGGTCGCCAGGGTGAGGCCCATAAACATTGCCGCGACCGCTCCGGCACGTTTCTCAGGGGCGACCACGCTGGCAGCAACGATAGAGCCAACGCCAAAGAACGCACCGTGGTTCAGTGAGGTCACCACCCTGGCGATCATGAGGCTGTAGTAATCGGTCGCCAGGGCTGACATCAGATTACCCAGGGTGAAAATCGCCATGAGTCCGATCAGCAGATAGCGCCGGGGGATCCTGCCGGTAGTCAGGGTCATCAGCGGCGCGCCGAGCAGTACACCCAAGGCGTAAGCACTGACCAACAGTCCCGCAGCGGGAATAGAAACGCCGAGATCCGCAGCGATGCCCGGCAACATGCCCATGGGGGCGAACTCGGTAACACCGATGCCAAAGGCACCTATGGCAAGTGCGACAAGTGGTGGATTGATACGCATGGAAGGCTCCTTATCTATGCCGCCAATGCTACGATCCAGCGTTTTAAGGCGGTAGATAGCATTTTTGGCAATCACCTATGCGTAAGGGGCACAAATGGACTTCAACGGCAGATCCGGTGACATGCTCGTGTTCGCCACCGTGGCGCAGGAAGGCAGCCTATCGGCTGCCGCGCGTGCATTAGGGCTCACACCCTCGGCGGTCAGTCGGATCATCGCGCGTACCGAACAGCGCCTTGGCACCCGACTGCTGTTGCGCACCACCCGAGCGATCAGCTTCACTGCCGAGGGCGAGGCTTTCCTGCGCGGCGCCCGGCGTATCCTGGCCGATATGGCCGAGGTGGAAGAAGCCATCACCGACCAGGGCGTACCCAGGGGCCGATTGCGGGTCAGTGCCGCCCTTGGCCACGGGCGGCTGGCCATCGTTCCCTTGGTGGCGGCATTCAGCGCCCGCCATCCGAACATCTTGGTCGACCTCACCCTCGGGGACGAAGTGGTCGATATTCTCGGCGGCCAGGCCGATGTGGCGGTACGTTTTGGCCATCTGCCCGACAGCCCGCTGACCGCGCGCAGGATCGGCGACACCGGCCAGGTAGTGGTGGCATCGCCCGAGTATCTGCAACGCCACGGCATCCCTCGCGAACCGGAAGACCTGCTACGGCATAACTGCCTGCGCTTCAACTTCCGGCGTGCCGAACCCAACTGGCCGTTCATCCGCGACGCAAGAGAGTTCTCCCTGAAGGTCTGCGGCAACATCGAATGCAGCAGTGGTGAAGCGCTGGCACAACTTGCGCGAGTAGGTGCGGGCATTGCGCGTATCGGCGAGTTCAGCGTGAGCGAGGATCTGCAGCGCGGTGACCTGATACCGCTGCTGGAAGCCTGGAACCCCGGCGACCGGGAACCGATTCATGCGGTGTTCGTAGGCGGCTCGGCAATGCCGGCGCGGGTGCGATTGTTCGTAGACTTCTTGCTGGAGCATCACCGGATGTAAGCGGTGGCGTCAGCTGATTGAACGAACCATTGGAATGGATCAGTGAGAGATTAGGAATGCAGGTGTGCGAAATAGCCTGGTCGGCCCGGGCCTCGTTGTTCGCGATCAGTTGATAGGTTCCACCGCGCGCCTCATGCGATAGCGCATAGAACGACGACAGCGACGGCTGATTGTCCAGATCGATGAGCAGGGTACGGATCCCTGCATCGGCGCAGAACGCGCCCAGATTGACGCCAACCGTGGTTTTACCCGGCCCGCCTTTGGTTGAAACGACCGCAGTGACTTTCATGATATTGACCTCGGAATCGTAGGATTTGAGATGCATTCATGCGGGTCACGCTGTGCGCTTTGATCACCCCGGAAAAATCCAAGGCAAAAAAAAGCCTGCATCGCTGCAGGCTTTTCCCTATCTGGCTCCACGACCTGGACTCGAACCAGGGACCCAATGATTAACAGTCATTTGCTCTACCAACTGAGCTATCGCGGAATGCGCCGTATGTTACTGATTGAAAAGGAGAAGTCAAGCTTTCCCTGACGGCCTGGACGATTAATCCGGATGACCGGCTGAAAGCTGCTGCTCCTTGGCCAGGTCCAGCCAGGCGCGCACGGCGGGTGGCAGGTGGGCGCTGGCGCGCCAGGCCAGGGCGATGTGCCAGTCGGTGTGGGGTTCGTCGAGAGGGATCAGGGCGATGCCTGCGTGTTGATGCTTGTGCGCCAGCATGCGGGGCAGGAAGGCGACGCCGAGGCCGGCGGCGACCAGGTCGACGATGAAGTCGATCTGCCCGCTGCGCGCCGCCACGCGGGGTATCACGCCTTTGCGCTCGCAGGCGGCGAGGATCTTGGCGTTCAGGGCGAAGCCGGCTTCGAACAGGATGAACGGCGAGTCCGCCAGGTCGGCGAAGTCGATGCGTTGACGCTGGGCCAGGGGGTGGCCCTTGGGCAGTACGGCCATCAGCGGTTCGTTGCGCACGGGCTGATAATCGAAACCTGCATCCACCGGCAGCAGCAACGCAGCGAGGTCGACCTCCCCCGCTTCCAGGCACTCGCGCAATCTCTTGCTACCGTATTCGGTGAGTTCGATGTCGATGTCCGGATAACGACTGCGATAGGTGGCAAACATCGTCGCAAACAACACCCCGCACCCCACCGGTGGCAGGCCGATGCGCAACACGCCGCGCTTGAGGCCGCGCAGGTCGTTGATCTCGGCGACCAGGTCATGGTGTTCGGCGAGCAGTACCAGGGCGCGGCGGTAGGCGATCTCACCCGCAGCGGTGAGTTCGTTGCGGTGACCCAGGCGATCGAGCAGCGGCATGCCGAGTTCTTCCTCCAGGGTCTTGACCGCCTTGCTCACCGTGGATTGGGTCAAGGCCACCACGTCGGCGGCCTGGGAGAATCCGCCCTGGCGCACCACTTCGACGAACGTGCGCAACGTTCTCAAGTTCATGGGTATTCCTTTAGCGACTGGTATCTAGCGATAAAAGTTGTTTTTATCATGACAGATATTTGCCTATCCTGACCCGCCCAGCCTTGTGGAGACACGCTTAATGATCATCTCGTCCGCCTCCGACTACCGCGCAGCGGCCAAACGCAAGCTGCCGCGCTTCCTGTTCGACTACATCGACGGCGGTGCCTACGCCGAGCACACGATGCGCGCGAACAGTTCGGACCTGGCCGAGATCAGCCTGCGCCAACGCGTGCTGCGCAATGTCGATAACCTGAGCCTCAAGACAACGCTGTTCGGCCAGGCCCTGGACATGCCGGTCATCCTCAGCCCTGTCGGCTTGACCGGCATGTATGCGCGGCGCGGCGAAGTACAAGCGGCAAAGGCGGCGGCGAACAAGGGCATCCCCTTCTGCCTGTCGACAGTGTCGGTGTGTTCGATTGAAGAAGTGGCGTCGCAGAGCCCGCAGTCAATCTGGTTCCAGCTGTATGTGCTCAAGGACCGGGGCTTTATGCGCAATGCCCTGGAGCGGGCCCAGGCGGCGGGGGTCACCACCCTGGTGTTCACCGTGGACATGCCCACGCCCGGTGCGCGCTACCGCGATGCCCACTCGGGCATGTCCGGGCCGTTCGCGGCGCAGCGGCGCATGTTGCAAGCCGTCACCAAGCCGCAATGGGCGTTCGACGTAGGGCTCATGGGCCGCCCCCACGACCTGGGCAATATCTCCAGGTACCTCGGCAAACCCACTCACCTGGAAGATTACATCGGCTGGCTGGCCAATAACTTCGACCCCTCCATCAGTTGGAAAGACCTGGAGTGGATCCGCGACTTCTGGAAAGGCCCGATGATTATCAAGGGCATCCTCGATCCTCAGGACGCCAGGGACGCAGTGAGTTTCGGCGCCGATGGCATCGTGGTTTCCAACCATGGCGGCCGTCAGCTGGACGGTGTGCTGTCCACCGCCAAGGCTCTGCCACCAATTGCCGATGTCGTGGGCGATGACCTGACGGTGCTGGTGGACTCCGGCATCCGTTCCGGGCTGGACGTGGTGCGCATGCTCGCCCTCGGCGCCAAGGCGTGCCTGCTCGGACGCGCCACCGCCTATGCACTGGCCGCCGACGGGCAGCACGGGGTAGAGAACCTGCTGGACATCTTCGCCAAGGAAATGCGCGTGGCCATGACGTTGACCGGTGTCACGTCCATCGACCAGATTGACCACAACACGCTGGTGCAATCAGCCAAATAACTGACGTCAGTGCTTAACGACCGTTTTTTACTGTAAAAACGGTCTTTGATTTGTAAGGTTTTTTATTTATTTAAACGAAATGGCACGAATCTCGCTCTAACACCTTCCAAGCAGGTCAAGCGATGACAAGACGTGCGGCAGTGCCCAGGGGTTATAAACCCCCAGTAAAGCGGTCTAAACTGTTTCCAATGTTTTACGGAACTGAAGGAACAGTAAGACGCCTGGCATTTGCCACTCTCATCCAGCCTGTAAGACAGCTAAGTGCTTAGAGGCCGTTTGCTTATGAAAACCCCCACCCAGACCAACGCAATTGACTTCGACAGTGCAAAATTGCAACGCCTGGGCTTTGGTCAGCCATCACTCGTACCTCGCCGCCCGACGACCGTCGCACAACTTCGCCAGCAACTGGGGATGCAATTGCAGACCAGCCTGGAACCGCAGCGTATCCTCGCGGTGTTTTTCCGTGAGATCCAGCGCCTGGTCCCCCTGGATGCCCTGCAATATCGCCACGAAACCAGTGACCTGCGCCTGGAGTTCGGCCACCGTGGCCACCACTCGGTGAGCTACAGCCTCAGCCACGAAGGCGAGCACCTCGGCGAGCTGGTCTTTCGCCGCAACCAGCGCCTGCTGGAAGAGGAACTCGGCCAGCTCGAATCACTGCTGTCGACCCTGCTCTACCCGATGCGCAACGCCCTGCTCTACCGCGTCGCCACCCGCAGCGCCCTGCGCGACCCGTTGACCGAAACGGGCAACCGCATTGCCATGGACCAGACCCTGCAACGGGAAATCGACATGGCGCGCCGGCACCTGAACCCGCTGTCCCTGCTGATGCTGGACATCGACCACTTCAAGACCATCAACGACACCCACGGCCATGCGGCCGGCGATAACGTATTGCGCGCCGTCGCCGGGGCGATCAAGAGCCAGTTGCGTAACGTGGACATGGTGTTTCGGTTTGGCGGGGAAGAGTTTCTGATCCTGCTGTCCAACACCGGCCGGGATGCGGCGGCCATGGTCGGTGAACGCCTGCGCCAGGCGGCACAGGCCCAGGATTATTGGGCGGAAGGAAGACGGATCGAATTGACGGTGAGCCTCGGTTGTTCGACCTTGCTGGCCGCCGAGTCGGCCGAGAGCCTGTTGCGTCGCGCCGACAGCGCCTTGTACGTGGCCAAGCGCGAAGGCCGCAATCGCCTGGCAATGGCGGGGTAAAACCCCGCCATCCCCGTTACATCACGCTTCGCTGGCGACGCGCAAAGGGCGCTCGCGCACAGCAGCGCTCGCCGGTTTTTCTTTCTCCAGGCGCATGCAACTTTCCAGGAACAGGTACATATAGTCGTAGCTCTTGCACACGGCCTGGCGCAGCTCTGCCTGCAGTTCCCTGGTCGGGTTCATCCCGGCCAGTGTGCAGATGATTTCCAGGGCTTCCCAAGGATGGGCGTCGTCGTACTGGGCGTGCATCTTCAACCACTTCATCGCACGCTTGCGCTCTTCCTCGGGAAAGGCTGCCGCATACACGCCGGTGGAGCACACCACCGCCGACCATTCCCCCGTCGCCCCCTCGATCGCATAGTTGGTCGCGGCAATGGCCACGATCAACGAATCGGCCGAGCTGGTGTGCCAGCACCAGTGGCTCAGCGCATGCAACTCCGGCGGCACGTCCTGGGCCTGCAGTTCTTCGAGGCTGACGCCATGGGCACGCGCCCAATGCACCCAATAGTCCGCGTGGTTCAGCTCCACACGGATATTGCGCATCAACCAACGGCGCGCCATGTCTTCCCCCGGATGGCGGGCAAACTTGGTCTTGGTGAGGTTCTGTGCCATGTACAAGGCAAACTGTTCCACCACGGGCCAGCCACCGATCAGGTAGTGACGCATGGTCTTGGCGCTGAGCGTGTTGTCACGCATGCGTTGGTACAGTTCGTGTTCGACAACCCGGCGCTTGCTCTCGCTGCAGTCCTGGATCAATTGCTGAGCCCAGGCGGGGTAGCTTGAGGCTTCCATAAGCGGGCCGGTTCTGCTGAATGTGTCGATCACTATTAAGGCTCCTTTTTAAGTGTGATTTACAGACCGGCAAATGTTTCAGCGGAATGTGCCGGGCGCCCTGAATAACAGAGGCTGCGGCCGCACGGGTCGACACTGCAAGCTATCGAAGGTAAACAATTGCGGTCGTTCAATCAGGTAGCCCTGAGCGTAATCCACACCAATATCGAGCAGGGCCTGTTCGATTTGCGGTGTTTCAACAAACTCGGCAATTGTGCGCTTACCCATGACATGGCCGATGTGATTGATCACTTCAACCATCGCGCGGTTAATCGGGTCGTCCAGCATATCCTTTACGAAACTTCCATCGATCTTCAGGAAGTCTACAGGTAAATGTTTGAGATAAGCGAATGAGGACATTCCGGCGCAAAAGTCATCCAGCGAAAAATGGCAACCTAAGGCCTTGAGTTCATTAATAAAGCGGATGGCACTGCCCAAGTTTGCAATGGCACTGGTTTCGGTAATTTCAAAACAGATCATGCTGGGCGGAATAGCGTAAGTATGAAATTTCTCTCGCAGGAATCCGAGAAAGTCATCATCGCCAATCGTTATACCTGACAGATTGATCGCACACAGGGCCATGGGACGGCCCGGACGCTCGTTAATGCAACGGGCAATAATCTCAAATACATTCTCCACCACCCAACGGTCCAGGGACGTCATCAAACCATAGCGCTCGGCGGCCGGGATAAAGCTGTCCGGCAGGATTACACGCCCCGCCTCATCGTGCAGGCGCAGCAGTATTTCGATATGCCCATTGCCGCCGTCGGTATGCCCGAGGGGGGAAATTTCCTGGGAGTACAGGCAAAAGCGGTTCTCCTCCAGCGCCATGTGCAGGCGCTGCACCCAGGCCATTTCACCAAAGCGCAGGGACAGTTCGGAGTCGTCGGCGTGGTACACCTGCACGCGGTTGCGGCCTTTTTCCTTAGCCATGTAGCACGCCATGTCGGCGGCCCGCAGCGAGGCTTCCAGGGTGGTCGGGGTGCTGGCAATGTGTACCAGGCCGATACTCACGGTGGTCATGAACGGCCGCCCCTTCCATACGAAATGCAGACTCTGCACGGTATGACGCAGGCTTTCGGCGATTTTTTCCGCCACCGCCACCGGGCAGTTCTCCAGCAGGATGCCGAATTCATCGCCGCCCAGGCGCGCCAGGGTGTCACCTTCGCGCAGGTCCGACTGCAACAGCGCGCAGATGTGCCGCAACAGTTCGTCGCCCGCCGCATGGCCGCAGGTGTCGTTGACCAGCTTGAACTGGTCCAGGTCCAGGAACATCAACGCATGCCGCCCGGCCTGCGCCTGCCCTGCCGGGTGCAGCACCTGCTCCAGGCGATACTCGAATTCGCGGCGGTTGGCCAGGCCGGTCAGCGCATCGTGGGTCGCCTGCCATGACAGATTGGCGATGTACTGGCGCTCCTGGGTCATGTCATGCAGCACCAGCACCGCGCCCGAGACCTTGCCGGCGCTGCGGATCGGCGCGCCCACCAGGGTGACCGAGACCGTGCTGCCATCCAGGCGCTGGATCGTCTTCGAATGCTCGCTGCCGCCGCTGAGCTGGCCCTTGACGATGTGTTCGATCAAGGTGAAGCCGTCCGGCTGTACGTGGTCTTCCAGCAACTTGAACAACGCTGCCAGGGGCTGGCCCTGGGCCTGCGCCGAGTGCCAGTGAGTCAGCGCCTCGGCCGCCGGGTTCATATAGGTAATGGCACCGTCGACGTCGGTGGTGATCACCCCGTCGCCAATCGACTCCAGGGTGATCTGCGCCCGCTCCTTTTCTTCCTGCAAGGCATCGGCGAAGGCATGGCGCTGGGCCAGCAGCTTATGGGTGCGCAACAGTGCCAATACGATCAGGCCCAGGGCCGTCGCCAGGTTCGTGATGACCAGCAACCGCAGAATCATGCGCGAACCTTCGCCGAGAGCATCGCTGAAGGCCTTGGCGGCGGGTGTCACGCCTTCGTTGATGGCGATGATATGCGCCTTCCACTGGCGCACATCGTTGGCGCCGATCTGGTCGTGAATGATCGCCTGGTGCATCTCGCGGGCCAGGTCATCCAGTTGAAGCAGGTAACCATCGCCTACGGTCCACAGTTGGATGGCTTTTTCCAGGTAGCTGAAATGGCGAAAGTTGAGGTACAGCCAGATCAGGCTGGAGACATCATCCGGATGGTTGCCCCCTTTGAGGATACCCAGGCGGGCTGCGGCAAGGTCGGGCACGGGACGGTCAAGGGCAATGCGCAGTTCGTGCCCGCCCTGGGGCACGGCAATGGCCTGCTGGTACTTGAGGTACGTGCCGGCGTCGCGATTATCGGCGTAGAGCGTCAGGTAATAGATGGCGTCCTTCTGGCCCTTGGACCACAGGCTCTCGCCGGCCACGTAACCACGCACGGCCGAAAGCACGTAGAGACTGACGCAGCCCAATAATGCCTGGAACAGCACCACGGCGATAAATGGCCAGACAATGCCCAACAACCGGGGCGTTCCTAAAGTCCGCTTTTGCTTCATGAAGTCCCTTGCACATGCACTGCTGGATACGCACGCGAAAACCCGCTTTCGATAGCTCAGCCTAGGCTAAATCAACGTACCTGTTGCAAGTGTCCATACAGTTTGGCGTACAGCCCGCCATCGGCAATCAGCTGCTGATGGTCACCATCCTCGGCAATGTGACCGCCGTCGAACACCAAGACTCGATCCGCTTGCTTAACAGCCGACAGACGGTGGGCGATGATCAGTGTAGTACGCCCGCTGAGGAACCGTGCCAGCGCCTGGTGCAGGTTGTACTCGGTGGCGGCGTCCAGGGCGGAGGTTGCTTCGTCGAGTATCACCACCTTGGATTCGGCCAGGACCATGCGCGCAATCGCCAGACGCTGGCGCTGCCCACCGGAAAAACGCACCCCGGAACGCCCCACCACACTGTCCAGGCCCAAGGGCAGTGCCTTGACGGTAGCATCCAACTGGGCGATTTCCAGTGCCTGCCAACAGGCCTGGTCGCTGCGCTCCCGGCCCATGGTCAAGTTGGCGCGCACGGTGTCGTTGAACAGCGCCGGGTGTTGCAGCACCACCGCAACGTGCTCGCGAAGGGTCTCCAGGCCAATCTCCTGCTGGGTGGCACCACCAAAACGGATACTGCCCGCCTGGGGCGTGTAGAGCCCGAGCAACAATTGCACCAGGGTGCTTTTGCCACCGCCGCTGGCGCCGACGATTGCCACCTTCTCACCGGGCGCGATGGTCAGGTTCAACTGGTCGAGTACCAGTTCTTCGCCGTAGCCGAAGTCCAGGCCGCGCACTTCGATGCCCACGGTGTCGCGCCCGGTGAACGGATCAGCACCGCCGGCATATTGCGGCTCATCGGCACGCGCCAGCAGTTCGTTGATCCGCGTCAGCGCCCCGCCTGCCGCGTAGTAGGCGTATTGCAGGTTAAGCAGTTGCTCCACCGGGCCGATCATGAACCACAGGTAGCTGAACACCGCGAGCATCTGGCCGATGGACAGGTCGGAAAACAGCACGGTGAGCATCGCCGCCGCACGGAAGATGTCGATACCGAACTGGAACAGCAACCCACTGGCGCGGCTCGAAGCGTCGGTTTTCCATTGCGAGTGAATGGCGTAGTCACGCACTTCCTGGGCCCGCTGGCCGAGGCGCCCGAGGAAAAAGCCCTGGCGGTTGCCGGCGCGCACTTCCTGGATGGCATCCAGGGTTTCGGTCAGGGCCTGGGTAAAGCGCGAGGTGCTGTCGTTTTCCAGCTTCTTCAGGTGCTTGACGCGCTTGCCCAACTGCACCGTGGCGTAGATCACCAACGGATTGAACAGCAGGATCAGCAGCGCCAGTTGCCAATGCATCCACACCAGGATCGCCGAGGTACCCACCAGGGTCAGCATGGCCACCAGGAAACGGCTGAGGGTTTCACCGACAAACTTGTCCAGCGTATCCAGGTCGGTGACCAGGTGGGTGGTGACGGTCCCGCTGCCCAGGCTTTCGTATTCGCCCAGGGAGATGCGCTTGAGCCGCTCGATCAGGCGCACGCGGATGCGGTACACGATGTCCTTGGCCAAGCGCGCAAACAACCGCGCCTGCACCACGTTGAACAGCAGCGCGCCACAACGCAGAAACAGCGTCACCAGCAGCATCAGGCCGATATAGCCGGCCGCCTTCTGCCACCCCAGGGGCAATGCGTGGTTCATGACCTTGAGCGCGGCATCGCCGTGTCCCAACAGCACTTCATCCACCAGCAACGGCAACAGCAGGGGAATCGGCACACTGCACAGGGTCGCCAGCACGGCGACGCCATTGGCGATCCACAGGGACTTCTTGTGCCGCAGGGCCAGGCGGCGAATTTCCGCCCAGGTCAGTCGGTCGGTGCGTGGTGACTGGTCATGCACAGGTTGCTCGCTCCAGCCATCGCCCCAACAACGGTGACAGCTCGGACAGCGGCTGGTAGCCGTTAGTCAGCAACGCCAACTGGCCATTACGCTCGGCAAGCAAGGTCGGAAACCCGGCGATCCCCAGGTCCTGGACCCAGGTGAAGTCAGCGGCCGTCGCGGCATGCTGCTCGGCACGGTCGAATGCGCCGGCAAACTCGATGCGCGGGATGCCCGCCTCTTCAGCCAGCTCCACCAGCACACTGGCGAGGGTCACGTCACGGCCCTCGACATAAAACGCGCGCTGGATCAGCCCTAACAACGTCCATGCGCAATCCGGTGCCAGGCTACGCGCGGTAACAATGGCGCGACACGCAGGCTCGGTGTCGTAGACAAAGCCGTCGGGCAACGCGCCATCGCGCTTGAACGGCTGGCCGGTGGCGTCGGTGACCGCCTGCCAGTGCTCGAGGATGTAGCGCCGCGTGGTCGGTTCCAGTGCCGCGCCGCTGCCGGTACGCAAGCCGCCCACCACCAGGTGCACGTCCACGCCGGCCGCCTGGGCCTGCTCGACCAGCGCCTGCGCCACCGGGGCAAAGCCCCAGCACCAGGAACACATTGGGTCCATCACATAGAGCAGGCGCGCGGGCATGGGTCAGGCCTCGGAAGGGGTTTGCTTGTAGTTGAAGCCAATCGGGTGCGGCATATTGCGGGCCTTGGCCAGCTCAATCTGCTTTTGCCGGTCGATCGCGCTGCGACGGGTTTTCTCCGGCAGCTTATCCCAGCAATGGGGGCAACTGATGCCAGCCACATAGTGTTCGGATGCGCGGTCGGAGGCGCTCACCGGTGTGCGGCAGGCATGACATTGATCGTAGTCGCCTTCGCTCAGGTCGTGGCGCACAGTGACACGATTGTCGAACACAAAGCAGTCGCCCTGCCATTTGGTTTCTGCCTGCGGCACCTCTTCGAGGTACTTCAGGATGCCACCCTTGAGGTGGTAGACCTCATCGAAACCTTCGCTGAGCATGTAGCTCGACGCCTTCTCGCAACGAATGCCGCCGGTGCAGAACATGGCGACCTTCTTGTGCTTGGCCGGGTCGAAGTTGGCTTTGATATAGTCGGGAAATTCACGAAAACTGGTGGTTTTCGGGTCGATTGCGCCTTCGAAGGTGCCGATCGACACTTCGTAGTCGTTGCGGGTGTCGATCAACAGCACTTCGGGGTCGCTGATCAGCGCGTTCCAGTCCTGCGGGTCGACATAGGTGCCGACTTTCTTGTTCGGGTCGACGCCTTCGACGCCCAGGGTCACGATCTCTTTCTTGAGCTTGACCTTGGTGCGGTAGAACGGCTGCTCATCGCAGTACGACTCTTTGTGATCGATGTCGTCCATGCGCGGGTCGTTCTTCAGCCAGGCCATCAGGCCATCAATGCCTTCGCGGCTGCCGGAAACGGTGCCGTTGATGCCTTCTTCGGCGATCAGCAAGGTGCCTTTGATGCCGTTGTCGACCATCGCCTGCAGCAGTGGCTCGCGCAGGGCGACGTAATCTTCGAGGGTGACGAACTTATACAGTGCCGCCACGACAATCGGTTGAGTCATGGGTGTTCTCTCCAGGTGGCTACCCTCGTAAGGGGTGAACCGGATGCAAAAAAAACGCGCCGGCTGAGCGGCGCGCTGCGGATTCTAGCAAATGCAGGGTGTCAGAGACACCCGCGTATCAGCGATGCCCGCCGGCGCAGGTCGGCGAGGCCGGGGCTGCGTCGATTTTCGCCCATTCTTCGGGCGTGTAGGTATGCAGCGCCAGCGCATGAAATTCGCTCATCAGGTCACCCAGGGTGGCGTAGACCTTCTGGTGGCGCTTGACGCGGTTAAGCCCCTCGAACTGCTGGCTGACCAGCACGGCCTTGAAGTGGGTCTGCAACCCACGGCTGTGCATATGGCTTTCATCCAGCACGCTCAAGTGCTCCGGGGCCAGGGCGGCGAGCGCCGTTTCGATACGCTGTTGCATGGTCATTCCTGCTTACTTCTTCTTGGCCGGTGCGGCGGCTTTTGGCGTCAGCTCGTTGGTCATGTCTTCCAACAGCTTGTTCACCACCGGCACGGCGCTTTCCAGCTTGGCCTGGGTCATCTGGGCCGATTGCTGGGTCAGTTGCGGCATTTTTTCCAGGACTTTCTTGCCCAGTGGCGACTGGTAGAAGGCAACCAGGTCCTTGAGCTCGGATTCGCTGAAGTTGGTGGTGTAGAGCTTGACCATGTCCGGCTTCAGCTTCGGCCAGCCGATGGCCTGGTCCAGGGCGGCGTTGGCCTTGGCCTGGTAGCTGTCCAGTACGGACTGCTTGGCGGCAGGCGCCTTGGTCTGTTCGAAACGCTGGGCGAACATTTGCTGCACTTGCATGTACACCGGGGTACCCAGCTTGTCGGCATGGGCCAGGGTAAGGAAGGCTTCGGCACTGGCGTTGTGGCTGGCGGTATCGGCAAAAACCTGGCCGCTGGCGCAAACCAGAGCAACCGCGGTACAGATGGCACGAAGACGAGTCATCGAGTTTCCTTTTCTAGCAGGCGAGGTAAGACCCCAAGGGCGCCCATTCTGCGCCTAAAAAACGCTGCGGCTCAACCCCGGGCCTGACCGGGCGCGGATTGCAGTGAATGAATCCGATGAAAAGTCTTTTAGGGAACCCCCCAGGCCGATCAGGGCCTAAACTGCGCAAACGAACCTGAAGGAGAGTGCCCGATGAGCCGTATCGAAACCGACAGCCTGGGAGACGTGGAAGTCCCGGAAGACGCTTACTGGGGCGCCCAGACCCAACGCTCGCTGGTGAATTTCGCCATCGGCGAGCAGCGCATGCCCCTCGCGGTACTGCACGCACTGGCCCTGATCAAGAAGGCCGCCGCCCGGGTCAACGACCGCAACGGTGACCTGCCCGCCGACATTGCCCGCCTGATCGAACAGGCCGCCGACGAAGTGCTCGATGGCCAACATGATGACCAGTTCCCCCTGGTCGTCTGGCAAACCGGCAGCGGCACCCAGAGCAACATGAACGCCAACGAGGTCATCGCCGGCCGCGCCAACGAGCTGTCGGGCAAGCCCCGTGGCGGCAAGAGCCCGGTGCACCCCAACGATCATGTGAACCGCTCCCAAAGCTCCAACGACTGCTTCCCTACCGCCATGAGCATTGCGGCGGTGCAAGCGGTGCACCAGCAATTGTTGCCGGCGATCAATACACTGTCCGGCGGCCTCGCGGAACTGTCGGCGCGGCATGCAAAGCTGGTAAAGACGGGCCGCACCCACATGATGGATGCCACGCCGATCACCTTCGGCCAGGAACTCTCGGCGTTTATCGCCCAGCTCGACTACGCCGAACGGGCGATCCGCAGCGCCCTGCCCCAGGTATGCGAGCTGGCCCAAGGTGGCACGGCGGTGGGCACCGGGCTGAATGCGCCCCATGGCTTCAGCGAGGCGATCGCCTCGGAATTGGCGGCTTTGTCGGGCCTGCCCTTCGTCACCGCGCCGAACAAATTCGCCGCATTGGCCGGCCATGAACCGATCGTGACCCTGCACGGCGCCCTGAAAACCCTGGCCGTGGCCCTGATGAAAATCGCCAACGACCTGCGCCTGCTGGGCTCCGGCCCGCGTGCCGGACTTGCGGAGGTGAAACTGCCGGCCAACGAGCCTGGCAGCTCGATCATGCCCGGCAAGGTCAACCCGACCCAGTGCGAGGCACTGTCGATGCTGGCCTGCCAGGTGCTGGGCAATGACGTGACCATCGGCATCGCAGCGAGCCAGGGGCATTTGCAGTTGAACGTGTACAAGCCGGTGATCATCCACAACCTGCTGGAATCGATCCGCCTGCTGGCCGATGGCTGCAATAACTTCCAGGAGCACTGCATCGCCGGCCTCGAACCCGACGCCGGGAAAATGGCCGAGCACCTGGAGCGCGGGCTGATGCTGGTCACGGCGCTCAACCCGCACATCGGCTATGACAAGTCGGCAGAGATCGCCAAGAAGGCCTACACCGAAGGCTTGACCCTTCGGGAAGCGGCGTTGGACCTGGGCTACCTCACCGACGCTGAGTTCGACCAGTGGGTACGCCCGGAAAACATGCTGGGCGCCTAGGACGCCATGCGTAGCCGCCGGGCCTTGAGCCCGGCGAGCAACGACGGCGCCAGCGCCACCGCCGCCGACCCCAGCACCACCACCAGCGCGCCGAAATAGCCCAGGGCATTGATCTCTTCGGCCTGCACATAGTCCGGCCACAGCCACGCCGCCAACGCCACCGCGACAAAGGTCACCAACGGCGTCAGGGCCAGGGTCGCACTCACCCGTGAGGCTTCCCAGTGAGCCAGGGCTTCGGCAAATGCACCGTAGGCCACCAGGGTGTTCATGCAGCACGCCAGCAACAGCCAGCCTTGCAGCGGGCTCAGTTGCAGGGCCTCCAGCGGATGCGCCCACGGCGTCAGCAGCACGGCGCACGACAGGTAGATCACCATCATCACTTGCAGCGAATTCCACACGGTCAGCAACTGCTTCTGGCCCAGGGCATAGAACACCCAGACCGAAGTCGCCAGCAGGATCGTCAGCACGCCGGCGGTGTAGGCGCCAAGGGACGTCAGCAACTCTCCCAGGCGTTGGTTGAAGAACAGACCGAAGCCGACGATCAGCACCACCAGGCCCACGCACTGCCCGACGCTGAAACGTTCCTTGAACACAAACACGCTGGCGATCATCAGGAAGATCGGGCCCATCTGCACCACCAGTTGCGCAGTGCCGGGGCTGAGCAGTTTCAGGCCCACCAGGTACAACACGTAGTTGCCCACCAGGCCGCACACCGCCATCGCCACCAGCCAGCCGCCCCTGGGGCCGAGTACTTTACGACTGGGCAGGCGCCTGGTCGCGGCGAGGTACACGAACAGGCAACTGCCGGCCACCACCAGGCGAAACCAGGTGACCGTGATCGGGTCCATCACCTGCAACACTTGCTTGAGCTTGATCGGCAGAATGCCCCAGAGCAGCGCGGTCAGCAGGGTCAGGAGAAAACCGTAGACCCAGCGGCCGGAAGAGATGTGCATGAGTGCCCCAGAAGCCAGAGGAAGTGGAGCGGGCATTCTAGGGGGAAGTGAGCGAATTGGGATACGCCGCAGTTAAAATGTGGGAGGGGCAAGTCGAATCGTCGCACTGCCCCTCCCACACTGATCAGCGCACGGCTTCGAACAGCCCCGTGGCGCCCATGCCGCCACCCACGCACATGGTGACGATGCCATAACGCACATTGCGCCGTTGCAGCTCACGCACCAGGTGCCCCACCTGCCGCGAGCCGGTCATGCCGAACGGGTGGCCGATGGAAATCGAGCCGCCGTTGACGTTGTACCTGGCGTTATCGATGCCCAGGCGATTGCGCGCATACAGGCACTGCGACGCAAAGGCCTCGTTGAGTTCCCACAGGTCGATGTCCGCCACCTGCAAGCCCCGCGCCTTGAGCAGCTTGGGCACCGAGAACACCGGGCCGATCCCCATCTCATCCGGCTCGCAACCGGCCACGGTGAAACCGCGGAAAAACGCCTTGGGCTTGAGTCCCAGTGCCAGGGCTTTCTCCAGGCTCATCACCAGGGTCATCGAGGCACCGTCGGAGAGCTGCGAGGAGTTACCCGCCGTCACCGAGCCGTCTTCGGCAAATACGGGCTTCAACCCAGAGAGGCTGGCCAACGTGGTGTCCGGGCGGTTGCAGTCATCGCGGTCGACCACGCCGTCAAGGATCTGCACAGCGCCAGTGTTCTTGTCCTCGACCTTGTACTTGACCGCCATCGGCACGATTTCATCATCAAACAAGCCCTCCGCCTGGGCCTGGGCGGTGCGCTGCTGGCTTTGCAGGGCGTAGAGGTCCTGTTCTTCGCGGCTGACGTCATAGCGGCGGGCGACGATTTCCGCGGTCTGGCCCATGGGGAAGTAAATGCCCGGCACCTGCTCCTTGAGCAGCGGGTTGATCAGGTTATCGGTGTTGACGCTTTTCATGGTCAGGCTGATGGACTCGACGCCACCGGCAACGATGATGTCGCTGCAACCCGACGCGATCTGGTTGGCCGCAATCGCAATCGCCTGCAAGCCCGACGAGCAGAACCGGTTGAGGGTCATGCCCGCCGTACCTGTGCCCAATTGCGACAGCACGGCCACGTTGCGCCCGATGTTGTAGCCCTGGGCGCCTTCGTTCGAACCCGCGCCGACGATGCAATCCTCGACGCTGGCCGGGTCGATGCCGTTGCGGGTCAGCAGTGCGTTGACGCAATGGGCCGCCATGTCATCCGGGCGGGTCTGGTTGAACTTGCCGCGAAAGGATTTGGCCAGGCCGGTTCGCACGCTGTCGACGATCACTACTTCACGCATGGGCTACCTCGATCTTGTCGTTGTGGGGAGATGGATCGAGGATAGATCCAGGCCTGCCCCACCGCGACGATCATTCATCCGGCGTATACAAAAGCATGGTGACGGACATAAACCTGTGGCTGGCCGGCTAGTTGTGGCAAGCGGGCCGGTTGTGGTGAGCAGGCTTATCGTGGCAAGCAGGCTTGTAGTGGCAAACGGGCTTGTTGTGGTGAGCGGGCTTGCCCCGCGCTGGGCTGCGAAGCGGCCCTGACCAAGGCGCCGCGTTATTTCAGGCAGACCTTATTGGCTGGTTTTGGGGCCGCTTCGCAGCCCAGCGCGGGGCAAGCCCGCTCACCACAACAGGCCCATTCACCAAAACAGGCCCGCTCACCACAACCGGCCCGCTCACCACAGAGGGCTGCATCCTGAACAACACCAGGCCAGTGGTTATTTCTTTTTCTTCTTGTCGTGCTTGTCGGACTTGGCGAACGCTTCCTCCAGGGCAAGGTTGATGGTGCGCAACACCTTGACCCGCGCCCAGCGCTTGTCGTTGGCCTCCACCAGCGTCCACGGCGAAACCTCGGTGCTGGTGCGGTCGACCATATCGCCCACGGCGGCGCGGTAGTCGTCCCATTTGTCGCGGTTGCGCCAGTCGTCTTCGGTGATCTTGAAGCGCTTGAAAGGGATTTCCTCACGGGCCTGGAAGCGTTCCAGTTGGGTCTGCTTGTCGATGGCCAGCCAGAACTTGACCACGATCACACCGGCGTCGCGCAGTTGCTCCTCGAAGTCATTGATCTCGCCATAGGCGCGCATCCAGTCGGCCGTGGTGCAGAAGCCCTCGATACGTTCCACCAGCACGCGGCCGTACCACGAGCGGTCGAACACGGTGAATTTGCCCCGCGCCGGGATCTTCTGCCAGAACCGCCACAGGTACGGCTGGGCCCGTTCATCCTCGGTGGGCGCGGCAATCGGCACGATGTGGTACTGGCGCGGGTCGAGCGCGGCCGCCACCCGACGGATCGCCCCGCCCTTGCCCGCCGCGTCGTTACCTTCGAAGACCGTCACCAGCGCGTGCTTGCGCATGCGTTTGTCGCGCATCAGGCCGGAGAAGCGCGCCTGCTCGGTAATCAGCTGTTCTTCGTAATCGTCCTTGTCCAGGCTCAGGGTCATGTCGAGGCTGTTGAGCAGGCTCATCTGGTCGATGGCCGAGGGCAACGGCGCCGGGTTCATCCCGCTGGCCTTGCCCTTGGGCAGCTTCAGGGCATTCTGCAGGCCTTCGAGCAGGATCTTGCCCACGGTGAGGCTGCGGTAGTTGGCGTCGACGCCTTCAATCACATGCCAGGGCGCGTAATCGCGGCTGGTACGGCGCAGGATGCGCTCGCCGAAATGCACGAACTTGTCGTAGGTCTCGGATTGCTGCCAGTCCAGCGGGCTGATGCGCCAACTGTGCAACGGGTCGTCGGCCAGGGCCTTGAGCCGTGCCTTCATTTGCTTCTTGGACAGGTGAAACCAGAACTTGAAGATCAGCGCGCCTTCATCGCAGAGCATCTTCTCCAGGCGCTCGGCGCCGGCGATGGCCTGGTCGAGCCGCGCATCCTTGATCTCGCCGTGCACCCGGCCTTGCAGCATCTGGCTGTACCAGTTGCCGAAAAAAATGCCCATGCGGCCTTTGGCAGGCAGTTGGCGCCAGTAGCGCCAGGCCGGGGGGCGGGCCAGTTCTTCGTCGGTCTGCTGGTCGAAGGTGCGCACCTCGATCAGGCGCGGGTCCATCCATTCATTCAGCAGTTTGACCGTCTCACCTTTACCGGCGCCTTCGATGCCGTTGATCAGGATGATCACCGGGAAGCGCTTTTGCTGTTGCAACTCGTACTGCACCTCCAGCAAAGCCTCGCGCAGGGCGGGCACTTCGGCCTCAAAGGTGTCTTTGTCGATGGCGTGACCGATTTCGGCAGATTCGAACATGGGCGGCTCCGTTCCAGAAGTGAGCAAGACTAGCGGATTGGGCAACAACGCGCGGGAGGAAATTCCACCGGGGCTTGCCGTGGGTCAATTCAAAGCCTGTTGATCGGCTAGAATGGCCGCCTTGCCTTTACCGAGCCGCCCATGAACCCCGTAACCCACGCCCAGCTCGACTGGGATGATCAAGGTCGCCCGCACTCGCGGGTGTTCGACGACGTGTATTTCTCCGACCAATCGGGCCTGGACGAAACCCGCTATGTGTTCCTGCAACAGAACCGCTTGCAGGAGCGCTTCGCCGCCCTGCCGGCGGGCGGGCGTCTGGTGATTGGCGAAACCGGCTTCGGCACCGGCCTGAATTTCCTCTGTACCTGGCAGTTGTTCGAGCAACACGCCGTGGCCGGTGCGCGCCTGCATTTTGTCAGCGTGGAAAAGTACCCCCTGAGCCACGCCGACCTGCAACGCGCCCTCGCCCTCTGGCCCGAGCTGGCGCCGTTCGCCGAGCAACTGCTGGCGCACTACATCGCCATCCACCAAGGCTTCCAGCGCCTGGTGCTGGACAACGGCCGCGTCACCCTCACGCTGCTGATCGGCGATGCCCTGGAACAGTTGCCGCAACTGGATGCGCAGATCGACGCGTGGTTTCTCGACGGCTTCGCCCCGGCGAAAAACCCCGAGATGTGGAGCGCCGAACTGTTTGCCGAGCTGGCACGCCTGGCGGCCCCGGGCTCGACCATCAGCACCTTCACCAGCACCGGCTGGGTGCGCCGGCTGATCAACGCCGCCGGTTTCAAGATGAAGCGTACGCCGGGCATCGGCCACAAGTGGGAAATCCTGCGCGGGGAGTTTCTCGGCTGGCCGACCGACACGCCGGCACCGGCCGCCGCCAAACCCTGGTTCGCCCGCCCGACCATGCCCACTGGCGAGCGCCACGCCCTGGTGATCGGCGGCGGCCTGGCCGGCTGCGCCAGCGCGGCCAGCCTGGCGGCGCGGGGCTGGCAGGTCAGCCTGTTGGAGCGCCATGGCGGCCTCGCCCAGGAGGCCTCCGGCAATCCGCAAGGGGTGCTTTATCTCAAGCTGTCGGCACACGGCACGGCGTTGTCGCAGATGATCGTCAGCGGGTTCGGGTACACCCGGCGCCTGCTGGAGCACCTGCAACGCGGGGTGGATTGGGACGGCTGCGGCGTGCTGCAACTGGCCTTCAATGCCAAGGAGGCCGAACGCCAGGCGCAACTGGCCCAGGCATTCGCCCCGCAGCTGCTGCATCTGCTGGATAAGGCTCAAGCCCAGGCTCGCGCCGGGGTGGGCCTGGAACAGGGCGGGCTGTTTTTCCCCGAAGGCGGCTGGGTGCATCCACCCGCGCTGTGCCAATGGCAGGCGCGCCAGCCAGGTATCGAGGTGCTGGCCCATCATGAGGTGCTGGACCTGCGCAAAGTCGACGGCCACTGGCAGGCCTGGGACGGTGATCGGCTGCTGGCCAGCGCCCCCGTGGTGGTGCTGGCCGGGGCCGCTGAGGTCAAACGATTTGCCGCCGGCGCCGAGTTGCCCCTCAAGCGGATTCGCGGGCAGATCACCCGCCTGCCCCAGACCGCCGCCAGCCAGGCCCTGGCCACGGTGGTGTGTGCCGAGGGCTACGTGGCGCCGGCTCGCCTGGGCGAACACACCCTGGGGGCCAGCTTTGATTTCAACAACGATGACCTCACCCCTACCGCCGCCGAGCACGCCGGTAACCTTGAGCTGCTGCAAGAGATTTCCCCGGACCTGGCCCAGCGCCTGCACGCCGCCGACCTTGCCGCAGAGACCCTGGAGGGCCGCGCCGCCTTCCGCTGCACCAGCCCGGACTACTTGCCGATTGTCGGGCCGCTGGCCGACAGCCTGGCATTCGCCCAGGCCTACGACGTGCTGCGCAAAGATGCCCGCCACACGCCACAGGCCACTTGCCCGTGGCTGGACGGCCTGTACATCAACAGCGGCCACGGCTCCCGGGGCCTGATCACCGCGCCGCTGTCCGGCGAGTTGCTGGCGGCATGGCTGGACAACGAACCGCTGCCCCTGCCCCGCAGCGTGGCCGAGGCCTGTCACCCGAATCGCTTTGCGGTGCGCGGGTTGATTCGCAGCAACGTTGCAAAAACGACCCCGTAGGCGGCGCTTCAACCCGCCGGGGACAATTCGCAGGTGCCCAGCGCATCGAACCTCAACGCCTCCTGGGTCAGGCGTTTGAGCTCAACGAGCTCGGCGCTTTCCCGCGCGCGCTGGATCGCGCCCATCTGGGTGTGATAGTCAGCGTCACCCAAGCTTTCCCTTTGCGCCCACACCGCTTCCATGCGCTCGCCAAAGGGCTGGGTCAGGGTGTCGAACGAACCGCCATGGGTGCGCCTCAGGTAACTGCTCCAGAATGGCAGCTTCACCATATAGTTCAGCAGTTGCGGGGAAAGCTCGGCCTCCTTCAACTGCGCTTCGGCAACCTCCAGCATATGCTCGGTTACCCCAGCCAGGCTGGCGAAGCGCATATGCCGGGGCTGCCCGGGCAAATGAAAGCGCTCCACCAGCCCGGTGCGATAAGCCAGGCTGACCTCCAGCGGATCGAGCGTCGGATGCTCGGCGCTGTGCCGGCTGGCCATGGACTCCAGGCGGTCGAGGCGAAACAAGCCCCTGGCCAACCTGAGCAGCGGCTTGGCCGTGACCCTGCCGCCCTCCACCCGCTGCGCGGCCTCGTGGATTTCAACCAGCACCTCCAGGCTACTGAAGCTCACGGCAGCGGCGTCATCACAGTTCAACGGCGTGGCCGCGCGCTCGAAGACCTCGGCACGCAGTCGGGTATCGGCTGCGGCGGCATCCAGCACGCGCCAGATGCGGCGGTTCATGTCCTCGCGCACGTGGCTGGTGTCGGCGGCTCCGCCCAGGCCGGCCAATAATTTGAACAGGCCGTCGGAGCCGGGTTCATCCTTGAGCCCCAGCCAGGTCTCGGCCTTTTCGGCGAAGTGCGTCGCGCGCTCATCGCCCAGCCACAGCTCACGTGCGGTCTGCTCGTTGAGTCGCGCAATGTCATCCTCCACGAAGCCCATGCCCACGCCGATGGTGTCCCGGTAACGGTTCAAGGCCTGACGAGTGCTGGCGTCCAAAGGGTTATGCCGCACATTGATGACTTCGGTGTGCTCGCGCGGCGCATTGAACAACCATGCCGGCAAACTGGCGATGTCATTGTCCCGCAGGTCGAGTTGCTCCAGGTACGGAACGCGGGTAAAGCCGGTGGGCAGACTGGTCAGCCGGCAGTTGCGCAGCATCAGGTTGCGCAACTCGAACATCTTGTTGACGACCGGCGGGTCCACCAGGGGATTGTTGCTCAGGTCGAGCACGACCAGGCTCTTCAGGTCCGCAAGTTTGGTGCGGGTGTACTCGGTCAGTTGCAGGTGGTTATCGGCCATGTACAGCTGCCTGAGCCACGGCATGTGCTGGAGCACTTCCGGCAGCCGCGTCAGCCGATTACCGTTCAACTCCAGGCTGCGCAGCCCCTTGAAGTGCTTGAGGAAATACGCAACGTCATCGTTGAGCCCCATGCGTTTCAATGACAATTGCCGGACATGCTCGAACTGCACGTGCGCCGGCAAGGTCGGCAACGCCCCGATGGCCATGCCGTCCAGGGACAGGCTCGGCACTTGCCGATGGTGTTCATCCGGCGCCAGCGACGCATATTGCCAACTGCGCTCGATGGCCCGTGCGGCCTGGTGTCGAGCCAGGCGGTAGTCTTGCAGCGCGACGTCCGAGTGTGGCTGCGCCGGTTTGCCCTTGGCCCACAGCCTCAGCGCCCGCTGCAGTGCCTCATAGTGCTGCTCAAGGGTGCGCACGGCTTTGGCCCGGGACAGGTGATCGGTGCCCAAGTCCTGCAGGAAGGTCGACAGGCGCCGGTCATCGAATAACGGGAAGAGTTTGCGAGCTTTGCGCATGAGGCCCGCAGGCTGTGGAGGCAGCGCAGGCGGCGAGCCTTGCACACACGACAGGGCCGGCTCCTCGGGTACCGCGCGCTCGGGCCATAAGTAACGGCCGATGCGATTGCGTTCATCCTGGGCCTTGCCAATCAATGCATGCCGCAACTGGCTGGCCCTGCCGCTCGCGGTCAGGCGCAGCGCGTCGAGTTGGGCGGCAGACAAACTGTTGAGCAACGCCTCGTAGAAACCTTCCGGCCCGCCGGCCAGCGCGCCCAAGGCCTTACCTTGCCCATCGTGGGCGCGAAAGCCCTTGGCCGACTGCACCACGAAACGACTGATATCAGCGCCTGGGTCGCCCACCTGTCCCAGGACAGCGCCCTGTACGCTTTCGCGGCGCACCTGCAAGAACAGATCCTCGGGCCAGCCTGGAACCCGTTGCAGCAAGCCGGTGGCCACGCGCCGTGTCGCATCGGTGGCCAGCTCCGGCAAATACAGGCCGGCCAGCGCGTCGTCTTCCTCCAACGCTTCCAGGGCTTCCCGGGCACACTGGCTGACCCGCAGCGGCACACGCCCGGTATGGCGCAAGTGCCAGCGCTCGGCCGTGGAGGCCTGGGTCATGACCTCCCAGGCCACCCGGATCGGCAATTGCGGCAAGCGCTGCTTGAGCTGGCCGTGATCGGTCTGATCGATGAAATCGGCATCCATGCGCAGCCGCTCATAGACCGCCTGATGCGTGGTCTTGAGCGAGGCGGTGAGACGCCGCGCCAGTACCGCTTGCGCTTCATCGGCGTGGAAGGTGCCGCCGAGCAATTGCGCGGTTTCTTCGGAATCGAGTGCAGCCAGCAGGGTAGGCAGGATCTGTCCGTTCCGCAGTTGTTGCGTGGTGAGGTGGATGCTCAAGTCCTCGTAATCGAATGGCGCGGTGTCTGGATGGCGCTCAAGCAGGTAGCCCTCGTCGTCGAGCAGTTCGAAAAAACGCCCACGGGGCCACCCGTCCATCAGTGGCAGGGCCAGCATCTGCACACGGGTGGTGGCCGCATCGAGCGGTGCTTGATGCTCCATTTGCCAGATCAGGTCGCGAACCCCCTGGTTCAGCTTGAACCGCAGCGCACAGTCGCGCAGCCGCTCCGGCAGCGGCAGGTTCTGCCTGGCCAGTTGCTGCAAGCGCGGTAAGGTCGAGCCGGTGATAGCGGCGATCTCCTGCAGGTGTCCGGCCGGTAAGGCGCTGAGACTGGGGTCCAGCCGCCTCAGGATATAGTCAGGGCTGCGCCATTCATCCGCCTGCTCGAACGAGAACTGCCAGCCGCCCTGGTAGTTGTGGGTCAAGGGTGGCCGATAGGCCGAATCCCGCTGCGGATGCCGGGCTCGCCAGCGCCCGGTGCGGGCGTCAAAGACAATCGAATACAGCGCGCCGTCGACATTCACGTAGGACTGGCCATTGAGCTGATAGACCCCACGCGGGCTGGCCACTGTGCCTTCGAGCGAGACGGTGTGACGATACGGCTCGGTACGACTGCGCCACAAGCGCGTGGACGTGTCGGGCAGCCGCACGGCTTCGAGGCTGTCGTAGAACCCCGCCGCCGACGGTGTGGTTCGCCACAGCCGGCCCACGACTTTTGTACCCGCGGCGAACAATGCCATGGCAGCGAGGTTTTCCGCGATGTTCGTCAGGTGCCTGAGGGCGCCGAGCTTGTCATGGTGCAGCCAGTCATCCACCCCCTCGAACATCTCGCCAAGCAATTGCCCAATGGCCACACCGGTCATCAGTTGGCCCACCACCGGTACCACGAACCCGGCGACGTTGAGCACCGTCAAGCCGACATCCAGGTAATCCTGGAAACGCTTGCGACGCGCGTCGTCATCGGCCTGGGCATTGGGAACCGCCAATACCTGCGCATCCAGCTGGATCTTGCCAACGCAGGCATTGAAAAAGAATGTCGACAACTTGTCTGTGACCGGGAGCGGCGCCACCCGCACGACGATGGCCTCCTGGTCAAAACGCTCGAAAAAACCGAAACGCTCGGACTCGTCCAGGTAACCCTTGAAGAAATCACGATAGGTACTGACGTGAAGCTTGAGGGTGAGGTAGAGCTTGAAATGCTCCAGTGATTCATAGCGGTACCACGGCCGCACGGGCTCGTTGGGCATATACACCACGATCGGGCCGCTGGAGAACCCTTCGGCCGATGCACTGGAAAACACCAATACCCCCCACAGGCAGGCGCCGTCGATGTTCAGGCCTTGCCAGGTCAGCGGCTGCTGGTTGAACCACAATTGCCGGATGTCACCGGCGGGCATATCCGCCTTGACCAGGCCCAGCAGCAACGCGCGGGTCGGTGCATCGATATCGCCCTTGGCATGGGCCAGATGCAGGTCGATCTGCATGTCCACGCAACGGGATTGGCCGACCTGCGTCACCGAAGGATTGAAGTCCTGGTCGGGCGCCACCAGGTTGAACACTTCGCGCACATGGGTCTGATAGGCCTCTCCCAGGTTCAGCTCGCGGCAGTAGCCGATAAAGGCCTGAGCGCTGAGGGTTTGCGCAATTCGGCGCCTGGGGCCGATGCGCACCACGGCAGTGGTCGGCGAGCCGCCAGGCTCGGCAGCCGCCTGGGAGAAATTCTGCATGGCCGCTTGCAGCAGGCTGTGCTTCTCCAGGGTAACGGTCTCGACCACCTGGCCGCCCAGGTCCTGGCTCACACCGCTGAACGAGCGCCGGGGGATTTCCAGGGTGTCGTTTTCGATGTCGAGGCCCCCATGCCCCTTGCCGTCCAGGAAAGCCTTGAGCCGTTCGGCACAGAATTTATCCAGCGGTTGCAGACGGTTCAGCACCCGGTGCAGGGTTTCACGGGGGCGCTCGCTGTCGGCATACGCCTGCTCGATGGCCTGCAATACGTGGGAGTCAGCCTTGACCAACCAGGCCGGCAGCGTGCCATGCAAGACCTGCGCTTTATCCAGGTCGCCGGTGATATTCAGCAGCGCCGCCATCAATTGGTCGTGGGGCACCGGCTCGAGCGCCTGGGTCAAATCAGTGGTTTGCGTCATTCGCAATGTTCCTTTATCGCGTTGAACAATGACGCCAGACGATAAGCGCTGCGACCGCGCAAAAGGGTTCAAATAGCTGCAGGTTCAGCCCGCGCAAGCGTCGATTTTTTGCATCTCTCCTCGACTTAATTACCGCCCCTTTCACCCACGCCGCACAGGCTGCAGGGGTGTTCCGAATGGGGGGCGGCGGTTTGCCATATAACTTATTGATCTAAAACTCCGCGTATAGCCTCGGGTCAGTCCCTAGGTACCCGCCATTTTGGTGCGGGTCTTTCTATCCCTCCCCAACGGAAAAACCGGTAAGGAACCTATGTGCGGATTAGCTGGCGAGTTACGTTTCGATCACCAACCTGCGGACCTCGCAGCGGTGGAGCGAATCACCCATCATTTGGCCCCACGCGGCCCTGACGCGTGGGGCTTCCATGCCCAAGGGCCGATTGCCCTGGGCCATCGACGCCTGAAAATCATGGACCTGTCGAACGGCTCCGCCCAACCGATGGTCGACGCCCAGTTGGGCCTGTCCCTGGCGTTCAACGGCGCAATCTATAACTTTCCGGAATTGCGCCAGGAGCTTGAAGCCCTCGGCTACGCCTTCTATTCCGGCGGCGACACCGAAGTGCTGCTCAAGGGTTACCACGCCTGGGGCGAAGCACTGCTGCCCAAGCTCAACGGCATGTTTGCCTTTGCCGTCTGGGAGCGCGATGCCCAGCGCCTGTTCATCGCCCGTGACCGTCTCGGCGTGAAGCCGTTGTACCTGTCGCGCACCGGTCAGCGCCTGCGCTTTGCCTCGGCCCTGCCGGCGCTGCTCAAGGGCGGTGATATCAACCCGATCCTCGATCCGGTGGCGCTCAATCACTACTTGAATTTCCATGCCGTCGTGCCCGCTCCGCGCACGCTGCTGGCGGGCATTGAAAAACTGCCGCCGGCCTCCTGGATGCGCATCGATGCCGAAGGCAACACCGAGCAGAAAACCTGGTGGACGCTGCCCTACGGCCCCCATGAAGATGAAAAAAACCTGAGCCTGGAAGACTGGACCGACCGCGTGTTGGACAGCACCCGCGAAGCCGTGGCCATTCGTCAACGGGCTGCCGTGGATGTCGGTGTGCTGCTTTCCGGCGGCGTCGACTCGAGCATGCTCGTCGGCCTGCTGCGTGAAGTCGGCGTGCAGGACCTGTCGACCTTCTCCATCGGTTTTGAAGACGCCGGCGGCGAGCGTGGCGACGAGTTCCAGTATTCGGACCTGATCGCCAAGCACTACGGCACCCGTCACCACCAACTGCGCATTGCCGAAAGCGAGATCATCGAACAACTGCCGGCGGCGTTCCGCGCCATGAGCGAGCCGATGGTCAGCCATGACTGCATCGCCTTCTACCTGCTGTCGCGGGAAGTGGCCAAGCATTGCAAGGTGGTGCAGAGCGGCCAGGGCGCCGATGAGCTGTTCGCCGGTTACCACTGGTACCCGCAGGTGGATGGCGCCAGCGACCCGTATGCCGCCTACCGCGAGGCGTTCTTCGACCGCAGCTACGATGACTACGCCGCCACCGTCGCACCGAAATGGCTGACCGCCAACGACGCCGCCGGCGACTTCGTGCGCGAGCATTTTGCGATGCCCGGCGCGGACGCCGCCGTGGACAAGGCCCTGCGCCTGGACAGCACGGTGATGCTGGTGGATGACCCGGTCAAACGCGTCGACAACATGACCATGGCCTGGGGCCTGGAAGCGCGCACGCCGTTCCTCGACTACCGCCTGGTGGAACTGTCGGCGCGCGTGCCGGGCAAATTCAAATTGCCCGACGGTGGCAAGCAAGTGTTGAAAGAGGCCGCGCGCCGGGTGATTCCGAGCGAAGTCATCGACCGCAAGAAAGGCTACTTCCCGGTGCCGGGCCTTAAGCATTTGCAGGGCGACACCCTGAATTGGGTGCGCGAACTGCTGCTGGACCCAAGCCAGGATCGCGGCCTGTTCAACCCGGCCATGCTCGACCGCCTGCTCACCGACCCGCAAGGTCAATTGACCCCGTTGCGCGGCTCGAAGCTGTGGCAACTGGCCGCGTTGAACCTGTGGCTCAGCGAACAAGGAATCTGATTGATGAAACCCCATGCAGCGGCTTACAGCCAACGCTTGTTAAAGGGCCAGGCGCCGACCTACGAGCGCCTGCAAGCGCGCCTGGCCGAAGATGGCAGCCCGCTGGCCGCCGAGCCGATTGCGGTGCATTGCGGCTGGGGCCGGCTATTGATCGGCCATACCTTCCCGGACCCGGCCAGCCTGGCCCAGGAGCTGCTCAACGAACAGCCCGGCGAGCGCGATATCGCGCTGTATGTGGCCGCGCCCCAGCAGATCCTCGGGATTGATCCGCAGCAGTTGTTCCTCGACCCATCCGACACCCTGCGCCTGTGGTTCAGCGACTATCGCCCGTCCACCCGCGTGTTTCGCGGTTTCCGCATTCGCCGGGTGCAGAGCGAGGCCGATTGGCTGGCGGTCAACCAGTTGTATCAAGGCCGCGGCATGCTGCCGGTCGACGCCGAACGCCTGACACCGCGCCATGAAGGCGGCCCGGTGTACTGGCTGGCCGAGGACGAAGACAGTGGAGCGGTGATCGGCAGCGTGATGGGCCTCAATCACCAGAAAGCCTTCCACGACCCGGAAAACGGTTGCAGCCTGTGGTGCCTGGCGGTCGACCCGCTGTGCACACGCCCCGGCGTGGGCGAAGTGTTGGTACGCCACTTGGTGGAGCACTTTATGAGCCGTGGCCTGAGCTATCTCGACCTGTCTGTGCTGCACGATAATCGCCAGGCCAAGAACCTCTACGCCAAGCTCTGCTTCCGTGCGCTGACCACCTTTGCGATCAAGCGCAAGAACGGTATCAACCAACCGCTGTTCCTCGGCCCCGGCCCGCAGGCGGGGTTCAACCCGTATGCGCGGATCATTGTCGAAGAGGCCCATCGACGCGGCATCGATGTGCAGGTGGATGACGCCGATGCCGGTTTGTTCACCCTCAGCCATGGTGGCCGCCGCGTGCGCTGCCGCGAGTCGCTGAGCGACCTGACCAGCGCGATCAGCATGACCCTGTGCCAGGACAAGAGCCTCACCCACAAGGTGTTGAAAGCGGCGGGCTTGAAACTGCCTGCGCAACAACTGGCGGGCAGCGCCGATGACAATCTGGAATTCCTCGACGAACACCAGCGCATCGTGGTCAAGCCGCTGGATGGCGAACAAGGCCAGGGCGTGGCGGTGGATCTGCAGAGCATTGAAGAGGTGCAGCAGGCAATCGAAGCCGCGCGCCAGTTCGACAGCCGCGTGTTGCTGGAGAGCTTTCACCAAGGCCTGGACCTGCGCATCCTGGTGATCGGTTTCGAGGTGGTCGCCGCCGCGATCCGCCGCCCCGCCGAAGTGACCGGTGACGGCCAGCATTCCATCGGCGCGCTGATCGAAGCCCAGAGCCGACGCCGTCAGGCGGCCACCGACGGCGAAAGCAAAATCCCCGTGGATGCAGAAACCGAACGCACCCTGCACGCCGCCGGCTACGACTACAGCAGCATCCTGCCCCGGGGCCAGACCCTGGCCGTGCGCCGCACCGCCAACCTGCACACCGGCGGCTGCCTGGAGGACGTCACCGCGATCCTCCATCCCACCCTGGTGGACGCCGCCGTGCGCGCCGCACGCGCCCTGGACATCCCC
Organism: Pseudomonas sp. Yb2C2; assembly: GCF_052112325.1. Taxonomy (NCBI): domain Bacteria; kingdom Pseudomonadati; phylum Pseudomonadota; class Gammaproteobacteria; order Pseudomonadales; family Pseudomonadaceae; genus Pseudomonas; species Pseudomonas sp. Yb2C2. The sequence continues at coordinate 397,428 of NZ_JAVAJK010000001.1, read as the reverse complement.
ATGGTCGGCCTGGACTTGATGGTGCCCGCTGCCGATCAGCCCGAGTACGTGTTTATCGAAGCCAACGAACGGGCCGGCCTGGCCAACCATGAACCGCAGCCGACGGCGGAGAAGTTTGTGGACCTGCTATTCCCCCACAGTGGATAGCCTCAAGTTACAAGCTGCAAGCCTCAAGCCTAGAGCAATGCCGGCAAGCCTCAGATACCGCTTTTAACTTGAAGCTTGCAGCTCAAAGCTTGCAACTAAAGGAAACCTTTATGACCCGAACCATCCCCGAACCGGATCTCAACTACCTGCAAAAAGTCCTGCTGGAAATGCTCGCCATTCCCAGCCCCACCGGGTTTACCGACACCATCGTGCGCTACGTCGCCGAGCGCCTGGAAGAACTCGGCATCCCGTTTGAAATGACCCGGCGCGGCACGATTCGCGCCACCCTCAAGGGCCAGAAAAACAGCCCCGACCGTGCGGTGTCGGCGCACCTGGACACCATCGGCGCCGCCGTGCGCGCGATCAAGGACAACGGCCGCCTGACCCTCGCGCCCGTCGGCTGCTGGTCAAGCCGCTTTGCCGAAGGCAGCCGCGTCAGTCTGTTTACCGACAACGGGGTGATCCGTGGCAGCGTGTTGCCGTTGATGGCCTCCGGGCACGCGTTCAACACCGCCGTGGATGAAATGCCGGTGAGCTGGGACCACGTGGAATTGCGCCTGGACGCCTATTGCGCCACCCGCGCCGATTGCGATTCCCTGGGGATCGGCATCGGTGACTATGTGGCGTTCGACCCGTTGCCCGAGTTCACCGAGAGCGGGCATATCAGTGCCCGCCACCTGGACGACAAAGCCGGCGTCGCCGCGCTGTTGGCTGCACTCAAGGCCATCGTCGATAGCGGCGAACCGCTGCTGATCGACTGCCACCCGCTGTTCACCATCACCGAGGAAACCGGCAGCGGCGCTGCGGCGGCCCTGCCCTGGGATGTGAGTGAATTTGTCGGTATCGATATCGCCCCGGTCGCTCCCGGCCAGCACTCCAGCGAGCACGCGGTCAGTGTGGCCATGCAGGATTCCGGCGGGCCGTATGACTATCACCTCTCCCGCCACCTGCTGCGCCTGGCTTCGGATAACGACTTGCCCGTGCGCCGCGACCTGTTCCGCTATTACTTCAGCGATGCCCACTCGGCGGTGACGGCCGGCCACGACATCCGCACGGCGCTGCTGGCGTTCGGTTGCGATGCGACCCATGGTTATGAGCGCACCCATATCGACAGCCTGGCAGCACTGAGCCGGCTGTTGGGCGCGTATATCCTCAGCCCGCCGGTGTTCGCCAGTGACGCACAACCGGCCCAGGGCTCACTGGATCGGTTCAGCCATCAGATCGAGCACGAAACGCAGATGGAGAGCGACACGCGTGTGCCATCGGTGGACAGCCTGGTCGGCCAGAAGTCCTGACGCTGGCAACTGCGGTCCCGGCGCAGTAGGATCGCCGGGATCCATCATCTGAGGCTTGTATGCTGATTCCCTACGACGCACTTGAAGTCGACACCCTGACCCGCCTTATCGAAGACTTCGTGACCCGCGACGGCACCGACAATGGTGACGACACGCCCCTGGAAACCCGCGTGCTGCGGGTGCGCCAGGCGCTGACCAAGGGCCAGGCGCTGATTGTGTTCGACCCGGACAGCGAGCAGTGCCAGTTGATGCTCAAGCACGATGTGCCCAAGCATCTGTTCGACTGACTCAGGGGTTGGTGGCGGGCTGGGATTGCGGGGTTTGACGCTTGAGGATCTTTTGGTACACCTCGGCGCGATGGACATGCACCCCGACGGGCGCAACAACACCAAATTTCACCTGATTACCGTTCAGCTCGAGAATGCGCACGGTGATGTCATCACCGATGGCGATGATTTCGCCTACGGCGCGGCTTAAGACCAGCATGGCGGTTGTCCTTATTGAATGACAGGACCCCGACCATGCGCGCTGGGTGTGGGCGCAGCAATGCCTCGCGGCAAAATCAGGCAATGCCTACCCATGCAGGTAAATTGCCTGACAGACTACTGCCTGATCAGCCCTTAACAGCCTGTGCCTTGGCGCGCATCCTGTCGGCCATGGTGGTCATTTCGTCATAGAGCAACTGCGGGTTCTTCTGCTTCAGGGCCCAGGCCATCCGCCCCTGCTCATGGGGCAGGATCATGAATTCGCCCTGCGCCACACGCTGGTAGATGTAGTCGGCAATGTCCGCCGCCGAGATCGGCGAACTCTCCAACAGCTTGCCTACCTGCGCCTTCATCGCCGGTGTGGGCCCACGGAACGAGTCCAACAGGTTGGTCTGGAAGAACGACGGGCACACCACATGCACGCCGACTTCCTGCTGCTTGAGTTCCACGAGCAAACTCTCCGACAGCGCCACCACACCGGCCTTGGCCACGTTGTAGTTGCTCATGGCCGGCCCCTGCATCAGGGCCGCCATCGAGGCGATGTTGATGATGCGGCCCTTGCTCTTTTCCAGCAGCGGCAGGAACGCCTTGCAACCCTTGACCACGCCCATCAGGTTGATTGCGATCTGCCAGTCCCAGTCCTCCAGCGATAGCTCGGCAAAGAAGCCGCCCGAGGCTACGCCGGCGTTGTTGACGATCACATCGATGCCGCCCAGCTTCACTTCGCAGGCCTGGGCAAACGCCGTGAGCTGGCTGTAGTCGCGCACGTCGCAGCGCTGGATAAAGCCATCGCCACCGGCTTCACGCACGCGCTTCAGGGTGTCCTGCAAGCCTGGCTCGCTGACATCCGACAAGGCCAACTGCCAACCCTCACGGGCCCAGCGCAGAGCGATTTCACGACCCAGGCCGGACCCGGCGCCAGTGATCATCATGCGATTTTGCATAGGAAGTAGCCTTGTGGTTCACAGAAGAAGTGATCGGCAGTGTAGCGAAGGTTTTTCCTGCACCCACGCACCATCAGAGTGATGAATGCCCCAGGCAAACCGTGGGCCGGGTCGGATGCCTGCCGTCCGCCTAAGTTCAATGTTTTTCAACTAATAAGTGCTGGATGAGCGCGAATCAAAAGAAATAAACGAGTGATCGAAATGCTTTAAAAAAACATGGAATTTTCTGCGAAGCACCAGAGTCGGAGTAGTTAAGGCGTCTGTAATTAACTCTGCAGGCCTATCGTTAAACAACCGGTCTTTGCAGAAAGACAATAAGGAAAAAACCATGAGCCTCATTCTGATCATTATCTTGATCCTCCTGCTGGTCGGCGGCCTGCCGGTATTCCCGCACTCGCGTAATTGGGGTTATGGCCCGTCGGGTATCCTCGGTGTAGTGCTGGTGGTACTGCTGGTCCTGTTGTTGCTGGGCCGGATATAACCGCCCCGCGATAATAACGAAGCAAAAAAAAGAGGCCTTGAAAAAGGCCTCTTTTTTATTGCCGGTTAATTAGTCCGGCTTACCGTTTACAACACCTGCGGTGTTATCCAGCAAACTCTTGGTCGCGGTTTGCAGGAACGCTTCGAGTTTCTGCTTGAGTGCAGCCTCGTCCGGCGATTCGGCAATCACCTTACCGCTCGGGTTGGCGCCCAGTTCGTATTGCCACAGCTTCGGTGGCATTTCCTTGGGCAGTACCAGAATGCGGTCTGCGGTGACCAAGGCCACGGTCTGGTCGCTGCCCGATGGCTTGATCACGCCAAAGCCCTTGTCGCCTTCCGGCAGGTTCAGCAGGTCGCGGCCCCAGCATTGGTGCAGGGTGTCGCCACCCAGGCGGCCCATGATGGTCGGCACGATGTCGATCTGGGTGCCCACGGTGTGGTCACGCTCGCCGAACTTCTCCTGCACGCCCGGTGCAATCATCAGCATCGGTACGTTGAAGCGGCCCAGGTCCATCTCGGTGATCTGCTGTTCGTTGCCGAAGCCATGGTCGCCCACGATCACGAACAGGGTTTCCTTGAAGTACGGCTCCTTGCGGGCCTTTTCAAAGAACTGGCCCAGGGCCCAGTCGGAGTAACGCATGGCCGTCAAATGCTCGTTGAGACTGCCACGGTCAGTGACTTTCTCCACCGGCAACGGCGTCGGCAATGCGTACGGCGTGTGGTTGGACAGGGTTTGCAGGAGTGCGTAGAACGGCTTGCCGCCTTCACGGGCCTTCAACTCTTCCAGGCCACGGTTGAACATGTCCTGGTCGGACACGCCCCACGTCGGGTCGGAGAACACCGGGTCGACGAAGTCGTTGCGGCCGATGAAGTTGGTCATGCCCTGGTTGCTGAAGAAGCCCGACTGGTTGTCCCAGGCGAAGTCGCCGTTATAGACATACACGTCGTTGAAATCACGGGCGCTGAGCAACTGCGGCAGGCCCGACAGCTTGTGGCTGCCTTCCGGGGTCTGCATCAGGTATTCAAAGCCTGGCAGGTTCGGGAAGCAGGCCATGGTGGCGAACATACCCTGGTGGGTATGGGTGCCGTTGGAGAAGAAACGGTCGAACAGCAGGCCTTCCTTGGAGAGTTTGTCGAAGTACGGCGTGATATTGCCGGGACGCCCCAAGGCGCCTACCGAGTGACCGGCGAAGCTTTCCATCAGGATCACGACCACGTTCTTGATCGGCAGGGTCTTCTCGGCCGGCGGCGTGTAGTCGCGGCGCACGGCGGCGATGTCGGTATCGACCAGTTTTTCCTGTGGCAGCACCAGCATGTCACGCACGGTCTGGGTGGCCAGCGGCTGGTCCAGGGTCGCCTTCCAGACATTGGAGCGGTCTTCACCGAACCGGGCCTTGGCCGCCGCGATCAGCGACAAGGTGCCATTGAGGCCCAACTGGTTGGCGAAGTTCGAATCGGTGGTGTACACATCACCCCAACGCAGCGGCGGGCCCTGGCGCAGGGTGCCACGGGCGGCAACCACGGCGATCAGCAGGCATACCACGAACACCGCGATGCGGCTGTACCACGGCGCCACCTGGCGCGTGCCGATGCTGCCACCACTGAACGGACCACGTGGGCGCGTGGCGCGGTCGGCACCTTTGAACGCGATGCTCAGGATCAGCGTGCCCACGGCCCAGGCCAGCAGGTAGCGCACCACCGGGAAACCGTACCAGAGCATGCTCATCACGGTTTTCGGGTCTTCCTTCACATACTGGAAGACCAGGCCGTTGAGGCGCTGGTGGAACTCGCGGTAGAAGTCCATCTCCATCAAGCCCAGGAACAGGGCGATGCTGGACGCAAGGGTCAGCCAGAAGCGGAAGAACCCACGCGCGGCCATGGCCCGTACGCTGAACAGTGCCAGCAGCAGCGGGATCAGCAGGTAGACCACCAGGCGGATGTCAAAACGCAGGCCGTTGGCGAACGCTTCAAGGAAGGTCGAGGCCGGCGTGTCGAGGATCATCTCGCGGTTGTAGACCAGCAGCGCCAGGCGCAGCAGGGAGAGCATCACCATCATGACCAGTGCGCAGAGCAGCGTGTACGCTAGATGGGATTTGACGGTCGGTTGCAGCAGGCGATTAGAAGCTCGCTGCTGACTCAGGGCGTCCGGGTTTGCCATGTCGTTTCAGGACCCATTGGAAGTTTAGTGACGAAGTAGTGCAGTGGCGCGAATGGTGCCCGATCAACGGCATCAAGGCTATTAATTACTGAACGAGCACCGCTGCGCCGCCTTTAAAAGCACCTGAGGCAGGGCCTTGGCAGGGAGAGATAGAGCCGGCGGATTGTCTTGGATAAGATGTGAAAATTGTGTGCAGCGAATATTTCGATACACAAAATGCAGCGAAGAAACGAGCAAGTACCGTAGCAGCTGCCGAGCCTTGGCGAGGCTGCGTGTGCGGTGTGTCTGATACACCGCTGACGCAGCCTCGCCAAGGCTCGGCAGCTGCTACAAGGAGGGTGCGGGGTCAGATCCGCACGTTGCCGCGCGGCCCGGCGATAGCCCAGATGATCAGGCCCAGTACCGGCAGCAGCAGGATCAACAGGATCCACAACACCTTGGCCCCGGTGCTTGCGCCGCTTTTGAACACATTGATGATCGCCCAGATATCCAGCGCCAGGATGATCAGCCCGATCAGACCGTTGAAAGTGGAACCCATGGTGTCGCTCCTAAGTGAGGGCATGCCCTTGTAGGATAGCCAGCCCTGGCCGGGGTTCCGTTTTATTTCAGACGTGCACGGCGACCTTCAGCGCTTCCAGGGACGGCTCGGCCTGGATGCCGACTTCGGCGCACAACGCCAGCACGCGCGGCAGGTCATTGCCGAACACCAGCACCGCCTGGATCTCGTCGTCCAGCAACTGGCTGAAGTTGAGCAGCACATAACCGCCGTCTTCCGGGCTCAGGGCGCTCATCTGGATCTGGATACGGTTCAGGGCGGTGAGGCCGTCAGTCTTGGCCAGTTGCTTGGGTTTGAGGTTGAACGCCACACCCGGGCCGAACGACGCGACGATCTGCGCAAACAGGTCGCCATAGGTATCGGCCTGGAACAGCACGGTATCCGGCAGGCTGCCGACCACCACCCACTCCCCCAGCGGGATCGGAAAGCTGTCGTCGTAGTTGATATCCGGGTTGGCGGCCAGGAAGGCCGCCGGGTCGGCGTAGGCCTGGGCGGCCTCTTCGGCGATGCGCGCCACCTCATCCTCGCCCATGACCCCGGCGCTGATTTTGCTGATAAGTTCGACGAGGGCGGTTTTCATGGGGTGATCCTGTAGCGGGCTGTTTTTTGAGGGCCCACAGCCTACACCAGTTTCTCCAGCTGCGCCGCCGTGTCCTTCGCCCCCATGGTCTGCGCCGCCGCCAGCGCAGTCGCGCCCTGGGCATCGGTGGCCTTGGGGTTGGCGCCTTGGCTGAGCAGGTAGTCGACCATGTCGACGCGGTTGAACATGGCGGCCATCATCAACGCAGTACGACCGTCGGACGAGGCGGCCTCGATCGGCGTGCCCCCTTCAATCAGCGCCTTGACCACCGGCAAGTGGCCCTTGAACGCCGCGCCGGCGATGGGCAGCTGGTTCTTGTCATTGGCGATCAGCGGGTCGGCCTTGAACTCCAGCAGCACTTTTACCGCTTCGGCATGGCCGTGGTAGGCAGACAGCATCAGCAAGGTATCGCCATTGTGATTGCGAAAGTTGGCCGGCAAGCCTTTGGCCAGGAGCGCGGCGAGCATGGCGGCGTCGCCTTTGCGGGCGACGTCGAAGACCTGCTCGGCAAATTCGGCGGCTTCGTCTTCAGTCATTTGTTTGGCGTGGTCTGACATGTGGGGGCTCCTTGTCTGGTGCTTTATAGGCCGCCAGTGTCGCGAGGGAGTTCCCCACTGTCATGCCCTTTTTACCAAAAGCGGCCATAGACAGAATCAATAGCGGAACTGGCCACCCTGGATCTGCGCCAACAGTTGCCCGGTGACCGGCACATAGCAGTCCGACCCCGGCAACCAGGCATACACCGGGTCATTGCCGGCCTTGTCCGGATCAAAGGCCTCTTCCTTGAGCTTGACCTTCTGGTACTTGAAGGTACCGGTGGTTTCCATCTTGACCTTGATCCGCAGGAAGAGCGGCACTGCATAGTGCGGCAACTGGCCGTGGGCGAATTGCAGCAACTCGCGCATGTCCAGCGAGGCCAGGGACTCACTCGGGGTGATGGCGACCATGCCCGCACGGCCATTGGTGTTTTCGATCTCGACGCCATAAGCCACCACTTCGGCGATCTGCGGGTGTTGCAGCAGGACGTTCTCGACCTCGGTGGTGGACACGTTTTCACCTTTCCAGCGATAGGTATCCCCCAGACGATCCACAAATTGCGCATGGCCAAAGCCGATGCTGCGCAACAAATCGCCGGTATTGAAGTAGCGATCACCTTTTTCAAACACGTCGGTGAGTACCACCCGGCGATTCTTTTCCGGGTCGGTGTAGCCGTCGAAGGGCGATTTTTCATCGATCCTGGCCAGTAACAGGCCCTGCCCGCCCGTGGGGACTTTACGCATAAAACCGTCGCTGCCACGCAGCGGCTCGCCGTTGTCATGGGCGTAGTCCACCAGCGCCCAGTGCTGGAGACAGAAACCGATGGTGTTGTCGAAATTCAGCACGTTGGTAAAACCGATATTGCCGTCACTGGCCGCGTACAGCTCGCAGATATGCTCCACGCCATAGCGTGCCTTGAACTGCGCCCACACGCCGGGGCGCAAGCCATTGCCAACCATCTTGGTCACGCGGTTATCAAGGTCGTTTTCACCGGGTGGCTGGTCGAGCAGGTAACGACACAACTCACCGACGTAGCCGAGGGTGGTCGCCTTGAATCGGCGCGCATCGTCCCAGAACTGGCTGGCGCTGAACTTGCGGCGAATGGCGAAGCCCGATGCCCCGACAATCGCCGAGCCCCAACACACGCAAAGGCCGGTGGCGTGGTACAGCGGCAAAGTGCAATACAGGACGTCGTCAGGGCCCATGTCCAGCGCGATGCTGCCGAAGCTGACGGCAGTTTTGGTCCAGCGGCCATGTTTCATGATGCCGGCCTTCGGCAGGCCGGTGGTGCCGGAGGTGTAGATATAGAAGCAAGGGTCGTTAAAGAAGATCTGCGCAGTGCTGGCAGGGTTGTCCACCGGGCACTCGGCGCTCGCAGCCACCAGGTCGATATAACCCTGCGGTACCAGGCTGGACGGTTGATCGGCGACGAACCAGGTTCGATCAGCCGCGATGGCCACCTGATCGCGCACCGCGTCATAGGGGGCCACCAGTTCCGCGCCGACAATAATGGCTGCCGGGCTCACCAGGGTCAGGCTGTGCACCAGCGTCGCCTGGGTTTGCGCGGTATTGAGCATCGCGCAGATGCCACCCAGCTTGGCCACGGCCAGCACGTTCAAGAGTAATTCGGGGCGGTTTTCGATAAACAGCGCCACCACGTCACCCTTGCCGATGCCCTGGGCTTGCAAGTGATGGGCAATACGGTTGGCACGCTGGTTGGCGTCGGTGTAGCTGAGCACACGGTCGCCGTACAGCAACGCGTTGCCGTCGGGGTTGCGCAGGGTGGCTTGCTCAAAGTGCCAGCCCAGCCCGCAAGGCTGCGCGGGGTCGGTGACATTGGCGGCACGCATGCCACGCACTACGCGCGGCAAGGCACGGACGATGGCCGGCACCTTACTCAGCAGCTTGCCCCAGGTGATCATGTCGTTGTGCGGGTGACTCATGGAGGAACGTCCTTTTTCTTATTCTTCGTCTGATCCAAAAGCACCGATACCTCCGTAAGCGGAAGGCCGAATGCATTGCAGGAAAATACGTCAGCCGTTCTTCGGCTGTACACGCGGGATTTGAAAAGTTTTGTATCCCAACCGGCATGCCCTCAAAAAAGGAATTTAGCTGCGCAGAAACAGTCTTTACGAGTATCGACGCGCCCATCCCACCCTATCGAGTAGCGCAAAATGCAGGATGCATGATGGCCATTCATGCAAATTGCACGAAATCGAAAATCCAAGATATTTTCAATCTGTTGATTTATAACGATATTTTTATAAATCATGAGCTGGCACAATCACTGCACCTATCACTCCATGCTTGCCAACTTGAGCCAACGGAGCTGATAGACATGAGCCTGATCCAAGATAAATTCGCTTCAGTATTCTCCAACTACGATGTCACCACCCAGCCACGTCCCGACGGCGGCATCCTGTTGACCCTGCGCAACAGTGACGGCAAGCAGGTCAAGCGTTCGATCTCTTACCAGCAGTTGCACACCGCCGATCAATTGACCTGGGTGATCAGCGCGATTCGTCGCGACTTGGCCGAACAAGCCAGTGAATTGCCGCAAATTTCCATGCTGCAAAGCCAGAACCGCTTTGCCCTGCCGACCTACCACTCGGCGTAAATACCGCAGTCATGAAAAGGCCGCGACGCTATTGAGCGTCGCGGCCTTTTTATTGATGTGTGTCAGCACAGGCCTTGGCGAGCCGCCTCATTCATCGCCTGCACGCGGTTAGTGACTTCCAGCTTGCCGTAGATATTGCGCAGGTGGAATTTGACGGTGGCTTCGGACGTGGCACGAATCTGGCTGATTTCCCAGACAGTCTTGCCCTCCGAGGCCCAGCGTAAGATCTCCAATTCCGCTGGAGTCAGGGGCTTACCGGACAGGCTCAGGCGTCTCCTGACAGCATTGGTTACGACACACGGCGGCGGACACGACTCCTCTGGGCCATTCATTACATCTCTCCTTTTATTGGCTGATGCCCTACCACCATTCGGATTCCTCCTATTGACAGGTGGCACAAACACTGGCGACGCAGAGAGTTACATAACGAATGGTTTCAGTGCGCATTGCCCTGGATAAACAGCCAAACCCTACGCGTAACTAAGCTTATTCCCACAACAACTTCCAACTCGCCGGGGTTGAAGATTCCAATTACCTGAGTTCAATCGTCCAAACCTGGGAAATGGCTGGCAACATCGTCGCCGGTGAACGTCGGTACACACCCCTGCGCGGTGTTGAACAAGTGCAGCATGACCAAGTGGGGGTTCTCGCCCATATCAAACCAGTGCGCCATGCCAGCCGGGATCACCAGCAGGTCGTTTTTCTCACAACGCACGGCATACACGTAGTCGCCAACATGCAGGTTGAACAAGCCCTGGCCGGCGATGAAAAAACGCACTTCGTCTTCGCTGTAGCGGCGTTCATCCAGGAACCGGGCACGCCATTCGGCTTTTTGCGGGTGGTCGCTGGTGACACTGAGCACCGCCACCGCACCGTAGCCGAGGGCATCGATCTGCGGCTGATAGGCGGCAATCATCTCAGCGTCGCTGGCGCCCCTCTCGATCAGGGCAGGCTGCCAGCGCTCGAACCGCACACCGTGCTCGGCCAGGGTAGCGGCGATGTCGTCGACATGGGTCAGGACCTTGTTCGGGGTATCCGGTGAAGCGACGGGGTAGACGGCGACATAACTCATTGAAGGGTTCCTTGGTTCTGCTCTTGCAATCGAAAACCGATGATAGCGGCCGCGGCCAGGGCGGCGACGCTGGCAATACTAAAGGTGAAGGTCGGCCCCAGCAGGTTCCAGCTGTAGCCGGAATACAGCGCACCCAGCGCACCGCCGGTGCCGGCCAGGGCGGCGTACAGCGCCTGGCCCTGGCCTTGTTGCTTATCGCCAAAACTGCGCTGCACAAAGGCAATCGCCGCCGCGTGAAAACTGCCGAACGTGGCAGCGTGCATCACCTGCGCCAGCAACAGTACCCACAGCAGTTCGGCAAACGAGCCCAGCAGCAGCCAGCGCAGGGCCGCCAGGAGGAAACTGGCCAGCAGCACCCGGCGTACCGAAAAACGCGTGAGGATGCGGCTCATGCCCAGGAACATCAGCACTTCCGCCACCACCCCCAGGGCCCACAGCATGCCGATCATGCCACGGCTATAGCCAAGGTGTTCCAGGTGCAGGGTCAGGAAGGTGTAATACGGGCCATGGCTCATTTGCATCAGCGCCACGCAGGCGTAAAACGCCAGTACGCCGGGGCTGCGCAGCTGTTTGAGGAAACCATCAGCGGCCAGGCGATTGCCGTGGCTGGCGGGCTGCGCATTCGGCACCCACAGGCTGGCACCGATGATGCCGGCCATGATCACCACGACCACCACCGGGTAGATATCCAGGCTCAGCCAGTCGAACAGGCGGCCCATGATCACCACGGTGAGGATAAAACCGATGGAGCCCCACAGGCGCACCTGGCTATAGCGCGAGGTCTGTTTTTGCAGGTGGGCCAGGGTGATCACTTCAAACTGCGGCAGCACCGCGTGCCAGAAGAACGCATGCAGGGCCATCACCAGGGCCAGCCAGGCGTAGGTGTGACTGACGAAGATCAGGGAAAAACTCAGCAGGGTGCACACCGCACCGAAGCGCACGATAGCCAGGCGTCGGCCGCTGTAGTCGCCCAGCCAGCCCCACAGGTTGGGCGCCACGCAGCGCATCAGCATGGGGATGGCCACCAGCTCGCCGATGCGCGCGCTGGAGAACCCCAGGTGGTCGAAGTACAGCGCCAGGAACGGCGCCGTCGCCCCGAGCAGGGCGAAGTAGAACAGGTAGAAGCTGGAGAGGCGCCAGTACGGGAGGGCTGTCACCGCCGCGCCGTCACAGCTGGCCCAGCACCGGGGTACTCACGCGCACATCGGCATTTTGCCCGCGATTGCGCAACAGATGGTCCATCAACACGATGGCCATCATCGCTTCGGCAATCGGCGTGGCCCGGATGCCCACGCACGGGTCGTGACGGCCCTTGGTGATCACGTCCACCGGGTTGCCGTGTACATCGATCGAACGGCCCGGGGTGGTGATGCTCGAGGTGGCCTTGAGTGCCAGGTGCGCAACAATCGGCTGGCCGGAGGAAATACCGCCGAGGATGCCGCCCGCGTTGTTGCTGAGGAAACCTTCCGGCGTCAGTTCATCGCGGTGCTCGGTGCCACGCTGGGACACGCAGGCGAACCCGGCGCCGATTTCCACGCCTTTCACCGCATTGATGCTCATCAGCGCATGGGCCAGTTCGGCGTCGAGGCGATCGAAAATCGGCTCGCCCAGGCCCGGCTTGACGCCTTCGGCGACCACGGTGATCTTGGCGCCGACCGAATCCTGGTCGCGGCGCAGCTGGTCCATGTAGGCTTCCAGCTCCGGCACTTTGTCCGGGTCAGGGCAGAAAAAAGCGTTGTCTTCAACGCTGTCCCAGGTCTTGAACGGGATTTCAATCGGGCCCAACTGGCTCATGTAGCCACGGATGACGATGCCCTGGGTCGCCAGGTATTTCTTGGCGATGGCCCCGGCTGCCACGCGCATGGCCGTTTCGCGCGCCGAGCTGCGGCCGCCGCCACGGTAGTCGCGTTCGCCGTATTTATGGTGGTAGGTGTAGTCGGCATGGGCCGGGCGGAACAGATCCTTGATCGCCGAGTAGTCCTTGGACTTCTGGTCGGTGTTGCGAATCAGCAGGCCGATGGCGCACCCGGTGGTACGGCCTTCGAACACCCCGGAAAGGATCTCGACTTCATCGGGCTCCTGGCGCTGGGTGGTGTGGCGGCTGGTGCCGGGCTTGCGGCGGTCGAGGTCACGCTGCAGGTCTTCCAGGGACAGCTCGAGGCCGGGCGGGCAGCCGTCGACAATGGCGACCAACGCCGGGCCATGGCTTTCGCCCGCGGTGGTGACAGTGAACAGCTTGCCGAAGGTATTGCCGGACATGCAGGGCGCTCCGTGAAATCAGTTGAATCAAGTCAACCGTAATAACTTAAGGCGGCCAGTATACGCAGGCTAACCGACTAGTTCATCCTCGAAACCTTACCGGTAGACCTTGGTCCAACCGGCACCTTCCTCATGATGGCGCGATGATGCTGCGAGTTCTTCTGTTTACCCTGACCCTGTTTACCGCCGTGGCCGACGCCGCCTCCCCTGTCGTACTGCAACGCCCGATCAGCCTGGACACCGGCAGCGGCGAACTGTTTGGCTCGCTGCTGCTGCCGCAGTCCGATAAACCGGTGCCGGTGGTGTTGATCATCGCCGGCTCCGGCCCCACCGACCGCAACGGCAACAGCGCCGACGGCGCTCGCAATGACAGCCTCAAGCGCCTGGCCTGGGTGCTGGCCCGGCACAACATCGCCAGCGTGCGCTACGACAAGCGCGGTGTGGCCGCCAGCCTCGCCGCCACGCCCGACGAACGCAACCTGACCCTGGAGGCCTACGTGGCCGACGCGGTGGCCTGGGGCAAATTGCTCAAGGCCGACACACGCATGGGCCCGCTGATTGTGCTGGGCCACAGCGAAGGCGCGCTGGTGGCTGCACTGGCCGCACCGCAACTCGACCCGGCCGGGGTGATATCCCTGTCCGGCAGCGCCCGCCCGGTCGACCAGGTGATCCGCCAGCAACTGGCCGATCACCTGCCCCCTGCCCTGCTGCTGCGCAGCAATGAAATCCTCGATCACCTCAAGGCCGGTCAGGTGGATGCCGATGTGCCAGGCCCGCTGGAGGGCATTTTCCGACCCAGCGTGCAGCCGTATCTGATCAGCCTGTTTCGCGCCGACCCTTCAGCGGCGTTTGCAAAACTGCGCATGCCGGCATTGATCATCCAGGGCACCAACGATATTCAGGTCGGTGTGGGCGACGCCGAGCAACTCAAAAGGGCCAAGCCCGATGCCGAACTGGCGGTGATCGAAGGCATGAACCACGTGATGCGCATCGTGCCCAACGACGTAAAGCAACAATTGGCCTCCTACAATGACCCGCAATTGCCGCTCGCCGCTGAGCTGGGCACCCGCTTGGCAGGCTTTATCGACGGACTTCAACCCCGTTAAGCGACAATTTGCCTCCAGTCCTGCAAAAAGCGGCCGATAAGCCCAGAGTCGACAGCAAAAAGACTGTCGACTGGCAGGGCTTGGACAGGATCGCACCGCATGACAACCACTGAAGCAACACCGGAACCGACCGCCGACACCCCGGCTGAAAAAACCGAGGCTATCGACACGGCGGCGCCCCTGCCGTGGGCGGATGTTCAGGCCGAGCATTTCAAGATGCTGCGCCTGGCACCGCTGGCCACCGACCGCGCCACCGGCCTGCGGCCGCTGCGGTTCGTACAGTTCGGCTATGCCGAGCGCCATGACAAACACCACAGCCTGTTGCGCATGGTGATCCAATTACCGGGGCAGCGGGTGCGCCGCGAGCAGAACCATCTGGATATCTGGGTGGATCACGATAAACACCGCGTGCACTTCGGCCCGGGCAACAGCCTGGAAATCGAACCGGCCAACCGCGGCATCGGTCGCTTCCTGGTGGCCCAGGGCGCCGCGTGGGCGAAGAAAAAATGGTCAAGCTACCGCGTCGACGGCGTGGACCTGGCCAACAAGGACGCACTCAACGAAGCCACACGCCTGCGCCGCGATCACTTCCTGCGCGTCCAGGGTTTCGATGTGGCCTACGCCGATGTGCAGCACCTCAAAGGCAACGTGCAGCCGGGCAAGGTCAGCGATGTACTGGACAGTTGGAACACCGAGAAGGTGCAGTTCGTGGAGATCCTTGAAGCCGCGCAGATGCTGCAACAGGCCGAGCACAACCTGTTGGAGCAGGAAGTGAAACTGCGCAAGGAAGAAGAAAAGGTCACCAAGTTCAAGCGTGAGGACAGCGGGTTGCGCTTTACCATCACCTGCCTGGTGGCGTTCACCGTGTTTCAGGCGGGGCTGTTGATCTGGATTGCCACGCACCGCTAGCCGGCTGGAAAGCCATCGAAATGCGGGAGGGGCTTGCCCCTAATGCCAGTCAGTTAAGGCTTTTTGTAGGAGCGAGCTTGCTCGCGAAAAACTCACAGGCGCCGCGCTCATTCAGGAAGCACGCGTTATCGTTGACGTTTTTCGCGAGCAAGCTCGCTCCTACAGGAGGCGATGTACGCTTAACTGACTGGCATTAGGGCTTGCCCCCTCCCACATTTTCTACCCTAAGGTTGGTTAAACCCGAGCGGCGAAGATTGCCTGGTGTTCCCGGCACTGTTCGGCCGTGAGCATGAACACCCCATGCCCACCCCGCTGGAAATCCAGCCAGGCGAAGTCCACTTCCGGGTACAGCGCGTCAACATGCACTTGGCTGTTGCCCACCTCGACAATCAGCAAACCCTTCTCGGTCAGGTGGTCCGCCGCCTCGGCCAGCATGCGTCGCACCAGGTTCAGGCCATCGTCGCCGCAGGCCAGGCCCAGCTCCGGCTCGTGCTGGTATTCGTCCGGCATGTCGGCAAAGTCTTCGGCATCCACATACGGCGGGTTCGACACGATCAGGTCAAAGCGCTGGCCCGGCAGGCCGTCGAAACCGTCGCCCTGCACGGTGTACACGCGCTCGTCGACACCATGGCGCTCGATATTCTGGTTGGCCACCTCCAGGGCTTCGAAGGACAGGTCGCCGAGTACCACTTCGGCGTCCTGGAACTCGTAGGCGCAGGCAATGCCGATGCAACCGGAGCCGGTGCACAGGTCGAGGATGCGCGCCGGCGGTTGGGCCAACCAAGGCTCGAAGCGGTTTTCGATCAACTCGCCGATGGGTGAACGCGGGATCAGCACGCGCTCGTCAACGATAAACGACATCCCACAGAACCACGCCTCTTTCAACAGGTAGGCCGTGGGCACCCGCTCATGAATACGGCGATGCAACAAACGCTGTACGTGAGAGATTTCCTCTTCTTCCAGGTTGCAATCGAGGTAGCTGTCGGCAATTTCCCATGGCAGGTGCAAAGCGCCGAGCACCAACTGCCGGGCTTCGTCCCAGGCATTGTCGGTGCCATGGCCAAAAAACAGGTCTTCCCCATGGAAACGGCTGACGGCCCAACGGATGTGGTCGCGCAAGGTGCGCAGGCGAGATGTGATCACGGGGGGCAGACTCCTGGAAAAAACGACTGGCGATTCTAACAGCCTTCGCCTGTACCGACGATGTACGAAAAGCTGTTGCCATACGTCGGATTTCATCCAAATCGCCATCATTCGGTTAAACATCGCCGCCACTTGACATGGCTGCACGCCAGCAACGGCGTACCTTACGATAGTAGCGATTCACAGAACCGCTCAGCCAGTGGACAATGACGCAAAAGCCCCCCTCACAGGAGCCCCAGAATGTCCGTTCCAAAGACGATGTTTCAACTCAGCGGTCGTGGTTACGCAGCTGCCAACCTTGGCCATGCGACCCTCGTGATCATCGACGCTCAAAAGGAATACCTCAGTGGCCCGCTCGCCCTCTCCGGCATGGACGCGGCGGTCGGCAATATCAAGCAACTGGTCGCCGCCGCGCGCAACGCCGGGCGCCCGATCGTGCACGTGCGCCACCTGGGTACCGTGGGCGGCCTGTTTGACCCCCAGGGCGAGCGCGGTGAGTTCATCCCCGGCCTCGAACCTCAAGGTGACGAAACCATCATCGGCAAGCTGCTGCCCAGCGCCTTCCACGGCACCGGCCTGGAAAAACACCTGCAGGACCTCGGTTCCCTGGACCTGATCGTCTGCGGCTTCATGAGCCACTCCAGCGTCAGCACCACCGTGCGTGCCGCGAAGAACCTGGGCTTTCGCTGCACCCTGGTGGAAGACGCCTGCGCCACCCGCGACCTGCCTTACAAAGGTGGCATCCTGAGCGCCGAGCATGTGCAGCAGACCGAGATGGCCATCATGGCTGACAATTTTGCCACTCTCGCACTGACTAAAGACCTGATCTGATCGCCCTTCGGGTGAGCGGTGCGGCCTGTTGAAGGTCCCGCTCATCCGCAAAGCCCTCTCATTTGGCGCATTTACCTCGGGTACAGGAACAACCTGTGTATCTTCCGGTCGAAGGGCCGATACCCTGGAGGAAAGGTCGGAATGAAGATATCCGATGGTTTTGACGCTCGTCGCTTGCGCCCCAAGGGCCCGAGCAACTGGCGTCTGCGCCTGGTGGCCGGCATTGCCGCGCTGCTGGCGGTAGTAGGTTTGCTGTTGACCGGCGCTGGTGGCGCCGGTTTGTTTGGCCACTCGCCGGCCCTTGGCGAACTGAATGCCAGCCCTGGCGGCTCGGCGATTCTGTTGGGGATCGGGCTGCTGGTGCTGTGGCTGGGCGTGTGGCTGTGGCGCCGCAGCCGTCGGAAGATGCGCCAGCCGTTGTCACTGAACATCGCCTCGCACCTGATGAAAAAGCACGACTGATGGCGCTTGGATAGCGTTTCCTGCGCCCCGGCCGCCGCGATTTAGGTAAACTGCCTGCCCTTCGCGGAGGCTGACATGCAAGACGACGATTTTTCCCTGTTCAAAAACGAGCTGCGCGGCGTCAAGCCGATCAAGCACGACCGCGCCGACACCGGCAAACCCAAGGCCGACCGCGCACAGATCGCCAAGCTGCGCCAGGCTGCTACCGTGCGCACCGATGCCACCACCGTGGATGGCCTGTCAGACCAGTTCGTGATCGACGTCGGCCCCGAAGACGAGCTGATGTGGGCCCGCGACGGCGTACAGGAAAGCCAGATGCGCAAGCTCAAGGCCGGTCAGATCCCGTTCGAAGGCAGCCTCGACCTGCACGGCATGAACGTGGAAAAAGCCCGGGAAACCCTGTGGGCCTTCCTCGCCGAAGCCACCAAGTTCGAAATTCGCTGCGTGCGCGTCACCCATGGCAAGGCGGTGCGCTTGGACGGCAAGCGGCCGATGATCAAGAGCCACGTCAACACCTGGCTGCGCCAGCATGCCCAGGTGCTCGGCTTTACCTCGTGCCAGGCCCGTCATGGGGGCGCGGGTGCGGTGTATGTGATGCTCAAGCGCACGATGATGGAAGGGCGCGACGAGTAAGTAATAAAAAGCCCAGCAATTGAGCTGGGCTATTGTGGTATTGCCAGTAACGTCAGTTGTCGAAAAGCTCTTTCGCTTTTTTCTCTTTCGCCAGCGAGATCACTGCCTTTTGCATGGTGATCGCAGTATCGGCTGCGCTTCTGTAAACAGCACGTTTTTCTTCTACCGAACCACTTCGAAAAAAATCTGACATGGTGGTGGATGAATATTTTTCTACAACTTCCGTAATTTCGCCTTTCATAAGGCTACTCCGGTCAAAATTTGCTCAAGTTGATCAGGATGGTAGGGCTGTATAACGAGTTCGTCAATTTCCTCAGCCGATAGGTCGATGCCGATGTATGACTCCCCGCCATCAGTGTCCTTGATGAGCACATCGACTTGAAGACGCCCCAGAAACTCACGCCAGCTCAGGCTTCTGGTAGACGTAGATAACCTGTGCAGACCGGTTTTCCTTATCAAGGGCGCGCTGGATATTTTTCCGAGCCACGGCAAAGTTGGCCAGCGTTCCGTCCAACAGGAAAGACTGGCGCTGCTGATAAACGAGGTCGACAGTCCTCTCCACCATGGCAGTTACGCCACGTTGAAAAAGACTGGAGTTTGCGCCTGTGTAATCAGGAAAGTATTCCCTGAAGTCATCGGGGTCGATTCGCAATGCACTGGATCCCCCTCCTCCATCAAGCGAATAAATGATTTGGACACTTCTGTCTTGCCGGCGCCAGGCGAGCCCGCCATAAACACTGAAACCGGATAATTTTCACCTGGGTATTTAGTCAGGCAGGCAAGTTCACGGGCAATGCGGGTCCGATTTGCTTTGGCAAAGATCAGGGCGCGCTCAGAAATACTTCGCTCCAGCGGGGTCATCACGTCCTCCTCAACGGAGGCCGACTCTAACATCGGTATCGTCCGGGAATACAACTGTCGGCGCACCTACGCTACTATGTGCGCCACATCACCCGCCGCTGTTGCGCGCCGGGCAGCGCTTCACATTGGTACAGGCATACACCGTACCGTTCTGAAACCCATACGGAAACAGTCCTGTGACATTGGAACAAAACTACACCGCGATCCTCGGCCAACTCGGCGAGGACGTCTCCCGCGAGGGCCTGCTCGACACGCCCAAGCGTGCCGCCAAGGCGATGCAGTACCTTTGCCGCGGCTATGAACAGACACTCGAAGAAGTCACCAACGGTGCCTTGTTCAGCTCCGACAACAGCGAAATGGTGCTGGTCAAGGACATCGAGCTGTACTCGCTGTGCGAACACCACCTGCTGCCGTTTATCGGCAAGGCGCATGTGGCGTATATCCCAAGCGGCAAAGTGCTGGGCCTGTCGAAGGTCGCGCGGATTGTCGACATGTATGCGCGCCGCCTGCAGATCCAGGAAAACCTCAGCCGCCAGATCGCCGACGCGGTGATGCAAGTGACCGGCGCCTTGGGCGTGGCCGTGGTGATCGAAGCCAAGCACATGTGCATGATGATGCGCGGTGTGGAGAAACAGAATTCGTCGATGATCACGTCGGTGATGCTGGGTGAGTTCCGCGAAAACGCGGCCACCCGCAGTGAATTCCTCAGCCTGATCAAGTAACAGGCTGCGTAGGAAAAGACCGGCGTTCATCGCCGGTTTTTTTTCGCCTGCAGAATTAAGGTAAGCTGCGGCCCCTTCTTCATGGGCAAGAGGTTTCAGCCATGTTCGTCAAAGCACTTCGAGTGGGCCTCGGCCACGTCATCATCGCCGGCGACTTACTTACCCGTCCGCGTAAAAAGCAGCGCCCTGCCGAACAACAGGCACAGGTGAACGCAGCGGCCAAGGACCTGACCCTGTATCAATTCCACGCCTGCCCGTTCTGCGTGAAGACCCGCCGCACCCTGCACCGCCTGAATGTGCCGGTGGCGCTGAAGGATGCGAAGAACAACGAGCAGGACCGCCAGACCCTGCTGGAGCAAGGCGGCAAGATCAAAGTGCCGTGCCTGCGTATCGAAGAGAATGGCCAGACCACCTGGATGTATGACTCCAAGGTGATCATCGATTACCTGGACAAGCGTTTCGCTGCGGTCTGACAGACCTGCTGAGATCCAATGTGGGAGGGAGTTTGCCCCCCCCCACATTCAGTTCGGTGTTGGCAAATCCAGGTCCAGCTCCAGCAACGCCGAGCCGAGGCACTTGCCATGGGCATCCAGTGCCAGCGAGCGGGTTACGCCGCCGCGCAATATCCCCGGCAGTACGAAGTTCAGCGCCTGCACATTCGGCAGTTCATAGCGCCGCACCGGGGCAGCGTAAGGCTCCAGCAGGCCGGCAAAAAAGTCGGCCACGCGCTCGGCGGTAAGCTGTTCACACAACAGCAGATAATCCTCGGCTCGGTAAGCAATGATCGAAATGTTCGAGGTGTCGCCCTTATCGCCGGTACGGGAATGGGCCAGCGTGTGCAGTTTCATGCTTCGATCCTCGGGTTGACCGCGTCACGGGGCAGCAGCAATGACGCCACCGCCACCACCTGCCGTACGCTCTTGCTGGCACCGCCGCCGCCGGACGGGCCGTTGGTGTAGAGGGTTTCCACTTCATTGCCGACCCGCACCGCTTCACTGCGGTCTTCACAGCGGGCCGCCACGCGCAGGCGCACTTCCCAGGGCTCTACGCTGCTGCGCGGACCGTGCAGCGAGTCCATGCCGATCAGTTCGGCGCGTACGTCCTGCATCTTCACACCCATCAGTTGCAAACGCTTGAGTACGACATCCCGCGCTAACTGCGCCCGTGCTACCGCGCCGGGGCCGCCGTAGGACATCTGCCCTTCGCCAATCCAGCCATCCAGGTAACCGACGCTCACCTTCAACTGCTCGGGCCGTGCGCGGCCAGCAGCACCGTGGGCACGCACCCGATCAACGCCCTCCTCGTCAAACCCCACCTGGGAAAAATCGGCGGTCACGTCCGGGGTGAGATACGCCGCAGGATCATGCACTTCGTAGATCAATTGCTCGGTGCAGGTGGCGCGACTGACCCGCCCACCGGAGCCTGCAACCTTGGTGATCACGGCCTCACCCTCAGCATCGATTTCAGCCAACGGGAAACCCAGGCGTGCGAGGTCATCCACATCCTTGAAACCGGGATCGGCAAAATAGCCGCCGCTGACCTGCCCGGCACACTCCAGCAGATGCCCGACCAACGTGCCGCGCCCCAGGCGCTGCCAGTCGTCCATCGCCCAGCCGAATTCAAACACCTGCGGGGCGAGGAACAGCGACGGGTCGGCCACCCGCCCGGTGATCACCACATCGGCGTCGGCGCGCAAGGCATCAAGAATGCCGTCGACGCCCAGGTAGGCATTCGCGGAAATCAGTCGCGCGCCCAGTGAACCCAGGGTTCGGCCGTTATCCAGTACCTGCTCGGGGCGCAAGACGTCCAGCACGTCATCGCCGACCACCGCCACCACCTTGAGGCCCAGGCCCAGCTCATGGGCAATCCGCCGCACTTCGAGCGCCGCCGACACCGGGTTGGCCGCGCCCATATTGGTGATCACCCGCAGGCGACGGCGCCCCTCATGCTGGCCGACAAAGGGCAACACCCGGCGCATGCGCTCGCTGAGCAGCGGGTCATACCCCCCCTGCGGGTCACTGATTCGCGCCTGTTGCGCCAAAGCGATGGTGCGTTCGGCCAGGCACTCGAACACCAGGTAATCCAGGTCGCCCAGCTCGGCCAGTTCCACGGCAGGTTCGATGCGGTCGCCGGAGTAGCCGGCGCCGGAACCGATGCGCAAGGTTTTCATTTCAAATCACTCCCAAGAGCAACGCCGTCAGGGTCATCAACACCGACGCGGCAAACAGAAAAGGGATGGTGAAGCGCTGGTGATCGGCCAATTCGATCTTGCACAGGCCCACCAACAGGAAGGTCGCCGGGGTCAGCGGGCTGACCGGGAAACCGGTGGTGTGCACGCCCAGTAACGACGCCTGGGCCACTTGCAGCGGGTCGACGCCCAGGGCCTTGCCGACTTCGGCGATCACCGGCATCACGCCGAAATAATAGGAATCGGGGTCGAACAGCATGCTCAGCGGCATGGACAAAAAGCCCACCACCGCCGGAATCAACTTGCCGTGGCCCGCCGGAATCTGCGCCACCGCCACTTCAGCGATGGCCTTGAGCATGCCGGTGCCTTGCATGATGCCGGTGAACACCCCGGCGGCGAGCAGGATACTGGCCATGGTCAGAGCGGTTTTCGCATGGGCATCAATGCGTGCGCGTTGGGCGTCCACGTTCGGGTAGTTGATGCACAGCGCTACCACGGTGCCGAGCATGAACATCACCACCGGGTCGACCCAGCCGGCGATCATCACCACCATGACCAGCACGGTCAGGATCAGGTTGACCCAGAACAGGCGGGGGCGGCGCAGCTTGATGTCGTCGTCGCTGAGCACTCGTTGCGGCACGGCGTCCACGCTGGAGCCGGCGCCCAGGCCGAGGCGTTTTTCTTCTCGCCGGCCGAGCCACCAGGCGCAGGCGAAGACGAAGATCAGGCCGACGATCTGCACCGGAATCAGTGGCTGGAACAGGTCCGCCACCGGCACGTGCAAGGCCGCCGAAGAGCGCAACACCGGGCCGGTCCACGGCAGGAAATTGACCCCGGCGGCCATCGCGCAGACACAGGCGAGGATGCGTTTGTCGATGCCCAGCCGCGTATATAACGGCAGCATCGCCGGCACCGTCACCAGAAAGGTCACGGCACCGGAACCGTCCAGGTGCACCAACAGGGCGAGGGTCGCAGTCCCAACGACAATCCGTGTAGGACGTGTCCCTACCGTGCGCAGGATGCGATCAATGATGGGATCGAGCATACCGGCATCGGTCATGATCCCGAAAAACAGGATCGCGAACACGAACATGCCCACCACGGGGGCGACGTTCTTGATGCCGGTAATGATGAAGGCGCTGGTTTGCAGGCCGAATCCACCGAGCAGCGCGGCGATGATCGGCAAGGCGATCAGAGCCACCAGTGGCGAAAGGCGTTTGCTCATGACGGCAGCGAGCAGGCACAGGATGGTAATGACACCCAGGGTTGCGAGCATGGGTTACTCCAGAGCGGCCTTGGTGGCCGGTTATTGTTTTCCCTGGAGTATTGGAAGCGCGTTACTCTTTGTAAATTGGAATGTTCAGCCAGTCATGTTCGTAAAAACAAAACGCTCGAGAACAACAACAATGAAAAATTCGATCCAGCACATTCAGGCGTTCCTTGCGGTGGCCCGCACCGGCAGCTTTATCAAGGCCGCCCATGAGCTGCATCTTTCGCCTTCGGCACTCACCGTGCAGGTGCAACAACTGGAAGACTGGCTCGGCGTCGCCCTGCTCGACCGCAGCCCCCGGCATGTGAGCATCACCGCTGCCGGCCAGGACGCGCGCGGGCCGATGGAAAAACTGCTGCTGGACCTGGACAACATCGTCACCGGCTCCCGCGACCTCGCGGCCTTGCGCCGTGGTGTGGTCACCCTCGCGGCCCTGCCGTCGGTCTGCGCCGGCGCCCTGCCCCCGGCCTTGCGCCTGTTTCGCGAGCGTTTTGCCGGGATCGAAGTGCGCCTGCAGGACCTGGTGGCCCATCGCATTCATGCCCAGGTCCGCGCAGGCGAAGTGGATTTCGGTATTGGCGTACGGGCGCGGCTAAGCCATGGCCTGGAGTTCGTGCCGGTGCTGAATGATCGATTGTGTGCGTTCGTCCCCCTGGATCACCCCCTCGCCCACCATCGCCAATTGACCCTGGAGCAACTGGCGGACCAGCCGATCATCCTCACCGGCCGCGACAGCAGCGTACGCGAGCAAGTGGATGCGCTGTTCGATGAGACACGGCTGACGATGAACGCCGGGATGGAGGCCAACTACATGTCGACGGTGCTGGCGCTGGTGCGTCAGGGCCTGGGGATCAGCGTACTGCCGGAGTCGGCGGCGGACAGTCTGGAGGGGTTGAAGCGCATCCACATCGATCATCCCGGGGTGAACCGCGAGATCGGCTTGATCAGTCGTAGCGGGATGGGATTGAGCCCGGCGGCACAGCGCTGTTTCGACCTGCTGAACGATGAATTATCTGGCACGGCATCGAGCTGAATGTGGGAGGGGGCAAGTCGAATCGTCGCACCGCCCTCCCACATTTTTTCACCGCGGTGATCAGTCGAGCATGCCCACATGCCTGGGATGGCTGGCCACGCGCTTCAACCAGGCCTGCACGGCCGGGTAAGGCGTCAGGTCAAACCCACCTTCATGGGCCACATGGGTGTAGGCATACAGCGCAATATCGGCAATCGAATACTGCTCGCCCACCAGGTATGGCGTGGTTTGCAGCTGACGCTCCATGACCTTCAGGGCCTTGTAACCGCGCTTGTGGGTGGTCTTGTATTCCTCCAGGCGATCTTCCGGCATGTTCAGGTAGAACTGGATAAACCGCGCCACCGCAATGTAAGGCTCGTGGCTGTACTGCTCGAAGAACTGCCATTGCAGCACTTGTGTGCGCAGGCGCGGTTCGGTGGGCAGGAATTCGCTGCCATCGGCAAGGAAGTTGAGGATCGCGTTGGACTCCCACAGGCAGGTGCCGTCTTCCAGTTCCAGCACCGGGATCTTGCCGTTGGGGTTCTTGGCCAGGAATTCAGGGGTCTCGGTATCGCCGTTGAGGATGTCGATATCCACCCATTGATACGGGATGCCCAGCAGGTTGAGCATCAATTTGACCTTGTAGCAGTTGCCCGACTTGTAATCGCCATAAACCTTGTACATGGGGCTCCCCTTATGCCGCTTGCGCGTGCTGTGCTTGACGGACCACCGCGGCCAGGCGTTTGAGCCCTTCGTCCAGGCGGGCCGGGTCGATATGGCTGAAATTGAGTCGCAGTGAGCCTAAATGCTGGTCCGGCTCGGAAAAGAACGGTTCACCGGGCATGAACGCGACGTCCTGATCGAGCGCAGGTGCCAACAAGGTGCGGGTATCGAGCGGCTGTTTCAAGGTCAGCCAGAAGAATAATCCGCCCTGGGGCACTTGCCAGTCGGCCAGATCGGCGAAGTGACGCGCCAGCGCAGCCTGGAATGCGTCGCGGCGCTCACGGTAGAAACCGCGCAGTTCCACCAGGTGCTGCTGGTATTTCTGCGTGCCGATCCACTGCATGGCCTGCCACTGGCCGACGCGATTGGTGTGCAGGTCCGCCGATTGCTTGAGCTTGAGCAGGTGCGGGAACAGGTCCGGGCTGGCGATCAGGTAACCCACGCGCAGGCCGGGCAGCAGGGTCTTGGAGACCGTGCCGGTGTAGATCCAGCTGGCTTTTTTCAAGCGGCCGACGATGGGCTGCGCACTGCCGCCGTCGAAGGTCAGCTCGCGATAGGGTTCGTCTTCGATCAGGGTCACGCCGAACTCATCGAGCAAGGCGGCGACGGCCTCGCGCTTGGCTTCGCTGTAACGCACGGCCGAAGGGTTCTGGAACGTCGGGATCAGGTAGACGAATGCTGGGCGATGGCGCTCGAGGTTGGCGCGCAGGCTGGTCAGGTCGGGACCATCGGCTTCCAGTTGCACGGTAAGGCAGTCGGCGCCGAACAGCTGGAAGATCTGTAGGGCGGCCAGGTAGGTCGGCCCCTCCAGCAGGATCCTGGTGCCTTTGTCGATATACAGCTTGGCCGCCAGGTCCAGGGTTTGCTGGGAACCGCTGACCACCAGCACCTGGCTGGCCTGGCACGGCACACCCAACGCACGTGCCTCGGCGGCGAGCAGTTCACGCAACTGCGGCTCGCCTTCGCTCATGCCGTATTGGCCGATGTTCAGCGGCATATCATCCCAGTCCAGCGCCGGCAGCATGGCTTCGGCCGGCAGGCCACCGGCAAACGACATCACTTCCGGGCGCTGGGCGGCCGCGAGGATTTCACGGATCAAGGAGCTTTTGAGGCGAGTAACACGTTCAGAGAAGGCCATAAGGTCACCGCTAGCGAAGCCTGTTGGAAATACGTCAAACTGGTTGACCGAAATTACGACAGCTTGAGTGGATACGTCAATATGCTTGACCTTAAAAACCAAAGCAGCCAGCAACAAGCCATGGAAGCGTTCTTCTTCGGTTACCAGGCGTTCACTGCCAAGGCCGATGAAATGCTTGAGCGCCGTGGGCTGAGCCGGGTGCATCAGCGCATCGTGTTTTTTATCGCACGCTACCCGGCGCTGAGCGTCAAGGAACTGCTGGAATTGCTCGGTGTGAGCAAGCAGGCGCTGAACATGCCCTTGCGCCAATTGCAGGAGATGCACCTGGTGGACAGCGTTGCGTCCGAGACCGACAAGCGCAAACGCCTGTTGGAATTGACCGAAGAAGGCCAGCGTTTCGAGCAATCGCTGCGCCGTGAACAGGTGAAGTTGTTGCAGCGCGCCTTCGCCGAAGCGGGCGAAGAAGCGGTAAACGGTTGGCTCGCAGTCAACCAGGCACTTGCAGGCCAGCCTTGATCCTCGGTGGCGCCCTGGCTTTGCCTTTCATCCTTTTCACGCAGAAAATAGAAAACATTATTTGCTTTCTTTGTATACAAAAGCATAATTCGCTTCGTGCGAGTTCCTGACCTATTGGTCAACAAAACCCGCCAGTACCTCACAGCGCCCCGCGCTGGACATAACAATAAAATGCTTGAGGAGTACTCGCTGTGGATAGCCGCAAATCCGAAGCCTCGCCGCTGGACCTTGCCCCCTCACAGAACGGCTGGCTCGAACGCCTGTTCAAACTGCGCCTGCATGGCACCACAGTGAAGACCGAGCTGATCGCCGGGCTCACCACCTTCATCACCATGGCCTACATCATCTTCGTCAACCCCAACATCATGGCCGACGCCGGTATCGATCACGGCGCGGCCTTTGTCGCCACCTGTATCGCCGCCGCCCTGGGTTGCCTGCTGATGGGCCTGTACGCCAACTGGCCGGTGGGCCTGGCACCGGGCATGGGCTTGAACGCGTTTTTCACCTATACCGTGGTCGGCACCATGGGCTACAACTGGGAGACCGCCTTGGGTGCGGTGTTTATCTCCGGTGTGCTGTTCATGATCCTCACGCTGTCGCGCATCCGCGAATGGCTGCTCAACAGCATCCCGGTCAGCCTGCGCCACGCGATGGGCGCGGGCGTCGGTTTGTTCCTGGGCGTGATCGGCCTGAAGACCGCCGGTATCATCGTCGACAGCCCGGCCACCTTGATCAAGCTAGGCTCACTGCATGAGCCTGCCCCGCTGCTGGCGGCCATCTGCTTTCTGCTGATCGCGATCCTCAGCTACCACCGCGTCTTCGGCGCGATCCTGCTCAGCATCATCGCCGTAACCCTGGCCGGCTGGGGCCTGGGCCTGGTGCAGTACCAGGGCATTGTCGCCAGCCCGCCAAGCCTGGCCCCGACCTGGATGGCGATGGACGTGATGGGCGTGTTCAACATCAGCATGATCAGCGTGGTGTTTGCGTTCCTGTTCGTGCATATGTTCGACACCGCCGGCACCCTGATGGGCGTGGCCCAGCGCGCCGGGCTGGTGAACGCCGACGGCAAGATCGAAAACCTGTCCCGCGCCCTGAAAGCCGATAGTGCTTCCAGCGTGTTCGGTGCGATGGTCGGCGTGCCGCCGGTGACCAGTTATGTGGAAAGCGCTGCAGGCGTGGCCGCCGGTGGGCGCACTGGGCTGACCGCCGTCACCGTGGGCGTGCTGTTTGTGGCTGCGATGTTCTTTGCGCCGCTGGCCGGCATGATCCCGGCGTACGCTACGGCGGGCGCGTTGATCTATGTCGCGATGCTGATGATGAGCGGCATGGCGCATATCGAGTGGGACGAAGCCACCGACAGCATTCCGGCGATTGTCACCATGATCATGATGCCGCTGACCTTCTCGGTCGCCGACGGCATCGCCCTGGGCTTTATCACCTATGTGGCGCTCAAGGCCGGCACGGGCAAGCACAAAGAAATTTCCGTGAGCCTGTGGGCGTTGTGCGCGATTTTCATCGCCAAGTTTATCTTCCTGTAACCGCGGAAGTGGCGAACACCGCCTCGCCTTCGGGCGGGGCTTTTGCATGAATGGAGGAATGGAATGAGTGTGGAAACCTGGCTGCTGTTCAGCGGCGCTGCCTTGATCGTGATCCTGATCCCAGGCCCGTTGTCATTGCTGATGATCAGCAACAGCCTCAACTACGGCCTGCGCCGTTCATACCCGGCGTTTCTCGGCGGGGTGTTTGCCTCGATCTGCCTGTTGAGCGCCTCGGCCCTGGGCCTGGGCGCACTGTTGCTGGCCTCGGAACAGTTGTTCAGCGCCTTGAAGATCGTCGGCGCACTGTACCTGTTCTACCTCGCCTGGCAGAGCTGGCAGCAGTCGCGCCTGCCGGCCCGTGGCGCGGAGGTTCCGCAGGCAGCGCCCGTGCCGCGCTTTCGCGCGTTGTTTGGCCGGGCCTTTGTGCTGGGCGCCAGCAACCCCAAGGACATCCTGTTTTTTGCCGCGTTCCTGCCGCAGTTCCTCAGCAGCCAGCAGCCGTTCCTGCCGCAGTTGCTGATAATGATCGCCACCTGGACCGTGCTCGACCTGTTGTGCAAGCTGGCCTACGGCCTGGGTGCCCACGGTGCCGCGCGCTACCTGCGCAGCGGCAAAGGCCAGAGCTGGTTCAACCGCATCAGCGCCGGGCTGTTCAGTGGTGCGGGCGCGGCCTCGCTATTGAGCCGCTGAGCCTGCCAGCCCCGGCGCGGGTGCGTCGGGGTCAGTCCAACCCGGCCACGCGGCTGAAAAACACCGTGAACGTCGACCCGCGCGTGTCCTGCTGAATGCCCCCCACCAGCCGGACCAGGCGACGTTCTTTGATGGCCTTCTTGACGGTTTCGTATTGCACACTGCGTTGGCTGCCCCGGCTGGCGAGCTTGCGGTCGAACCACACGTCAGATAACTGCAAGATCCTATTGGACGACAACGGAATGCTGCTCGAATCCGTCCAACGCGTAAGGATGAAATATACGTTGTTGGATTTAGGGTGCGTGACGATAAAGTTGTTCAAGTCGCCGCGATTGCCCTTGGGCACCGTTTCCAGGTGAAACCCCTGACGCTCCAACACCTGCCTGACTGCATTCTGAGCAACGATGATCTTGCTTGAGGCCGGCGCTGTGCGCTTGTCCAGCAGACGCGGCTCCAGCCTAAAAGGCACCAGGAAGTCCACCCGCTCAAACCCAGGCCCTAAGCCATCTACGCTGATATTCACACTGAACTTGCCCTCTAACTCGATCGGCCGGAGCATTTTCAGCAAGTCATCGGTGTACCCCGCCGCTCGCGGCACGGCGGGCAGCCAATCGTCGAGCGTGGTGCGCAGGTTCAACAACCGCGTCGCTGTCATCGAGCGGCTGCTGTCGGCCACTTCCACCAGACGCTGCACGGCGAAACGCCGACTCCCCTGGGTCAGGCCTGGAAAAACAGCCCCGACCGACTCCGCCAAGGGGCGATTGAACAGGGGTTGATGAGGCGTCCAGCGGCCGTCTGCGCCATAGACGAAGGGAATGGGCTGTTCACCCAGACTGACGCCCAACCAGCGGTCAAGGTCATCCATTGCGTTATGGGCCAGGGCCCTGGGGCTTTTTACAAAGACCACATCATGGGGCGCGTGCAGGCCACCGGGCACTATCTCGAAGTAGTTCTCCCCCAGCTTCACGGCATCGAAAGGCGCCTCGCCATACACCCGGTACAAGCGTTTGGACGCCGACAACACCTGCGGCGAGACTCCGGGCACCTCGTGCCCCCAGGCCTGCCAATAGCTCTCGGTCAACACCGGCTGGCTGCGTACGCGCTCCGCCGTCGGGCGTGAACGAACAGCCCAGAACGTGCCGGGTGCAGGCCGCTCCCAGGGCCGGAACAACGCCGTACTGGGCCCCGGCTGCGGTTCGGGAGCATCGGCGCCCAGCAGCCACTGTCGAGGTTCGTCGATCTGCAGCAGCCATTCATTTTCTCCTGGGCGTTGTCGGTTTTTCAGACGCAAAGCAGACTCACCCGGCCGACGATAAACGGGATAGTGGTCCCTGCCGTCCACCACAAATTGTTCGCCATCCTTGAGGTAGCTGCCTTTGTTGCGCCCGCCTAGCGCGATGCCATCGCCTGCTGCGCTCGGACTGCGGTAGCCTTCCAAGCCCTTGAACCGTTTGGCGGGCAATGAGGTACGCATGAAAAAACTGCCGCCGGCCGCCAAGTGCTGCTGACGATGCAGCCTTTGCAAGACCCGGCTCATATTGGGCGCCTGCGGCTTGGCGCCGGCTCGGGAACCCCGCACGGGGAGCAACGTCATGGCCACTTCGAGCACGAACATATGCACGCTGGTCACCAACTCGAAAATTCCTTCAGGTGAATGCTGCTGATGAAGCCGCCGCGCAGCCAATAACACTTCATACAGCTTGATCCCCAACCCCAGCACCGGCACGAATGACAACAGCCCTCGCCACCGTGTATCGGCCTGCTCGCCGAGACGCCACGCGCGGTACACCTTCAATTCGTCATCGGAGTTGCACTGGCTATAAGCCTGGCGTTGCGCCGTCAATACGCGGGAGTGGGCGAGTAGCTCAAGCAGGTGATTGCCCTCGGTGGGAGTGATGCCTAACCAATTGTCTGGGGAATGAGTGCGCTGCTCGTCAATTTCCGCCTCAATCGCACTCAAGTCTTTGGCCGGAAACACTCGACTGCGGTTAAACCAGCGCGCCAGATGAAACACGTCGGAACCCAGGGCATAACGGAGCAGCCCTTCCATCCAACCGACCTCAACACGCAGGTCGTTCGGGTACCCCGCGAGGCCATCAGCCTCCCACCCCGGGGCAACCCCTTGGGCCAGCGCAGCCTTTGCGCCCGGCGTCGAGGCCAGCCCGATCAACGCCGTGCGGGCCTCTGCCAGGCCGCTGTATTCGGTAATGCTCGGTTGTTCAGGGCTGTCAGGCCAATACAGCACGCAGCGATCATCCACCTCGTCAATGATCACCACCACGCCGGCGATATGCCGTGGCGCCGGCAGTGTCAGCGCCTCCAGCCTGACCGTGCACAACTGCACGCTGTGGCCGTCACGCTCAAGATCGGCACGGCTCTGCGCCGCCAATGCCAGCGCGAACAAACGCTGGCCGGGCGCGCTCAGGCCACTGTTGGCGGCGCTGAACAGATGCCACTGCGCCGCCTGCTTGAACGCACGCAGCAATGCTGGTCGCAGGGTCTGTGGATCGTCGCTGTGGGGGTCGCCATAAAACGCCTGGCGAATCTGTTGAGCATAGCGCTGTGCGAGGTCCAGCCTCGATAGCGTGGCCAGCAAGTAGTCGGGGCTGAGGCGATCCTTCCAGGCTGGCTGCAGATAATGGGCCTTCTGCAGCCGCCAACGTGCCCAGGGCGCTTTCGCATCAAGGTTATGCAACGCCAATTGCAACAGGCTGTAGGTCTGCCGCTCCTGGCTGACCACGATTTTCGCGCCGGACTCCCCCACCGCCCGCTCTGGATGCCCCACCCAATGGGCGCTGACATCATCGGGCATGTCCAACAGCGGCTGGTCAATATCCAACCCAGGGTAAAAACCGTCATCTTGCAGCCGCTTGATCAACGCGTCGCGGGCAAACACCGTCAGTGCCGGCAAACGCTCGAATACGCCTGACTCCAGCGCCTGCCAACTGCGCAGGGATGACGCCTGTAGGCGCCGATAACGCTTGCGCGGCCAAGCCTGCGCGGTCTCCAGCCAGGCTGGAAGCCGCTTGCGCTCGGCAGCGGCAAGCCGCAGTAGTTGCACGCTGGCGAGGGCCTGTTCAAACGCCTCGCAAGGTGGCACCTGCAGACTGTTGACCGCCTCATCCGCCAGCGCCAGCCTGGCGAACGACGGATCACTGACTTCGCTGAACACGGGCTCGCCGGCTGCCAACAGATGGTCGAGCTGATTGAAGCCCTTAATCTGCTCTTTGATCGCCAGCAGCAAGCCGTCGCCGTCGATCTGCGGATACTCGACGCTCACCGGCTCGTCGACCTTCAACGCTCGGACCTTGGCCAGGACGGCACTGCGCTGGGTGCGATGCAGACAATCCCACAGCGGCGAACGGTCGATCGCCTTGAAGCTGGCGCTGAGTGCTTCGGACAACCTTGCCAGCGATGCAAACGCCTGAAGCCCTCCCTGCCGTCCAGGCACATACAACATCACCGGTTGCTGGACGGCCTCAGCCGTGCAGATAACCAGCGCGCCCAGCAGGCGCTGGTGTTCAATCACAACCCCCGTTACCCACGTGGCGCCGGGCTTGACCATGCCCTGCGCGACCTGTTGCTGCTGGCCCTCGCTGATCAATTTAAGGTGGCACTGCAACCGTGCCTCGCTCTCGAGCGCGCCGCGCCGGGCCCGCAATAACAGGACGCCCCTGGGCGGTTGCCCCGCGACTTTTCGACTCCAGAAATCCAGGTCGCCAAGACTTGCTTCATGCGCCTCCAGCATCGCCAATGCCTGGGATTGATGGGTTTGCCATTGCTGATG
This sequence comes from Pseudomonas sp. Yb2C2, assembly GCF_052112325.1. Lineage (NCBI taxonomy): Bacteria > Pseudomonadati > Pseudomonadota > Gammaproteobacteria > Pseudomonadales > Pseudomonadaceae > Pseudomonas > Pseudomonas sp. Yb2C2. The sequence continues at coordinate 364,769 of NZ_JAVAJK010000001.1, read as the reverse complement.
CAGCACCTGCATCTGCGCCCAGGCTGGGGTCTCTTGGCTGGCATCGGCAGGGTCCAGCAGCGCCAACAAGCCTTGCTCATAACGCGCCACCGTCTGTTCACAGGCACCCTTGGGCAGCTCGCGGGCCAGGCTGGCAAAGTGGATGTGATCACGACATCGGTGTGCGTCCCAGCCCAGCAAAGTCTCCAGCGCTCGATGCAAGGACGGACGCAGCGGGATCAACTGCCGCCGCTGCCGCTCAACCGTGCGTAAGCGCTCGACGAGGCTGCCGTGGGTACCGCGGATGGCGTCCCGGGGAAACAACAAGGCCAGGTTGACCTGCGCCACAGTGTCCCATTCGTTTTGCCATTGGGTGGCGAGTAAAGCGTCGGCGGCCTGTTGCAGTGCATCGTCTTCAATGGGGTCTGCCGGCTGCAGGCTGAACCCGGGAAATTCAGCAACGAACAGGTCCGGCACCGCGTGTCGTTGACGCAGCGGCAAACGCTGCCACCAGCCGTCCAGGTAGCGACTGACCAATGCCGGCAACGCCTCCTGCAATTGGACCAAGGAGCCGAATTCGTGAAATCCCTGGGCCAACCCCGGTAGAAAAATCACTTGGCGCTGATGACGCTGGCCCGCACGGTACAGGTGCAACCCGCCGCTCAAGGCCACGGGCGTCGCGCCTTTCAGTGGCCAGTACAGCGACGATACGTTCAAGCTCGCCCAGTCGCCGCCCGCCCGTTGGCGCGCTTCGGCCGTCGGCGCGTCGAGCAGGCTTTGCACCATGTCCAGGCCATGATCCGACAACTCGAACACGCCATGGGCGAGTACGGCCTGGCTCGCAAGAAAGGCCTGATACAACTCATGCCAGCGGGCTCGCCTTGATCGCCATGAGTCTGCGGCCAGGCCGTCCCAGTAGCGGGCCATTACGGTGTCGAAGCGACTGGGCCAGTCCGGCCCTAAGGCTTGGCTCAGCGCCTGCCCGGCCCGATCATCCGGGACGGGGGCCGGGGGCGTCTGCTGCCGCGCCGCCAGTAGCCCAAGGCTGGCCTCAACCAAGTCCCGCGTGTGGGGCATGCCCTCAAGCGCCAGGGGCACCTTGAGCAACTGGGTGTCGGGGTCGACACCGAATGCGTCGCGCAAGGCCTGGCGAATGATCGAGCCAATCCGTGGCGCACGGTCGAGCAACTGCCCAAGGCCCTTGGCCGTGACCTCGCAGCGCAGGCCCGCATTGTGCAGTTCATTGATGACCCGGCTCGGTTGCGCCGTTGCGTTGATACGCCGGGTCAACCCGGCTCTGATGGGGTCCAACTGATTGTCCGTTACCGTGCTCATATCGCCTCCCTGTATATGGAAGGAAAAGGCTAGGCAACGGACGGACCACTGCGGCGCTACATAGTTGAGCGCAAAACCGGCAGGCAAAAAAAAGCCCGCAGTGTGCGCGGGCGAAACCAACGAAGAGCTTTGGGGGTGTGAAGCGAGGTGACGACTCAGCTACCGCGATAGGTGGAGTAGCTGTAGGGCGAAATCAGCAGGGGCACATGGTAGTGATCCTGTTCGGCGCTGATGCCGAAGCGCAATACCACCACATCCAGGAAGGCCGGCTCCGGCAATTGCACACCGCGGGCGCGGTAGTAATCGCCGGCGCTGAATTGCAATTGGTAGACACCGCTGCGGTAGTCATCACCTTGCAGTAACGGCGCGTCGCAGCGGCCATCGCTGTTGGTCAGCGCAGTGGCGACCAGTTCCAGCTGCGCGCCGTCGACGCGGTACAGCTCAACCTGGATGGCGCTGCCGGGGCAGCCGTGGGCTGCGTCGAGTACGTGTGTCGTCAGTCGTCCCATGGGGCGGGCTCCCTTGCATGAAGTGAAATAGGCTGCACCTTTACGGGGCATCAAAAAGCCGCTAATGGGCCGATTAAGACACTTTTAATAAAAATTGTACACAATAAAAATCACAAAGTTTCGCACATGCTGCGACGTCTCGATCCTCAACGGAATTTCCCAGCAAGCCTTGCTTTTAAAAGACCTTTTGTCCGTTTACTGACCAATCGGGCAAGTTTCTTGCAGCGCTGAACGGCGGCAACTCCACGGAAAAAATGCGGAAATACAGGCTTACAAAGTGACCATTAAGTTGTATACAATCAGCCCATCGCTGTGACGCCACCCAGTCTTTCCGCTGGCCGCCACACACTTGCTACCACGAACAAGAAGGAAGACTGCAGTGAGCGCTGACTACCCACGCGACCTGATCGGTTACGGCAGTAACCCTCCTCACCCCCACTGGCCGGGCAAGGCACGCATCGCCTTGTCGTTCGTACTCAACTACGAAGAAGGCGGCGAGCGCAACATCCTGCACGGTGACAAAGAGTCCGAAGCCTTCCTTTCAGAAATGGTCTCGGCCCAGCCGCTGCAGGGCGAGCGCAACATGAGCATGGAGTCGCTGTACGAATACGGCAGCCGTGCCGGCGTGTGGCGCATCCTCAAGCTGTTCAAGGCATTCGACATTCCGCTGACCATCTTCGCCGTGGCCATGGCTGCCCAGCGCCACCCGGATGTGATCCGCGCCATGGTCGACGCCGGCCACGAGATCTGCAGCCACGGCTACCGCTGGATCGACTACCAATACATGGACGAGGCCCAGGAGCGCGAGCATATGCTCGAAGCCATCCGCATCCTCACCGAACTGACCGGCGAGCGTCCGTTGGGCTGGTACACCGGGCGCACCGGCCCCAACACGCGACGGCTGGTGATGGAGGAAGGCGGCTTCCTCTACGACTGCGACACCTACGACGACGACCTGCCCTACTGGGAACCCAACACCCCCACCGGCAAGCCGCACCTGGTGATCCCCTACACCCTGGACACCAACGACATGCGCTTCACCCAGGTGCAGGGCTTCAACAAGGGCGATGACTTTTTCGAGTACCTCAAGGACGCGTTCGACGTGCTGTATGCCGAAGGCGCCGAGGCTCCGAAGATGTTGTCCATCGGCCTGCACTGCCGCCTGATCGGCCGTCCGGCGCGCCTGGCCGCGCTGAAGCGCTTTATCGAATACGCCAAGGGTCACGAACAGGTCTGGTTCACCCGCCGCGTCGACATTGCCCGCCACTGGCACGCCACCCACCCGTTCCCGGGAGCGGCCAAATGAGCACCTTCCAGACGCTGAAACCCTCGACCTTGAGCCGTGACGCTTTCGTCCACGCCTTCGCCGACATCTACGAACACTCGCCATGGGTGGCCGAAAAGGCCTTCGACCTGGGCCAGGACGCCTCGATCGACCAGATCGAAACCCTGCACCAGCGCATGAGCGACATCCTGTTGAGTGCCGATCACGCCAGTCAGTTGGCGTTGATCAACGCTCACCCTGACCTGGCCGGCAAAGCTGCCGTCCAGGGCCAACTCACCCAAGCCAGCACCGATGAGCAAGCTGGCGCGGGGATTCACCACTGCACGGCCGAAGAGTTCTCACGCTTCACCGAGCTGAACGATGCCTACAAGGCCAAGTTCAAGTTTCCCTTCATCATGGCGGTAAAAGGCAGCAACCGGCACCAGATTCTCGCCGCGTTCGAAACGCGCATTCACAACTCGGTGGATGCCGAGTTCAAGTGCGCGTTGGACGAGATCAACAAGATCGCGTTGTTCCGTTTACTGACCCTCTAAACCACCATCCCCAGCCACTCTATTTAAGGCAGACAAGAAGAATGAAAGCGCAACCCGTACCTTTCGAAAAGTTCGTCAACCTGGCCGACGCCCGCCTGGGCACCAAGATCATCTCCGTGACAGATGACTGGTTCGCCGACGCCAACCGCCTGTTCCAGCCGACCCCGGCCGTGTGGAAGGAGGGCGTTTTCGATGACAACGGCAAGTGGATGGACGGCTGGGAGTCACGCCGCAAGCGCTTCGAAGGCTACGACAGCGCAGTGATCCGCCTGGGCGTACCGGGTTCGATCAAGGGCGTGGACATCGACACGTCATTCTTCACCGGCAACTATCCGCCGTCGGCGTCCCTGGAAGCCTGCTTCCTGGCCTCGGGCGAGCCTGACGACAACACCCAGTGGGTAGAAGTCCTGTCGGCCGTCGAGTTGCAAGGCAACAGCCACCACTACCACGAGATCAGCAACGACCAGGCGTTCAGCCACCTGCGTTTCAACATCTACCCGGATGGCGGCGTGGCCCGTCTGCGGGTGTACGGCGTGCCGTTCCGCGACTGGTCGGCAGTGGGCGACAACGAACAGATCGACCTGGCTGCCGCATTGAACGGTGGCCGCGCACTGGCGTGTTCCGATGAACACTTCGGGCGCATGAGCAACATTCTCAACCCAGGCCGTGGCGTCAACATGGGCGATGGCTGGGAAACCGCCCGCCGTCGCACGCCAGGCAATGACTGGGTGATCGTCGCCCTGGGCCACCCCGGCGAAATCGAGAAAATCATCGTCGACACCCTGCACTTCAAGGGCAACTACCCGGACACCTGCTCGATCCAGGGCGCCTTCGTGAAGGGCGGCACCGACAGCCAGATCGAAACCCAATCGCTGTTCTGGCGCGAACTGCTGCCGGCGCAGAAACTGGAAATGCACGCCGAACACACCTTCGCCGAGCAGATCAAGGCACTGGGCCCGATCACCCACATCCGCCTGAACGTGTTCCCGGATGGCGGTGTGAGCCGCCTGCGGGTTTTGGGCAAAGTAGCCAAGTAAGCGGTGAACCCTGTGGTGAGCGGGCTTGCCCCGCGCTGGGGCGCGAAGCGGCCCTGTCTTTTGGGGCTGCTACGCAGCCCAGCGCGGGGCAAGCCCGCTCACTACAAAAACAAGCAGATCAAACAACACAGCATTCGGAAAAGAAGACAGCCATGCGCACACTGATGATCGAACCCCTGACCAAAGAAGCCTTCGCCCCTTTCGGAGACGTTATCGAAACCGATGGCAGCGATCACTTCATGATCAACAACGGGTCGACCATGCGCTTTCACAAGCTGGCAACGGTAGAAACCGCACAGCCTGAAGACAACGCGATCATCAGCATCTTCCGCGCCGACGCGCTGGATATGCCGCTGACCGTGTGCATGCTGGAGAGACACCCGCTGGGCAGCCAGGCCTTCATTCCGCTGCTCGGTAACCCCTTTCTGATCGTGGTCGCGCCACTTGGCGATGCACCTGTATCAGGCTTGGTCCGCGCCTTCGTCACCAACGGCAGGCAGGGCATCAATTACCATCGCGGCGTCTGGCACCACCCGGTGCTGACGATCGAAAAGCGGGATGACTTCCTGGTGGTTGATCGCAGTGGCACAGGCAATAACTGCGATGAGCATTTTTTCAAAGAGGATGAGCGGTTGATCCTCGCCCCCCACCAATAAGAGAAGGCCGGATCACCCGACAACAAGGGTGACAGGCGAGAGGTAAAGACTGTGGAAGCACATCTGTTGGAATGGCTGAACCTCAGCGTGCGCTGGGTTCACATGATCACTGGCGTCGCCTGGATCGGCGCTTCGTTCTACTTCGTCTGGCTGGAAAACAACCTCAACCGCGTCAACCCCAAGGACGGCCTGTCCGGTGACTTGTGGGCGATCCACGGTGGCGGTATCTACCACCTGGAAAAATACAAACTGGCCCCGCCGACCATGCCGGACAACCTGCACTGGTTCAAATGGGAAGCCTATTTCACCTGGATGTCGGGCGTCGCGCTGCTGTGCGTGGTGTTCTACCTCAACCCGACGCTGTACCTGCTCGCCCCCGGCAGCAGCCTCAGTGGCAGCGAAGGCGTCTTGCTGGGCATCGGCTCACTGTTCGCCGGCTGGTTCATCTACTCCTTCCTCTGCGACTCGGCCCTGGGCAAACGCCCTGCCCTGCTCGGCTTGATCCTGTTCGTGCTGTTGATTGCCGCCGCGTACGGCTTCAGCAAAGTGTTCAGCGGCCGGGGTGCGTATCTGCACGTGGGCGCGGTGATCGGCACCATCATGGTCGGTAACGTGTTCCGCATCATCATGCCGGCGCAGCGCGCGCTGGTGGCGGCGATCGCCGAGAACCGCACCCCCGATCCGGCCCTGCCGGCCAAGGGTCTGCTGCGCTCACGGCACAACAACTACTTCACCCTGCCGGTGCTGTTCATCATGATCAGCAACCACTTCCCGAGCACCTACGGCAGCCAATACAACTGGCTGATCCTGGCGGGGATCGCGGTGGCGGCGGTGTTGGTGCGGCACTACTTCAACACGCGGCATAACAGCCAGAAGTATGCGTGGACCTTGCCGGTGGGCGCACTGGCGATGATTTGCCTGGCGTATGTGACCGGGCCCAAGCCGGCCGAACCGATTGCCAAGGCACCTGCGGCCATCGAGTACCAACCGTTGCCGGAAACCGCATTGGGGGGTGGCCTGAAACCCGCCGCGCCTGCGGCGACCGAACCCGCGGCTGCACCTGCGCCTGCCCAGGCGACGGTTGATTTCGACAAGGTCCACGGGGTGATACAGGAGCGTTGCGCCGTGTGCCATTCGGCCAAACCCACCAGCCCGCTGTTCAGCACCGCACCGGCCGGGGTGATGTTCGATACCCCGGCGCAGATCCAGCAACAGGCGGCGCGCATCCAGGCGCAGGCGGTGGCGAGCCAGATCATGCCGTTGGGCAACATCACCCAGATGACCCAGCAGGAGCGGGATTTGATTGGCACATGGATCAATCAGGGGGCGCGTACCAACTAACAGATTCACATAGTTCCAATGTGGGAGGGGCTTGCCCCCTCCCACATTTGGACCTGCAGTGTTTTGAAGATTGCGTTCCACACAACACAAAAATAAAAAAGATCCGAGGTGTTGCATGACCGAGTTAGTCGAACCGCAGATTCCTGCCGCTCCCGCCATGGTGCGGCTGCCCCTCTTGCAACTGATTCTGGTAGGCCTGCAACACGTCTTGCTGATGTACGGCGGCGCCGTCGCCGTCCCCCTGATCATTGGCCAGGCCGCCGGCCTGAGCCGTGAAGAAATCGCCTTTCTGATCAACGCCGACCTGCTGGTAGCCGGCATCGCCACCCTGGTGCAGTCATTCGGCATCGGCCCGGTGGGCATCCGTATGCCGGTGATGATGGGCGCCAGTTTCGCCGCTGTCGGCAGCATGGTCGCCATGGCCGGCATGCCCGGTATCGGCCTGCAGGGAATCTTCGGCGCCACCATCGCCGCCGGGTTCTTCGGCATGCTAATCGCACCGTTCATGTCCAGGATCGTGCGCTTTTTTCCGCCGCTGGTGACCGGCACCGTGATCACCGCCATCGGCCTGTCGCTATTCCCCGTGGCCGTGAACTGGGCCGGCGGCGGCAGCGCAGCCGCCACCTTCGGCTCACCGATTTACCTGGCAATTGCCGCCCTGGTACTGACCACCATCCTGCTGATCAACCGTTTCATGCGCGGCTTCTGGGTGAATATCTCGGTGCTGATCGGCATGGGCCTGGGTTACGCCTTGTGCGGGGCCATCGGCATGGTCGACCTCAGCGGCCTGGCCTGGGCGCCGTGGGTGCAAGTGGTGACGCCGCTGCACTTCGGCATGCCGAGGTTCGAGTTGGCGCCGATCCTGTCGATGTGCCTGGTGGTGGTGATCATCTTTGTCGAATCCACCGGAATGTTCCTGGCGCTGGGCAAGATCACCGGCCAGGACGTCACGCCGAAAATGCTGCGCCGTGGCTTGCTGTGTGATGCCGGTGCGTCGTTCTTCGCCGGTTTCTTCAACACCTTCACCCACTCCTCCTTCGCGCAGAACATCGGCCTGGTGCAGATGACCGGCGTGCGTTGCCGTTCGGTGACAATGATGGCCGGTGCCTTCCTGATTGTGCTCAGCCTGTTGCCCAAGGCCGCGTACCTGGTGGCGTCGATTCCCCCGGCGGTGCTCGGCGGGGCGGCGATCGCCATGTTCGGCATGGTGGCGGCCACCGGCATCAAGATCCTCCAGGAGGCCGATATCGCCGACCGTCGCAACCAGTTGCTGGTGGCGGTGAGCATCGGCATGGGCCTGATCCCCGTGGTGCGCCCGGAGTTCTTCGCACAGTTGCCCGTGTGGATGAGCCCGATCACCCACAGCGGCATCGCCATGGCGACCCTCAGCGCACTGTCGCTGAATATCCTGTTCAACATTCTCGGCGGGGCCGAACGCCCCGTAGTCGACCCCGCCCACACCTGACACATGCCCCATTGTCGCCCTGTGCGCGCTGTAACGGCGCACTTGAGCCCTGACGTGGGAGCCAGTATTCTCCGCGCCCGCTTGAATCGACGGTTGTTTGCCGCCTTGGCGCGGGTCTTGCTGTAGCAATAAAGCTGACCATTCAGACCACTTTTGTAACCACCAAAGGCGCCGCACCAGAGCGCTTGTGTAGAAGAAAAACCATAAAACTTTAACTCGGGAGCAACCGAATGAAACCTCTGTTCAAAGGCCTGATGCTGGCGGGATCCCTGCTGGCCGGCGGCCAGGCCGTGGCCGGTGACTTGTTGCAGTGGCAGAACAACAGCCTGACGTATCTGTGGGGCAAGAGCTTTACCGTCAACCCACAGATCCAGCAAACCGTCACGTTCGAACATGCCGATGCCTGGAAGTACGGCGACAACTTCGTCTTCGTCGACCGCATCTTTTACAACGGCAAGGAAGACGGCAACGTCGGCCCAAGCACGTACTACGGTGAGATCAGCCCGCGACTGTCGTTCGGTAAGATTTTCGACCAGGACCTGTCCTTCGGCCCGATCAAGGATGTGTTGCTGGCCTTCACGTATGAGTTCGGCGAAGGCGACAACGAGTCGTACCTGCTCGGCCCTGGCTTCGACCTGAACATCCCGGGCTTCGACTACTTCCAGCTGAACTTCTACCAGCGCCAGACCGAAGGCAATCGCCCAGGCGACGGTGTATGGCAGATCACCCCGGTATGGTCGTACACCCTGCCGGTGGGCAACTCCGACATCCTGATCGACGGCTTTATGGATTGGGTGGTGGACAACGACAAGAACGCCCGTGGCACTTACCACGCCAACCTGCACTTCAACCCGCAGGTCAAATACGACTTGGGCAAGGCACTGCATTGGGGCGACAAGCAGTTGTACGTGGGCTTTGAATACGACTACTGGAAGAACAAGTACGGGATCGAGGATTCCGGCGCGTTCAAGACGACCCAGGACACGGCGAGCTTCCTGGTCAAGTACCACTTCTGACCCCCTGTAGGAGCGAGCTTGCTCGCGAAAAACCAGAGATCACCGCGTTTATTCAGAACAAAAGCGGTGCCTATGGGTTCTTCGCGAGCAAGCTCGCTCCTACAAGGGTTCATGCCAAGCCCAGGAACCGCATGATCTCTTCACGCTTGGCCAGCGCATCCTTCCTGCCCAACTCAATCAACTCGCTGCAATACCCCGCCTCGAACAGCAAGTAACTCAGCACACCTGCCCCGCTCGTCTTGGTCGCCCCCGGCCCACGCAGGAACAGACGCAATGCCGCCGGCAATTCCTGCCGATGCCTTGCGGCGATTTCGTCGATCGGCTGGCTTGGCGCAATCACCAGTACTTCCACCGGCGCCAGGCCACGGGCCGCACTGTCGGCTGGCTGGTGATGGCTGAACTGGTTCAGACGCTCCAGCAGTTCGATATCGCTTTCCAGGCTGTCGATGAACGTGCTGTTGAGCATATGCCCGCCGATCTGGGCCAACGTCGGCTCCTGGCCGGTATAGGTGCGTTGCGCCATCGGTTCATTGCCCCGCGGGTTACCGCTGACACCCACCACCAGCACCCGGGTCGCCCCCAGGTGCAGCGCCGGGCTGATGGGCGCCGACTGGCGCACCGCGCCGTCGCCGAAGTATTCCTGGTCGAGCTTCACCGGGGCAAACAGCAAGGGGATCGCCGAACTGGCCAGCAGGTGTTCAACCGTGAGTTGCGTCGGCACACCGATACGCCGATGGCGCAACCAGGCGTCGATGGTGCCGCCGCCCTGATAGAAGGTCACCGCCTGCCCGGATTCATAGCCGAAGGCCGTGACGGCGACCGCATGCAGGTGCTGTTGGCGGATGGCCTCGTCGATACCTGCCAAATGCAGTTTGTCCTGCAACAAGTCCCGCAGCGGCGAGCTGTTGAGCAGCGCCACCGGTAACTGCCGGCCCAGGCCCAGCAAGCTGTGGGTAAAGAAGCGACTCGCCTGGCGCACCACCCCCGGCCAATCGCTGCGCAATACCAGGTGGCTGCGAAACCCCTGCCAGAACGCGGTCAGGCGCTGGATGGCCGCCGTGAAGTCCATCGCACCGCTGGCCAGGCTCACCGCATTGATCGCACCGGCCGACGTGCCGACGATCACCGGAAACGGATTGGGCGCCCCCGGCGGCAACAGCTCGGCAATCGCCGCCAATACCCCCACCTGATACGCCGCTCGCGCCCCGCCGCCGGAAAGAATCAAGCCTGTAACCGGTTCAGCTGCGCGCATTGCATCACTCCACGTGGGGGGAAAGTCGGTCTTAGCGACGACGTTTTTCGTACAGCTTGGGTTCGCCCGGTGGCCGGCTCTTGAAGCGGCGATGGGTCCACAGGTATTGCTCGGGACATTCACGCACCGAGGCTTCGACCCACTGGTTGATGCGCAGGCAGTCGACTTCATCGCTTTCGCCGGGGAAGTCGGTCAACGGCGGGTGGATGACCAGGCGGTAACCGCTGCCATCCGCCAGGCGCTCCTGGGTGAACGGCACCACCAGCGCCTTGCCCAGCTTGGCGAACTTGCTGGTGGCAGGCACGGTGGCGGCCTGGATGCCGAACAGCGGCACGAAGAGACTTTGCTTGGCGCCGTAGTCCTGGTCCGGTGCATACCAGATGGCGCGACCGGCACGCAGCAGCTTGAGCATGCCGCGCACGTCTTCGCGCTCGACCGCCAGGGAGTCGAGGTTATGCCGCTCGCGGCCACGGCGCTGGATATAGTCGAACAGCGGGTTGCCGTGCTCGCGGTACATGCCGTCGATGGTGTGCTTCTGCCCCAGCAGGGCCGCACCGATTTCCAGGGTGGTGAAGTGCAGGGCCATGAGGATCACGCCCTTGCCATCCAGTTGGGCCTGCTTGAGGTGTTCCAGGCCTTCGACATGGGCCAGGCGCGCCAGGCGCTGGCGCGACCACCACCAGCTCATGGCCATTTCAAAGAAGGCAATGCCGGTGGAGGCAAAGTTTTCCTTGAGCAGCTTCTTGCGCTCTGCAGCGGTTTTTTCCGGGAAGCACAGTTCCAGGTTGCGTGCGGCGATGCGGCGACGTTCGCCGGCCACACGGTACATGCCTGCACCCAGCAGGCGACCAATGGTCAGCAGCGCACGGTACGGCAGTTGGGTCACCAGCCAGAGCAGGCCGAGTCCCAGCCATAACAGCCAAAAGCGCGGGTGAAAAAATACAGCTCGAAAACGCGGGCGATCCATTACAGATTCCGGGAAAGACAGGGCCGCGCATTCTACAACGGTTCGACTCGGCTTGCGGCCAGTGAGTGTTCTCGTTATAAGTCTCGACACTTTTCGTGACAAGCCGCTTTTTGCCGACCATGAGCCAAACCGAACCGCTAGACCAAGATCCCGTGTTCCAGCTGAAAGGCAGCATGCTCGCCATCACCGTGCTGGAACTGGCCCGCAACGACCTCGACGCCTTGGACCGCCAGCTCGCCGCCAAGGTTGCCCTGGCGCCGAACTTCTTCAACAACGCCCCGCTGGTACTGGCCCTGGACAAACTGCCGGCCGGCCAGGGCAGCATCGACCTGCCCGGCCTGATGCGCGTGTGCCGCTCCCATGGCCTGCGAACCCTGGCGATTCGTGCCAGCCGCATCGAAGACATTGCCGCAGCCATCGCCATTGAACTGCCAGTACTGCCACCCTCCGGCGCGCGTGAGCGTCCACTGGAACCTTTGGTCGGCGAAGTGCAGAAAAAACCGGAAAAACCAGCGGAACCGACGATCAAGCCTACAAAGATAATCACCACGCCCGTACGCGGCGGACAGCAGATTTACGCCCAGGGCGGCGACCTGGTGGTGATCTCTTCGGTCAGTCCCGGCGCGGAACTTCTCGCCGATGGCAATATCCATGTATACGGCCCGATGCGCGGACGTGCCCTCGCCGGCATCAAGGGGGATACCAAGGCGCGCATTTTTTGCCAGCAATTGACCGCTGAGCTGGTGTCCATCGCGGGCCAGTACAAGGTTTCGGAAGATTTGCGCCGCGATCCACTGTGGGGAGCCGCGGTGCAGGTCAGCCTGTCGGGCGATGTGTTGAACATCATCCGTCTTTAACGGATACTGCCGCATTTTCCAAGCATCTCTAGACTCTGATAGCACAGCGAAACTGGCATTACTTGCGTAGGAACATTTGAAGGTTGGCGTTTTTCCTGCGAAAACCCGTCTTTTTCCTACAAAGGCTGTCCGCCTGCGGCGAGTTCCAAGAGATGTTTTTCAGGGGCTGAAAAGTCCTTTTTCCTTAGGGGTGAAACACCTTGGCCAAGATTCTCGTGGTTACATCCGGCAAGGGTGGTGTGGGTAAGACCACCACCAGCGCCGCTATCGGTACCGGCCTCGCTCTGCGCGGCCACAAGACAGTCATCGTCGACTTCGACGTCGGTTTGCGTAACCTCGACCTGATCATGGGCTGCGAACGCCGCGTGGTGTACGACTTCGTCAACGTGGTCAACGGTGAAGCCAACCTGCAACAGGCCCTGATCAAGGACAAGCGCCTTGAGAACCTGTACGTACTGGCCGCCAGCCAGACCCGCGACAAAGATGCGCTGACCAAGGAAGGCGTAGGCAAGGTTCTCGCCGAGCTGAAGGAAACCTTCGAATTCGTGGTATGCGATTCCCCGGCCGGTATCGAAACCGGTGCTCACCTGGCGATGTACTTCGCCGATGAAGCCATCGTGGTGACCAACCCGGAAGTGTCTTCGGTACGTGACTCGGACCGCATGCTGGGCCTGTTGGCCAGCAAGTCCAAGCGCGCCGAGGAAGGCCAGGACCCGATCAAGGAACACCTGCTGCTCACCCGCTACAACCCTGAGCGCGTCAGTAACGGCGAAATGCTCGGTGTTGAAGACGTCAAGGACATCCTCGCCGTGACCCTGCTGGGCGTGATCCCGGAATCCCAGGCCGTGCTGAAGGCGTCCAACCAGGGCGTCCCGGTGATTCTCGACGACCAGAGCGACGCCGGCCAGGCGTACAGCGATGCGGTTGATCGCTTGCTGGGCAAGACCGTGGAACATCGCTTCCTCGATGTTAAGAAGAAGGGATTCTTCGAGCGTATCTTTGGAGGCAACTAAACAATGAAATTTCTCGACTTCTTTCGCGCCAACAAAAAGCCAAGCACCGCGTCGGTCGCGAAAGAGCGTCTACAGATCATCGTGGCGCACGAACGCGGCCAACGCAGTACCCCGGATTACCTGCCGGCCTTGCAGAAGGAACTGGTGGAGGTGATCCGCAAGTACGTCAATATCGGCAACGATGACGTGCATGTCGCCCTGGAAAATGACGGCAGCTGCTCGATTCTGGAACTCAATATCACCCTGCCTGATCGTTGATCGAACAGGCGGCCGCCACGGCGGCTCGGTCACCTTGATCCCTTTGCGGGAACCGGGTGGTCGAGCCGCCGTTGGCGTTTGTTACGAGGCTGTTTAATGCCGCTGTCCACTATTCATATCCTGCATCAGGACGACGCTGTCCTGGTGGTGAACAAGCCGACCCTGTTGCTCTCGGTGCCTGGCCGCGCCGATGACAACAAGGACTGCCTGATCACCCGCCTGCAGGAAAACGGCTACCCCGAAGCCCGCATCGTCCATCGCCTGGACTGGGAAACCTCGGGGATCATCCTGCTGGCCCGGGACGCCGATACCCATCGCGAACTGTCCCGCCAGTTTCACGACCGCGAAACCGAAAAGGCCTACACCGCTTTGGCCTGGGGCCAGCCGGAACTGGACAGCGGCAGCATCGACCTGCCCTTGCGCTATGACCCGCCGACCAAACCCCGCCATGTGGTGGACCACGAGTTCGGCAAGCACGCGCTGACCTTCTGGAAAGTGCTGGAACGGTGTGGCGACTGGTGCCGCGTCGAGCTGACGCCGATTACCGGAAGGTCGCACCAGTTGCGCGTGCATATGCTGTCCATCGGGCATCCGTTGCTCGGTGACGGTCTGTATGCCCATGAACAGGCCCTGGCTGCGTGGCCGCGCCTGTGCCTGCATGCGAGCATGCTGAGCTTCACTCACCCGCAAAGCGGCGAGCGCTTGCGCTTTGAGTGCCCGGCTCCCTTCTAAAGCTGTAAATACAGTACATGTGGGACGGGCGGTGCGACTTGCCCCCTCCCACATTTGTTCTGTGCACTTCTCGCCCTCGAACGGTAAACTCCGCGCATTGCTGTCTGGAGCTATTTATGCGCGAAGCGTTGAATCAAGGCCTGATCGACTTCCTCAAGGCCTCCCCTACTCCTTTTCATGCCACCGCCGCCCTGGCCCAGCGCCTGGAAGCGGCCGGTTTCCAGCGCCTCGACGAGCGCGAGACCTGGGCCACCGAAGCCAACGGTCGCTACTACGTGACCCGCAACGATTCCTCGATCATCGCCTTCAAGCTCGGCCGCCATTCGCCGTTGCAAGGCGGGATTCGCCTGGTCGGCGCCCATACCGACAGCCCGTGCCTGCGGGTCAAGCCCCAGCCTGAGCTGCAACGCCAGGGCTTCTGGCAACTCGGCGTGGAAGTCTACGGCGGCGCGCTGCTGGCGCCGTGGTTCGACCGCGACCTGTCCCTGGCCGGCCGCGTCACCTTCCGCCGTGACGGCAAGGTCGAAAGCCAGCTGATCGACTTTAAGCTGCCCATCGCCATCATCCCCAACCTGGCCATTCACCTGAACCGTGAAGCCAACCAGGGCTGGGCGATCAATGCCCAGACCGAATTGCCGCCGATCCTCGCGCAATTTGCCGGTGATGAACGCGTGGACTTCCGTGCCGTGCTCACCGAGCAGTTGGCACGGGAGCATGGGCTGAACGCCGATGTGGTGCTCGACTACGAGTTGAGCTTCTATGACACCCAGAGCGCCGCCGTCATCGGCCTCAATGGCGACTTCATCGCCGGCGCGCGCCTCGACAACCTGCTGTCGTGCTACGCCGGCCTGCAAGCCTTGCTCACCAGCGAGAGCGACGAAACCTGCGTGCTGGTGTGCAACGACCACGAGGAAGTCGGTTCCTGCTCGGCCTGCGGTGCCGACGGCCCGATGCTGGAACAGACCCTGCGTCGCCTGTTGCCTGAAGGTGATGAATTCGTACGCACCATTCAGAAATCCCTGCTGGTGTCGGCCGACAATGCCCACGGCGTACACCCGAACTACGCCGACAAGCACGACGCCAACCACGGCCCCAAGCTCAATGCCGGCCCGGTGATCAAGGTCAACAGCAACCAGCGCTACGCCACCAACAGCGAAACCGCCGGGTTCTTCCGTCACCTGTGCATGGCCCAGGAAGTGCCGGTGCAGAGCTTTGTGGTGCGCAGCGACATGGGCTGCGGCTCGACCATCGGCCCGATCACCGCCAGCCACCTGGGTGTGCGTACGGTGGATATCGGTTTGCCGACGTTTGCCATGCACTCCATTCGTGAACTGTGCGGCAGCCATGACCTGGCGCATCTGGTGAAGGTGTTGGGCGCGTTCTACGCCAGCCACGACCTGCCCTAAGACCAGGAATGGATGTCGTCAACATGTGGGAGGGGCGGTGCGACGATTCGCACTTGCCCCCCACATTTGGTTTACGTCCACCTGATCTGCATCACCTGCATTTCCTGCAATCCGACCTAGACTTGTCAGTATTCCCACTCCGACAAGGCCGTCGCCCCATGATCTCCATGTCCTCTTTCCACGCCATGCTTATCCCTATCCTGATCGGCATGATCATGCTCGCCGTTGGCTTCAACTTCCGCGACAAGCCCCTCGGCGTATTCGGCATGTGGGTCGGCATGCTGCTGATCCTGGGCACCGTGGTGTACAAGATCCTCGCCAAACTGGCCGAATGACGCTTGCACTCGTACACTCGCTCAACCCGTCGTTTCCAAGGTTGACCGCCTCGTGCTTTCCCGTCTGTTTGCGCTGCCCTGCTGTTTCCTGATCGCCCTGCTCACGCTGCTGCCGCTCTCGTCTGCCCAAGCGGTGGGCCTGCCCGGGCTGCTCGGCACCACCAAGACCCAACCCCAGGCCGACGTGCCGTTGGGGCAGTCGTTGGACGAGGTGATCAAGACCCTGGAAAACGACCAGCAACGCACCCAGTTGCTGAGCGACTTGAAGAAGCTGCGCGCCGCTACCCAGAAGGCCCAGCCCGCCGCCGAGCAAGGCGTGCTCGGGCTGATCGGCAGTACGCTGTCGGGCCTGGAGCAGCAGTTCTCCGGCGCCGACAGCCCGCTGGGGCGCTGGTCGAATGAAGTCGACCTGGCCAAGGACGAACTCAGCGCACTGATGCTGCCGGCCAGCGAATGGCTGCCGATCATTTTCGGCTTTGCAGTGATTCTCGCGGTATGGAGCCTGCTGGCAGCCGCGTTGATCTGGCTGAGCCACCGGGTACGCGAGCGCTTCGGCCTGCCCGAGGAGTTGCCGCAACACCCGCGTACCTGGGACATGCTGCGCTTCGCCCTGCGCAAATTGGGGCCCTGGCTGATCGCACTGGTGATCACCGTGTACCTGAGCTACGCCCTGCCCTCGTCCCTGGGCAAATCCCTGGCAATGGTGCTGGCTTATGCGCTGGTGGTCGGTACCTGTTTCTCGGCGATCTGTGTGATTGCCTTCTCCCTGCTCGACGGCCCGCACCGCCACCGCGCGCTGTATATCCTGCGCCACCAGGCGTTCCGCCCGTTGTGGTGGATCGGCAGCTTTGCCGCCTTTGGTGAAGCCTTGAGCGACCCGCGGCTGGTGGCTGCGCTCGGCCAACACCTGGCCCACACGGCGGCCACGGTCGCCAATGTGATGGCCGCGCTGTCCACCGGCGTGTTCATCCTGCGTTTCCGGCGGCCGATCGCCCACCTGATCCGCAACCAGCCCCTGTCGCGCCGCCTGACCCGCCGGGCCCTCAGCGACACCATCGAGATCATCGGCACCTTCTGGTACATCCCCGCCTTGCTGTTGGTGGGCATCTCGCTGTTCGCCACGTTCGTCTCCGCCGGCGACACCAGCACCGCCCTGCGCCAGTCGCTGTTGTGCACGGTGTTGCTGGTGTTGTGCATGGTGATCAACGGCCTGGTGCGGCGCCATGCACTCAAGCCGCAGCGTGGGCACAAGCGCCATGCGCTGTACTCCGAACGCCTGAAAAGCTTCGTCTACACCCTCGCCCACCTGGTGGTGTGGCTGGTGTTTATCGAACTGGGGCTGCGGGTGTGGGGCCTGTCGCTGATCCGCTTTACCGAAGGCGACGGCCATGAAATCAGCGTCAAGCTGTTCGGCCTGGGCGGCACGCTGCTATTTGCCTGGTTGATCTGGATCCTCAGCGACACCGCCATCCATCACGCCCTCACCCGCTCGCGCAAAGGCCTGGCCAATGCCCGCGCGCAGACCATGATGCCGTTGATCCGCAACGTGCTGTTCGTGACCATCTTTATCATCGCCGCCATCGTCGCCCTGGCGAACATGGGCATGAACGTCACGCCGCTGCTGGCCGGTGCCGGTGTGATCGGCCTGGCCATCGGTTTTGGTGCGCAGTCACTGGTGGCCGACTTGATCACCGGCCTGTTCATCATCATCGAAGACTCCCTGGCCATCGATGACTACGTGGACGTCGGCGGCCACCTCGGCACCGTCGAAGGTCTGACCATCCGTACCGTACGCCTGCGCGACATTGACGGCATCGTGCACACCATCCCGTTCAGCGAGATCAAGAGCATCAAGAACTACTCGCGGGAGTTCGGCTACGCGATCTTCCGGGTGGCGATCCCCTACAACATGGAAATCGACGATGCGATCAAGCTGATGCGCGATGTCGGCCAGAAAATGCGTAACGATCCGCTGCAACGCCGCAATATCTGGTCGCCGTTGGAGATCCAGGGGGTGGAAAGCTTCGAGTCGGGCAGTGCGATCCTGCGCGCGCGGTTCAAGACGGCGCCGATCAAGCAGTGGGAAGTGTCGCGGGCGTTCAACCTGTCACTGAAGCGGCATCTGGATGACGCCGGTCTGGACCTGGCCACGCCGCGCTTGAGTGTGCAAGTGGTGACGGGGGCTGCGGGGGGGTTGGAGAAGGACAAGAACGCGTAAGGTCATGGCGAATGTGATGAGCTTATTGTGGTTTGTGGTGAGCGGGCTTGCCCCGCGCTGGGCTGCGCAGCAGCCCCACTCAAGAAGCACTCGCTGTATCAGACATAACTCAGCGGCTGGTTTTGGGGCTGCTTCGCAGCCCAGCGCGGGGCAAGCCCGCTCACCACAACAAGCCCGCTCACCACAAAAAGCCCGCTCGCGACATTGACAGCATCGTGCACACCATCCCGTTCAGCGAGATCAAGAGCATCAAGAACTACTCGCGGGAGTTCGGCTACGCGATCTTCCGGGTGGCGATCCCCTACAACATGGAAATCGACGATGCGATCAGGCTGATGCGCGATGTCGGCCAGAAAATGCGTAACGATCCGCTGCAACGCCGCAATATCTGGTCGCCGTTGGAGATCCAGGGGGTGGAAAGCTTCGAGTCGGGCAGTGCGATCCTGCGCGCGCGGTTCAAGACGGCGCCGATCAAGCAGTGGGAAGTGTCGCGGGCGTTCAACCTGTCGCTGAAGCGGCATCTGGATGACGCCGGTCTGGACCTGGCCACGCCGCGCTTGAGTGTGCAAGTGGTGACGGGGGCTGCGGGGGGTTGGAGAAGGACAAGAACGCGTAAGCGTCATGGCGAATGTGATGAGCTTATTGTGGTGAGCGGGCTTTTTGTGGTGAGCGGGCTTGCCCCGCGCTGGGCTGCGAAGCAGCCCCACTCAAGAAGCACTCGCTGTATCAGACATAACTCAGCGGCTGGTTTTGGGGCTGCTTCGCAGCCCAGCGCGGGGCAAGCCCGCTCACCACAAAAAGCCCGCTCGCGACATTGACGGCATCGTGCACACCATCCCGTTCAGCGAGATCAAAAGCATCAAGAACTACTCGCGGGAGTTCGGCTATGCAATCTTCCGGGTGGCGATCCCCTACAACATGGAAATCGACGATGCGATCAAGCTGATGCGCGATGTCGGCCAGAAAATGCGTAACGATCCGCTGCAACGCCGCAATATCTGGTCGCCGCTGGAGATCCAGGGGGTGGAAAGCTTCGAGTCGGGCAGTGCGATCCTGCGCGCGCGGTTCAAGACGGCGCCGATCAAGCAGTGGGAAGTGTCGCGGGCGTTCAACCTGTCACTGAAGCGGCATCTGGATGACGCCGGTCTGGACCTGGCCACGCCGCGCTTGAGTGTGCAGGTGGTGACGGGGGCTGCGGGGGGGTTGGAGAAGGACAAGAACGCGTAAGGTCATGGCGAATGTGATGAGCTTATTGTGGTTTGTGGTGAGCTTTTTGTGGTGAGCGGGCTTGCCCCGCGCTGGGCTGCGAAGCAGCCCCACTCAAGAAGCACTCGGTGTATCAGACATAACTCAGCGGCTGGTTTTGGGGCTGCTGCGCAGCCCAGCGCGGGGCAAGCCCGCTCACCACAACAAGCCCGCTTGCCACAAAAAGCCCGCCCACCACGACAGGCCGGCCTACTGCAGGTTTTGCGTCAGGCCAGCGTTGCGCCGTCCATCTTCTGGCGCAGGCTCAACGGACGCATATCGGTCCAGGTTTCTTCGATGTAGGCCAGGCACTCTTTCTTCAGGCCGCTCTTGCCCACGGTGCGCCAGCCTTCCGGCACGGCCTTGTAGTCGGGCCAGATGGAATACTGTTCTTCATGGTTGACCACTACCTGAAACAGGATGTCGTCGCGGTCAAATACTGAGGTCATTGCTGTTCTCCATCGCTCAAAGGCTGGCTGCGCACCATGCGCAGCGCTGATATCTGTAGAAACGTACCAACACGCCAAAAAATTAGAGGCTGGCGACGGCTGCCGCCAGGGCGCGCCCGAAGATCTCGGCCACGCGGTCGATCTCGGCGGCGGTGATCACCAGTGGCGGCAGGAAGCGCACCACGCCGCCATGCCGGCCGCCCAGCTCGAGGATCAGGCCGCGCTTGAGGCATTCACGCTGTACCAGCGGTGCCAGTTGGCGATGCACCGGCGGGTGGCCCTGGATATCCAGGGCGCCGTCCGGGTCCACCAGTTCCACACCGAGCATCAGCCCGCGCCCGCGAATATCCCCCAGGTGCGGGTAGTCACGCTGCAGGATGCGCAGGTGTTCGCCCAGGCGCTCGCCCATGACGGTCGCATGGCCGGCCAGGTCGTGCTCCTTGAGGTAGCGCATCACCGCCGAACCGGCCGCCATGGCCATCTGATTGCCACGGAATGTCCCGGCATGGGCGCCCGGCAGCCAGGTGTCGAGCCAGTCGCGATACACCACCACCGCCAACGGCAGGCTTCCGCCGATGGCCTTGGACATCACCACCACATCCGGAATGATGCCGGCGTGTTCGAAGGCAAACATCTTGCCGGTACGGCCGAAACCGCTCTGGATCTCATCGACGATCAACGCCACGCCGGCCTGCGCGGTGATGCGCCGCAGGCCGCGCAGCCAGTCGAGATCGGCCGGGATCACCCCGCCCTCGCCCTGCACCACCTCGACAATCACCGCCGCCGGCAGCAACACCCCGGCTTCCGGGTCGTTGAGCAGGTTTTCCAGGTAATGCAGGTTGACCCGCACGCCTTCTGCGCCGCCGAGACCGAACGGGCAACGGTAGTCGTAAGGGAATGGCAAAAACTGCACGCCATTGCCGAGCAAGGCACCCAAGGGTTTTTTCGGCCCCAGGCTGCCCATCAGGCTCAACGCGCCCTGGCTCATGCCGTGATAACCGCCCTGGAACGACAGCACCGTGCTGCGCCCCGTGGCAGTACGCACCAATTTCAATGCTGCTTCCACGGCATCGGTACCGGTGGGGCCGCAGAACTGGATCTTGGCTTCCCGCGCCAGCTCCGCCGGCAGCAGGCCGAACAGGTCCTGCACAAACTGGTCCTTGACCGGAGTGGTCAGGTCCAGGGTGTGCAACGGCAGTTCGTCGCTCAGCACTTGCTGGATGGCCTGGATCACCACCGGGTGGTTGTGCCCCAACGCCAGGGTGCCGGCGCCGGCCAGGCAATCGATGAAACTGCGGCCCTCCACGTCTTCCACGTAGATCCCCTTGGCGCGCTTGAGCGCCAGGGGAATGCGCCGTGGGTAACTGCGGGCGTTGGATTCCTGCTGGCGCTGGCGGGCCAGCAGCGGGCTTTCGTCGAACTGATAAAGCGTTTCATGCACCTGGGTATCTTCGATACGGCTGGTAGCGACTGACATCTCTCGATCCCTCAATACGCGGATGATGGTGACCAAACTGCCGATCCGTTGGCGTCTGGCCCAAGGGCATGCGCACGGATTTCCTGTTCTGGAAACGCACCAGCTTCAATCGGATTTAGGGCTGTTGTCGGTAACTGATGCATGAAGATCCAAATATGCCGGGCTTTACAGTCCGCGGTACTTTTCATTCAGGGCATACAGGATCGCGCAGGTCTCGGCATCCAACACACCACAATAATCCCGCGCCCGAAAGTGCATCTGAAACGCCCGGGTGCGCTGCTCGAACGCCTGGCGATTCTGCGCCGGCTTATAGCCATAGCGCTGAAATGCCCGCTCCACCTCCACTTCTGGCGGCAGCCCGACACAAAACCGGCGCTGGTACATGGCCCGCGTCGACTCGTCGAACCACGCCCCGACTCCCGCCTCGAACAAACCGCGCCACGGCAGGCGCGGTCCCGGATCGCTCTTGCGCCAGTACGCCAAGTCCGAGTGCCCGAGAATGTCGGCCGGCCCGATCTGCGGGTAACGCCCAAGGATGTCGCGAAGCAATGCAATCAACACCGCCACCTGCTCCTGGCCGTACGCTGGAAAGGTGAATACGCCCCCGTCATCCCGGGCCAGGTTGACAATCTCGATGCCGATCGCCCGACTGTTGAGGTTATCGCGCCCCGCCCAGTGACTCGCCCCGGCATGCCAGGCGCGCTGGTTTTCGTGCACCAGGCGGAACACGCGCAACTCGTCATACCCGGCGGCGCGGTAGCCGGGCTCATGGGGATCTGGCAGCAGGTAATGCGCGCTGATCCCGTTCCGGGTCAGGGTGCGCAAAGAGGAGGCGAACGGCGCCGCGGTGTAATGCAGGATCACCTGCCGCACAGGTTCGCCGTGACGTTCGTTGAAATCCCTGGCGGGGAAACTGGTATCGATGACCAACATAAGAACCGTCCTTTTCAATACAGGCCGAGTCTTTCGGCCCGTTCAAGCGCAAAAAAATTACCGCCATCCTGAAGGCTTGCACTTCAAGCGGGCGGTAACTATTTGGCTTGTGAAAAAACGCGGTCAGCGTCGCAACGGCATGCCCAGGTCAACGCGCAGGCCATCCACCTGGCTATCGAACGTCAACGAGCAGGAACAGCGCTGCACGATCGCCTGCACGATCGCCAGGCCCAGGCCACAGCCCTCGCTGTTGCCATTGCGCCAGAAGCGTTGGGTGAGGTATTGCAGGTCTTCGGGGGAGATCTGCTTGCCGTGGTCGCGCACGCGGAAGATCACGTGATCGGCGGCGGTGAACACACTGAGCTCCACCCGTGTGTCTGCGGGTGTATGGCGCAGGGCGTTGTCCAGCAGGTTGCGCAGGGCCGCGACCGCCAGGCCCACCGGCATGTCCACCGGGGTTTCGCTGAGGTTGTCCGCCAGGTTCAGGTCGATACGCCCATTATCGCCGGCATTCGCGTCCTGGATCGCCAGCCGCGCGACTTCCTCGGCGCTGGACTGCAAGCCATCGTCGAATGACAGGCTGCCTTCCACCCGCGCCAACAGCAGCAATTGCTCCAGGGTGCGATGCAAGCGGTCGGCGCCCTCCTCGGCATGGGCCAGGGATTGGTCGCGGGCCGCGCCCTCGGTCATGCGCGCCACTTGCAGGTGGGTCTTGATCGCCGTCAGCGGGCTGCGCAGCTCGTGGGCGGCGTCGCCGGTGAGGCGGCGTTCGCGCTCGATGGTCTTGGCGATGCGTTGCAGCAGTTGGTTCTGGGTGTCGAGCAGCGGCTTGAGTTCGCTGGGCAATGGGTGGATCTGCAACGGTTCGAGGGAATCGGCACTGCGGCGCATCAGCGCGTCACGCATGCGGTTGAGCGGCAGCAGGCTCTGGCCGATGCCCAGCCACAACAGGCACAGGCAACCGAGCATCGCCACGCCCACCGGCACCGAGGCGGCGAGCAGGATCGACAGGTTCAGCGCCTCGCGCTCCACCTGGCGGTCGGCGGTGGTGATCAACAGGTCGCCACGGGACAGGGTAAAACTGCGCCATCCCACGCCATCGATGACTTGGTCACGAAAGCCGCTCTTGCGCGACTCCAGGCCCTCATCCGGCGTGGTATGGCTGCGGGCGAGGATTTCCCCGCGCAAGGAGCTGACCTGGCAGGCCATGCCCCCCGGCACATTCAGTTGCTCGGCACTGAAATGCGCGCCGCCGCTGACACTGGCCAGGCCCGGCATCTGCTCGGTCAGGCCCGCCACCATGCGCGCCGACGCCACCAGGCGCTGGTCGAGGGAAAACATCATCTGGTTGCGCAGGTCGTTAAGCATCCAGGCCGCCGCCAGGGCCCAGATCAGCACAAACGCGGCGCCGAGCTTGAACGTCAGGCGCAGGCGCAGGCTTTTCACGAAGCGTTCTCTCCATCATCTGCCGGGCCGAGGCGATAACCCAGGCCGCGTACGGTCTCGACGATGCCATTGCCCAACTTGCGCCGCAGGTGATGGATATGCACGTTGAGGGCGTTGCTTTCCAGTTCATCGTTGAAGCCGTAGACGCTGTCCTTGAGTTGCTCGCTGGACAGCACCCGGCCCTTGTTGTGCAGCAGCGCCTGCAACAGCGCCTGTTCACGTCGGGACAGGTCCACCGGCTGGCCGCCCAACAGGGTTTCGCGACTGCTCGGGTCGTAGGTCAGCCGGCCGTGCTCGATCAGGTTGACGCTGCGCCCCGCCATCCGGCGCAGCAGGGTTTGCAGGCGTGCGGCCAATTCGCGCAGGTCGAAGGGTTTGAGCAGGTAGTCATCGGCACCGGCTTGCAGGCCGTCGACGCGGTTGGTCACCGAGTCCCGCGCGGTAAGGATCAGCACCGGAATCTCCAGGCCCTGGCTGCGCAGCTGTTGCAGCAGCTTGAGGCCGTCTTCGTCGGGCAGGCCGAGGTCGAGCACCATGATGTCGAAGGTCGCCGCCTTGAGCATCGCGCGCGCAGCGGCAGCCGTGGCCACGCGCTCGACTGTAAAGCCCTGGGCACCGAGGCCGGCCACGATGCCGCTGGCGATCAGTTCGTCGTCTTCACAGACCAGTACGTGCATGCTGAACCCTTCATGAAAGATGGGGGGATTAAAAGTGCAACGGATTAAGCGCAGATTATGCCGTGAAAAGATGCAAGCTCAGATAATCCCTACACTTTAGAATAGCGCCCGGTTAATCATCGGTTAATCAACGCCACACATTGTGTGCCTCACTTGCATCGAACTAAGGCTTGACCATGCGGCATCTGTTTACCTTTCTGCTGGTGTTATTCGCGGGGTTCGCCCAGGCCGCGCCGGGCAATCCGTTTGAGACCAAAGCCGATTTCCTCCCGGTGGGCAAGGCCTTCACCTTTACCTCCGAACGTCTTGAAAGTGGCGAGACCCAGCTGTATTGGCAGATTGCCGACGGTTATTACCTGTACAAGCAGCGCATGAAGTTTGATGGCCTCGCCGAAAAACCGCCGCTGCCCCAGGGCGAAGCCCATAGCGACGAGTTCTTTGGCGAGCAGGAAGTGTATCGCCAGGGCCTGGAAGTGAAGATTCCCGCCGGTGTCACCGGCCAGGTCAAGCTCGGCTGGCAGGGCTGCGCCGATGCGGGGCTGTGCTATCCGCCGCAGTCGATCAGCGTAGACCTGGGCGGCAACCCCGCCGTTGCGGCCACCGCCGAAGCCCAGGACCAGAGCCTGGCCAGCGGCCTGCAACAACGCAGCCTGGGCTGGAGCCTGCTGGTGTTCTTCGGCCTGGGCCTGCTGCTGGCGTTTGCCCCGTGTTCGTTGCCGATGCTGCCGATCCTCGCCGGCCTGGTGGTGGGCAGTGGCGCCAGCCCGCGTCGCGGCTTTGCCCTGGCCGGCAGCTACGTGGTGTGCATGGCGCTGGTGTATGCGGCGCTCGGTGTACTCGCCGCCCTGCTCGGCGCCAACCTCGCGGCGCTGTTGCAAACCCCGTGGATCCTCGGCAGCTTCGCCGCCTTGTTCGTGATCCTCGCCCTGCCGATGTTCGGCTTCTTCGAACTGCAACTGCCCGTGGCCTTGCGCGATCGCCTGGATAACGTCAGCCGCAACCAGAGCGGCGGCAGCCTGGTCGGCGCCGGGGTGCTCGGCGCGCTGTCCGGCCTGCTGGTGGGGCCGTGCATGACCGCGCCCCTGGCCGGTGCATTGCTGTACATCGCCCAGAGCGGCAATGCCCTGCACGGCGGCCTGATCCTGTTCGCCATGGGCATCGGCATTGGCGTGCCGCTGCTGTTGCTGGTGACCGTGGGCAACCGTTTCCTGCCCAAGCCGGGCACCTGGATGAATGTGCTCAAGGGCATCTTCGGCTTCCTGTTCCTGGCCACCGCCGTGCTGATGATTCGCCCGGTGATCGACGAAAGCCTGTGGCTCGGCCTGTGGGGCGTGCTGGCCATGTCCATGGCCTATTGCGGCTGGCGCCTGGCCCAGGATTTCGGGCGGGTCGCCATGCTGTTCGGCGCCGGTTCCGTGGTCGTGGGGGTGTGGGGCGGCCTGCTGCTGGTGGGTGCGGCGGGTGGCAGCGACGACCTGTGGCAACCGTTGAAGGTCTACAGCGGCTCGCGGACCACTGCCGCACCCACCGCCCACGAAGCCTTCATGACCATCAATGACCCGGGCGTGCTGCAAGGCCAGCTCGACAGCGCCAAGGCCCAGGGCCAATGGGTGCTGCTGGACTACTACGCCGACTGGTGCGTGTCGTGCAAGATCATGGAAAAACAGGTGTTCGGCAAACCCGAAGTGCTCGACGCGCTGAAGGATGTACGCCTGCTACGCCTCGACGTCACCGCCGACAATGCCGCCAGCCGCGCACTGCTGGGCCGCTACCAGGTGCCGGGGCCGCCCAGCTTCGTGTGGATCGGCCCTGACGGTGAGGAACGCCGCGCCCAGCGCATCACCGGCGAAGTGGATGCCGCCGCTTTCCTGCAACGCTGGACTCAAGCCCGGGACGCCCTCTGATGCTGACCCTGACCATCGGCACCTTCGCCATCGCCCTGAATCACATCCTGCTGATCAGCGCGTTGATTCTCGCCACCCTGGTGGGTTGGCGCGTGGCCAAGCGTGGCGGTGAAAATCCGGAATCGGTGCTGTTCAGCCTGTTCCTGCTGGGCATGCTGGCGGCCCGCGTCAGCTTCGTGCTGATGTACTGGAGTTACTACAGCAACGACTGGCTGCAGATGGTCGACCTGCGCGACGGCGGTTTTCTCGCCTGGCCCGGTATCGTCGCCCTGATCCTCGGTGCACTGCTCTATGGCTGGCGTCGCCCGGCGCTGCGCAAGCCCCTGAGCGCCGGGGTCATCACCGGGCTGGTGTTCTGGGGCATGACCAGCCTGTCCTTGAGCGTGTATGAAAAAGGCACACGCCTGCCGGACATCACCTTGCGCAACGCCAATGGCGAAGTGGTGCAACTGGCGGATTACCAGGGCGGCCCGCTGGTGATCAACCTGTGGGCCACCTGGTGCCCGCCGTGCCGCCGCGAAATGCCGGTGCTGGAAAACGCCCAGCGCATGCGCCCCGACGTGACCTTCCTGTTCGTCAACCAGGCCGAAAGCATGCAAAGCGTCAGCACCTTCCTCGCCACCCAAGGCCTGACCCTCGACAACGTGTTGTTCGACGCCAGCGGCCGCCTCGGCCAGGCCGTGGGCTCCATGGCCCTGCCCACCACGCTGTTCTACCAAGCCGACGGGCGCCTGATCAACAGCCACCTGGGCGAGTTGTCCCAGGCCAGCCTGGCCCGTGCCATGGAACCCTTCGACACCGCCCCTGCCGCCACAAGGAAACCGACATGCCTCGCCTCCGCCACCTGCTGACCCTGCTGCCGCTGACGCTGGCGGCCACCCTGGCCCAGGCCGAAGACTGGCCGGCACCGATCAAACAGATCGAAGCCAAAGGCGCCAAAATCCTCGGCAAGTTCGACGCCCCCAGCGGCCTCACCGGCTACGCCGCGCAATACCAGAACCGCGGCATGGCGCTGTACCTGACCGCCGACGGCAAGAGCGTGATCGCCGGCAACCTGTACGACGCCCAGGGCAATGACCTGAGCAGCGCGCCCCTGGAAAAACTGGTGTACGCGCCGATGGCCAAGGAAGTCTGGGCCAAAATGGAAAAAAGCAGCTGGATCCAGGACGGCGACAAAAACGCCCCGCGCATCGTCTACCTGTTCAGCGACCCCAACTGCCCGTACTGCAACATGTTCTGGGAACAGGCGCGGCCATGGGTAAAAGCCGGCAAGGTGCAGTTGCGCCACATCATGGTCGGCATCATCCGCGAAGACAGCGCCGCCAAGTCGGCCGCCCTGTTCGCCGCCAAGGACCCGCAAAAGGCCCTGGAAGAACATGAAGCCGCCGGCAAGGGCAGCAAATTGCAGGCGCTGGCCAAGATCCCGGCGGACATCGAAGCCAAGCTCGATGCCAATATGAAGTTGATGGATGAGCTGGAACTGTCGGCGACGCCGGCGATTTTCTACCTGGATGACAAGGGCGGCTTGCAGCAACAGCAAGGGGCGCCGTCGCCGGAGAAGTTGGCGAAGATTATGGGGCCGAAGTAAGCGGCGCCTGGTCTGACGCCATCGGGGCATGGGTATCTACACAACTTTCAGGCTGAAAAATCTCTTTGTGGTGAGGGAGCTTGTTTCCGTGGCGGCCTTTGGGCCGACCATGTCGTTGGATTTGACCGAGTACATATCCGTTGCTGCGGTCACGGCGGCTATGGGTTCCGCCCTTACGGCGGGTCACTTTGGAAAAGCCCCAAAGTAACCAAAAGGCTCTTGCCCCACCACTCGGTACCTCGCCTAGGCTCGGTATGCCCGAACGCAGGCTTGAATCCGTGGGCCGCCGTCATGGGCCATCCTTGGCCCAGGACGGCTAACCCGGCGTCCTGCCGGGTTACCCACGGATTCAAGCCTGCGTTCGGCCAGCGTGGTTAACGGGGCGCCTGAGATCAAGATCAAAAGCCAGAGCCAGAGCCAGAGCAGATCAAAAGATTGCTGACTTCGTCAGCGGTTAAGGAAGTAGAAGCCACACCGCGCACGCTTCAATAATCAGGTCGGCTTTAAGGCCGCCTCGCTTTGTTTTTGATCTGGGATCGCCCCGTCAAACACGCTGGCCGAACGCAGGCTTTGGAGCGTGGGTAACCCGGCAGGACGCCGGGTTAGCCGCGCTGGGCCAAGGATGGCCCATCGCGGCGGCCCACGCTCCAAAGCCG
Organism: Pseudomonas sp. Yb2C2; assembly: GCF_052112325.1. Classification (NCBI taxonomy): domain Bacteria; kingdom Pseudomonadati; phylum Pseudomonadota; class Gammaproteobacteria; order Pseudomonadales; family Pseudomonadaceae; genus Pseudomonas; species Pseudomonas sp. Yb2C2. Next base: position 336,200 of record NZ_JAVAJK010000001.1, on the reverse strand, counting down.
GAGTGAGGGCACACCGAGCCTAGGCGAGGTGCCGAGTGTTGGGGCGAAGCGTTTTTGGTTACTTTTGGCGCTCTTCCAAAAGTGACCCGCCGTAAGGGCGGAACCATAGGTAGCCGTGACCGCAGCAACGGATATGTACTCACCCAAACCCAACGACATGGTCGGCCCGAAGGCCGCCACGGAAGCAATCTCCCTCGCCACAGACCGCTGAAAAATTGTGTAGATACTTATGCTCATCGGGGTGCCCCCTCCCACATTTTTAACCCAGTACATCAGACAAAAAACCGGTCGGCTCTAAGGCCGCCGCGCTTTGGCTTTTGATCTCAAATCGCCCCGTCAAACACGCTGGCCGAACACAGGCTTTGGGCATGGCGGCCCACGCTCCAAAGCCGGAGTGAGGGCACACCGAGCCTAGGCGAGATGCCGAGTGTTGAGGCACAGACCACTGAACGTTGTGTAGATACCGATGAGGCCCTCAACCCCAGCGAAAATTATAGCCCCTCCAACTCCGCCATCAAATCACTCAACCGATCCACCTTCTCCGCACTGATTTCATTGGCCGCCAGCCCCTCGATGTACGCGGCCAACTCCGCCACCGTGCTGCATTCGAACATCGCCCGCAGCGGCACATCCCGCTGCAGGGTCTTCTGCACGCGCGAAGCAATCTGCGTGGCCAGCAACGAGTGGCCGCCCAGTTCGAAGAAGTTGTCCTGCACGCCGACCCTGTCGACTTTCAGCACCTCGGCCCAGATCGCGGCCAAGGTGTTTTCCAGTTCGTTGCGTGGTGCCAGGTAGTCCTGGCTGTGCAACTGGCCGATCTCCAGTTCCGGCAGGGCCTTGCGGTCGAGTTTGCCGTTGGCGTTGAGCGGCAGGCGCTCGAGCCATAGCCAGTGCAGCGGCACCATGTACTCCGGCAGTTCGGCGCGCAGGCGTTGCTTGATGCGGTCCAGGCGTTCGCCCGGATTCAGCCTCTCATCGGCGGCCACCAGGTAACCCACCAGATGCTTGCCGTTGACGCCTTCCTGCACGCCCACTGCCGCGTCGCGCACTTGCGGATGTTCGTGCAGGCGCGCTTCGATTTCACCCAGCTCGATGCGGTAGCCGCGAATCTTCACCTGATGGTCGATACGCCCGACGTACTCCAGCACGCCATCGCTGCGCCGCCGTGCCAGGTCGCCGGTGCGGTACAGGCGCTCTCCCGGTGCGCCGAACGGGTTCGGCACAAACACCTGGGCGGTGCGCAGCGGATCGCTGACATACCCACGGCCCACCCCGGTGCCGGCCACGCACAACTCACCGACCGCCCCCTGGGGCACCAATTCCAGCGCGCCATCCACCACGTACAAACGGTTATTGTCCGTCGGCGTACCAATCGGCAGGTAAGTGCCACGGGTGGACGCCAGGTCGACGCGGAAGAACGCCACATCGTCCGAACATTCCGCCGGGCCGTAGGCGTTGACCAGGCCGATCTCCGGGTAACGCAACAACCACTGGTGCGCCAGCTCCGGCGGCATCGCTTCACCGGTCGGCAGCATCCAGCGCAAACCGTCCAGGTTGATGCGATCCTGGGCAAGCATGCCCTGGATCAGCGACGGCACGCTTTCCAGCACGGTGATGCCGTGTGCCTGCACATGGGCCAGCAAGCCCTGCGGATCGTGGGCGATGCTGTTCGGCACGATATCCACCCGTGCGCCGAACAGCGGCGCGGCGAGGAATTGCCACACGGAAATATCGAAGCTTTGCGAGGCGGTCTGGGCGATCACATCCGCTGGCGTCAGGTCCATATACGGCACCTTGCTCAATTGGTTATTGAGCATGCCGCGCTGTTCGACCATTACGCCTTTGGGCAAGCCGGTGGAGCCCGAGGTGTAGATCACGTAGGCAAGGTTGTCCGGGCCGCTGTAGATGCCCGGATTTTCCCCACGGGCAGGCACGTCCTCCCACACCAGCAACTGGCAGTCGACGCCGTCCAGCAGCTCGATGGCCTGCTCGCGGCACGCTTCGGTGCAGACCAGCAACGGTGTGCGACTCAGGTCGATGATGCGGCTCAGGCGCGGGCGTGGCAGGCCCGGGTCCAACGGCAGGTAACCGGCACCGGCCTTGAAGCTGCCGATGATCATGCCCAGCAGGTCGAGGTTACGCTCGGCCAGCAACGCCACCGGTTGGTCCAGGCCGACGCCCGCCGCAATCAGTGCATGACCCAGGCCGTTACTGCGCCGGTTCAGCTCGTCATAGGTCCATTGCCGGTCCAGGCAACGGGCGGCGATGCGCTGCGGATGCGCGCTCACCTGGGCTTCGAACAGCTCGATATAGCTGCGTTCCAGCGGGTAGGCGTGTTCGCTCTGGTTGCAGCCGTCCAACAGGAACGCGCGTTCCTGTTCGCCCATCAGTGGCAGGTCGGCCATGTCACCATGGAAGCCCTGCACCAGCGCCAGCAGCAGGCGCTTGAATTCACCGAGCATGCCCTGCACGGTGGTTTCATCGAAGTAACGCTGGTCGTAGGACAGGTGCAGGCCGAGGTCATCCCCCGGGTAGCACACGGCGGTCAGCGGGAAATTGGTGTGGGTGCGGCCGGAGTCCGAGGTGGCATTCAGGCTGTGGGCGCGGTCCAGCACCGAGACTTCCACCGGGGCGTTTTCGAACACGAACAGGCTGTCGAACAGCGGCTGGCCCTTGGGCAGTTCGCTGTGTTCCTGGATCGTCACCAGCGGCAGGTATTCGTACTCGCGCAGTTGCATATTGCTGTCGAGCAACGCGTTCAACCACTGGCGTACGCTGCAACGCTGGTCGTCTTCGGGCAGCTTCACCCGCAGCGCGATGCTGTTGATAAACAGGCCGACGGTGCGTTGCATCTCGGGCATTTCCACCGGGCGCCCGGCCACAGTGACGCCGAACAGCACGTCACGCTCGCCACTCAAGCGTCGCAGCACCAAGGCCCAGGCCGCCTGGGCAAAGGTGTTGACGGTGAGTTGATGGGCCTGGGCCAGTTCGCGAAGTTGCGCACCGTCACGGGCGTCGAGGCGGGTGTAGCAGTCACCCACCACCATGCCGCCACTGTGGCCGGCATGTTCGCGCAGGAACGGCCGGTCGCTGGGGATCGGCGTGGTGCGCTCGAACCCTTGCAGGTTCTGCTGCCACCACTGGCGTGCTTCGGCCAGGTTCTGGCGTTGCAGCCAGGCGATGTAGTCGCGGTAGCGCGGCGGCGTGGCCAGCTGCGCCTCACGGCCTTCGCCAAGGGCCATGTAGATATCGAAGAAGTCATTCATCAGCAGCGAGCGGCACCAGGCATCGATCAGGATGTGGTGGTTGCTCATCATGAACCAGTAGCGCGCTTCACCGACGCGGATCAGGCGCAGGTGGAACGGCGCCTGGTTGAGCAGATCGAAACCGGCTTCGCGTTCGGCCTTGAGCAGCGCTTGCAGGCGCGGTTCCTGTTCACTTTCCTGGTCGGCACTCCAATCCAGGTACTCGATCGGCGTGCTGCCCGGCTTGTGGATCACTTGCAGCATGTCTTCGCCGACGTTCCAGCAGAACGAGGCGCGCAAGGCTTCGTGGCGAGCGATCACCGCTTGCCAGGCCTGGGCGAAACGCTCGGGGTCCAGAGCGCTGTTGATGCGGTAGCGGTCCTGCATGTAGTAGAGGCCGGTGCCCGGTTCCAGCAGGGTGTGCAGCAGCAGGCCCTCTTGCATCGGGGTCAGCGGGTACACGTCTTCGATGGCGCTGGCCGGTACCGGCAAGCTGTCGAGTTGCGACTGGCTCAAGTGCGCCAGGGGGAAGTCGGACGGCGTGAGGCCGCCGGCGTTGTCCTCCAGGCAATGGGCGACCAACGCTTGCAGTTCGGCCAGGTAGGCCTGCGCCAGGTCCTGGATGGCCTGTGGGTCGTGGCGTTCGCGGCTGAAGGTCCAGCGCAGCACCAGTTCGCCGCCGTACACCTGGCTGTCCACACTCAGTTCGTTGGGCAGCGGCGCATCCGGGTCATGGGCCAGGCCCGCCGATTCGTCCAGTGGGTGGAACAGTGCATCGGCGCCGAAGCTTTGGTCGAACTGGCCAAGGTAGTTAAAGGTGATCTGCGCACTCGGCAAGGCGGCCATGCTCTGTTTGCACAGGTCATCGGCGAGGTAACGCAGCACGCCATAGCCCAAACCTTTATGGGGCACCGCACGCAGCTGTTCCTTGATCGCCTTGATCGAATCGCCCTGCCCGGTTTGCGGGGTCAGGCGCAGCGGGTAAGCGCTGGTGAACCAGCCGACGCTGCGGGTCAGGTCGATGTCGTCGAACAGGCTTTCGCGGCCATGGCCTTCGAGCTGGATCAGCGCCGAATCATGCCCGCTCCAGCGGCACAGCACACGGGCCAGGGCGGTCAGCAGCAGGTCGTTGACCTGGGTGCGGTAGGCGCTCGGCGCCTGTTGCAGCAACTGGCGGGTGTGTTCGGCATCCAGGCGCACGCTGACGGTATCGGCATCACGGTTGCGCAGCGAACCGTGCGGGCGGGCCACGGGCAATGCCGCGTCAGAGCCGGCCAACCGGTCCTGCCACAGGCTCAGTTCTTCACGCAGGGATTCGCTGCCGGCATACGCCTGCAAGCGCGCGGCCCAATCGCGCAGGGCGCTGGTCTTGGCCGGCAGGCTGACGGACTGGCCGTCGCTGAGCTGGCGGTAAACGTTTTGCAGGTCTTCGAGCAACACGCGCCACGACACACCGTCCACCACCAGGTGATGGATCGCGATCAGCAAGCGTTGCTGGCCTTGGGGGCCATCCACCAGCAAGGCACGCACCAGCGGGCCGTGTTGCAGGTCGAGGCTGCGCTGGGTGTCGGTGAACAGCGCGGTGCACTGTTGCATGTCGCGCACTTGCGCCTGCATCAGCACGCCGCCTTTCGGCACGGCCAGGTGTTCGGCATGCCATTGCGCATCGCGCCGGGTAAAGCTCAGGCGCAGGGCGTCGTGGTGTTCGAGTACCGCCAGCAGCGCTTGCTCCAGGCGATGAGGCTCGAGCAGTTGCAGCGGCTTGAGCACCAGCGCCTGGTTCCAGTGCTGGCGCGCGGGAATATCGGTGTCAAAGAACCAGTGCTGGATCGGTGTAAGGCCCGAAGCGCCGGTGAGCACGCCTTGCTCGGCGCTGACCTGCTCGGAGCGCGTGGCCACCCCGGCCAGGGTTTGCACGGTCTGGTGCTGGAACAGGTCGCGAGGGCTGAAATGAATCCCCGCCTGCCGCGCGCGGCTGACCACCTGGATCGACAGGATCGAATCGCCGCCCAGTTCAAAGAAGTTATCGTCGAGGCCGACTTGCTGCACGTTCAACACCGCGCACCAGATCGCTGCCAAGGTGCTTTCCAGCTCGTTGCGCGGCGCCACGTACTGTTGCCGATTGGCCTCGGGATCGGGTTGCGGCAGGGCGCGGCGGTCGAGCTTGCCGTTGGCGGTCAGCGGCATGCTGTCGAGTACGATCAGGTGCGCGGGCACCATGTAGTCCGGCAGTTGCGCCTTGAGATGGGCCTTGAGCGCCTCACGCAAGGTGCCGTGGTCGGCGTCGCTGACCAGGTACGCCACCAGTTGCTTGCCACTCGGCGAATCCAGCGCCAGCACCACCGCTTCGCGCACGGCTGCGTGCTCCAGCAGGCGGGTTTCGATCTCGCCCAGTTCGATACGGAAACCGCGAATCTTCACCTGGTGATCGATACGCCCCAGGTACTCCACCAGGCCATCGGCGCGCTGGCGCACCAGGTCGCCGGTGCGATACAGGCGACCGCCCTGGCGGGCAAACGGGTCGGCGACAAACCGTTCGGCCGTCATCCCCGGACGTTCGTGGTAACCCTGGGCCAGACCGGCGCCGCCCACATACAACTCGCCGGTCGCGCCTTGTGGTACCAAGGCCAGGTCGGCGTCGAGAATATAGGCCACGCGATCGCCGATGATGCTGCCGATCGGCACGCTGGCGGCGCCCTCTTCCAACTGCTGCGGCGCCAGGCTGGCCAGGGGCATGACCACGGTTTCGGTCGGCCCATAGGCATTGAAAAACACCTCGGGCTGGAACGCCACGCGGATACGCTGCAAGTGTTCGCCGGTCAGCGCTTCGCCGCCGGTGATGCACATGCGCACCGGCAAGGTCTGGTGCTGGGTCGCCAGCCACTGCGCCAACTGGCTGCCGTAGCTCGGGGTAAAACCAAGGATGGTGATGCCATGGGTACGGATCAGCCCGCAGATTTCCTCGGCATCCCACTGGCCCTGGGCGCGCAGGACCACCTGGGCACCGCTGAGCAGCGGCACCAGCAAACGCTCGGTGGCGGCGTCGAAGTTGATCGAATAGAAATGCAGCTCGCAATCGTCCGGGCGCATGCCGAAGCGCTCGATCACGGCCTGGCAATGCATGGCGATTTCACCGTGGGACACCACCACACCCTTGGGTTTACCGGTGGAACCGGAGGTGTAGATCAGGTAGGCCTGATGTTGCGGCAAACTGATAAACGGCAGCTCGCCGGCCGGGTAATTGGCCAGCACCGGCAAGTCATCTTCCAGGCACCAGCAGGCCACGCTCGCCGGCAATTCGCCAAGGGCGTCGAACATCGCTGCATCGCTGAGCAACAGGCCGATGCCGCTGTCTTCGATCATGTAGTGCAGGCGGTCCAGCGGGTATTCCGGGTCCAGCGGCACATAGGCGCCACCGGCCTTGAGGATCGCCAGCAGGCCGATGACCATTTCCAGCGAGCGCGGCAGCGCCAGGCCGACCCGCACCTGCGGGCCCACGCCGCGCTCGCGCAGCATCCAGGCCAGGCGGTTGGCGCGGGCGTCGAGTTCAGCGTAGGTGAGGGTCACACCGGCAAAGGTCAGCGCCGGGGCATCGCCACGCTTGAGCGCCTGCTGGCTGAACAGTTGCTGGAGGCACTGGTCGAGACGATGCTCGCCCGCCTCCACGCCCAGGCTGTCCTGCAACGCGCGTTGCTCGGTGGCGCTCAGCAACGGCAGTTCGCTGAGGCGTTGTTGCGGGTTGGCGATCAACGCTTCGAGCAGGTTGCGCCAATGCTCGGCCATGCGCGCGATGCGCGGTTCATCGAACAAATCGGTGCTGTAGGTCAGGCAGCAACCCAGGCGGTGGTCGAGGTCGGTGACTTCCAGGTTGAGGTCGAACTTGGTCGCGCGAGCATCGTTGGCCAGGTATTCGACGGTCATGCCGGCCAGTTGGCGGCTCTGCTGGAATTCCCAGCGCTGCACGTTGCACATCACCTGGAACAATGGGTTGTACGCCGCGCTGCGTGGCGGTTGCAGGGCCTCCACCAGATGGTCGAACGGCAGGTCCTGATGGGACTGGCCTTCGATCACGGTGTGACGGACCTGCTCGAACAGCTCGGCAACACTCATCTGCCCCGTGAGCTGGCAACGCAGCACCTGGGTGTTGAGGAACGCGCCGATCAGCCCTTCGCTTTCCGGGCGAATGCGGTTGGCCACCGGCGCGCCGATACGCAGGTCGGTCTGGCCGCTGTAGCGGTAGAGCAGCACGGCCAGGGTGGCGGTCATGGTCATGAACAGGGTCAGGCCACGTTCGGCGTTGAAGGCACGCACACGGGCGGCCAGATCGTCGCTGAGGTCGAAGCGGTACAGCTCGCCCCGGTGACTTTGCACCGGTGGCCGTGGGCGGTCGCCGGGCAATTCGAGCAGTGGGTGTTCGTTGCCCAGTTGCGCGGTCCAGTAGTCCAATTGGCGTTGGCGTTCGCCGGACTCCAGCCACTGGCGTTGCCACACGCTGTAGTCCAGGTACTGCACCGGCAACGGCGCCAGCGGTGACAGGCGCTCATCGATAAAGGCTTCGTACAGCGCGCTGAGTTCACGGGCAAAGATGTCCATGGCCCAGCCTTCGGTGACGATATGGTGCAGGGTCAGCACCAGGTAGTGCTCCCGCTCACCGGCCTTGACCAGGCACGCACGCAGCAGTGGCCCGGTTTCCAGGTTGAACGGGGTGTGCGCCTCGTGGTCGGCCAGTTGCTGCAAACGCTGCTCGCGCTCGCCTTCGTTCAACGCCGACATATCCTGCCAGTCCATGCGCAGGCCGGTCTGCGCCGACACCTTTTGATAGGCCACGCCGTCGACACTCGGGAATGTAGTGCGCAGGGTTTCGTGGCGCATGATCAAGGCCTGCAACGCCGCCTCGAAACGCCCCACATCCAGCACGCCACGCAGGCGCGCCATGCCGCCGACGTTGTAGGCCGGGCTGTCCGGTTCCATCTGCCAGAGAAACCACATGCGCTGCTGGGAATACGACAACGGCACCGGCAGGCTGCGGTCGACTGTGGCGATTGCGGTTTGCTGGTTGCGTTGACCGCTGGCCTGGATCAGGCCGACTTGCTCGGCAAAAGCCCCCAGCTCGCTGGCCTCGAACAAGGTGCGCAACGGCAATTCGACGTCGCAGGCCTGGCGGGTGCGGGAGATGATTTGCGTGGCCAGCAACGAGTGGCCGCCGAGGGCGAAAAAGTCATCGCGCAGGCCGATTTTCGGCACGCCGAGCACTTCGCGCCAGATCGCTGCAATCTGCTGCTGCAACGGTGTTTCGGGCTCGATGTGTTCGCGGGTTTGCCACACCGGCGCCGGCAATGCGCGACGGTCGAGCTTGCCGCTGGGGCTCAGGGGCATCGCGTCCAGGCGCATCAGTTGCGCGGGCACCATGTACTCCGGCAGCTCGGCGGCCAGGGCGGCTTTGACGTCCTGTTCGTCGAGGGCGGCATGGGCGGTGTAGTAACCGATCAACTGCGCGTCACGCACCAGCACCACGGCCTGGGCGACACCGTCCAGGGCCAGCAGGCGCGCTTCGATTTCTTCCGGTTCCACCCGGAAGCCGCGCAGCTTGACCTGCTGATCGAGACGGCCGAGGTATTCGAGCACGCCATCGGCGCTCCAGCGTGCGCGGTCACCGGTGCGATACAGGCGCGCGCCCGCCTCGCCCAGCGGGTCGGCGACAAAGCGCTCAGCGGTCAAACCGGCACGCCCAAGGTAACCGCGCGCCAGGCCGATGCCGCCAATGCACAGTTCGCCCGGCACACCGGCCGGCAACGGGTTGAGCTGCTCGTCCAGCACGCGGCAGATCACATTGCCCAGCGGCCGGCCAATCGGCGAGCGCTCGCCATCCTCGGCGCGGCACTGCCAGTGGGTGACGTTGATCGCGGTCTCGGTCGGGCCATAGCGGTTGTGCAATTGCACCGCCGGCAACTGCGCCAATACGCGATTGCGCAACTCGGCAGGCAAGGCTTCGCCACCGGAGAACAGGCGACGCAGGCTGGTGCACTCGGGCACCAGCGGTTCGTCGATAAACAGCTGCAACAGCGGCGGCACAAAGTGCAGCGTGGTCACGCCGTGCGCCTGCACCAACTGCGCGATGCGGTGCGGATCGCGGTGCTCGCCAGGACCGGCCAGCACCAGGCGGCAACCGGTGATCAACGGCCAGAAGCATTCCCACACCGACACGTCGAAACTGATCGGTGCCTTTTGCATCAGCACGTCGCTGTCATTGAGTTGATAGGTGGCCTGCATCCACTGCAAGCGCTCGGCCAGGGCCGCATGGGTATTGCCCACGCCCTTGGGCTGGCCGGTGGAGCCGGAGGTGTAGATCACATAGGCGAGGTTGTCGCCATCGAGGTGCAGGCCGGGCGGCTGGGTCGGCCAGCTGTCGAGGTGCAGGCTGTCCATGGCAATCACGCACACGCCTTCGGCACTCGGCACGCGGTCCAGCAATGCGGTCTGGGTCAACAGCAGGTGCACGCCGCTGTCCTTGAGCATGTAGGCCAGGCGCTCGGCAGGGTAATCCGGGTCCAGCGGCACATAGGCGCCACCGGCCTTGATGATCGCCAGCAGGCCCACCAGCAACTGCGGCGAACGCTCGGCGGCGATGGCTACGCACACGTCCGGGCCGACGCCTTTGTCGCGCAGGTAATGGGCCAGGCGGTTGGCCTGGGTGTGCAGTTGGGCGAAGGTCAGGCTGCCGTCCTGCCAAACCAGCGCGGTGTTGTCCGAGGTGTGCTGGTTGAGCAGTTCGGGCAGCCATTGTTGAGCCGGTGCGCACGGCGCCTGGCACCACCTTTGCTGTTCATCCTGCTGCATCAGCTGGATGTCGCCGAGGGCTTGCTGCGGTTGCTCACAGACCGCTTGCAACAGGTGGATGAAGTGCTCGGCCAGGCGCTGGATCGTCGCGCTGTCGAACAGTTCATCGGCGTAGTCGAAGGACAGGCTCAGGCGCCCGTTGCGGTCTTCTTCGCTGTGCAGCTGCAGGTCGAACTTGGCTTCGCGGCTGTGCCAGGGCAGCTCGTCGGCGAGCATGCCCGGCAGGCGGCGCAAGGCGCTGAGGTCACGTTGCTGGTGGTTGAACATGACCTGGAACAGGCCTTGTTCGCGGGCTTGCGGGAAGGCTTCCAGCAGTTGCTCGAAGGGCAGGTCCTGATGGGCCTGGGCGCCCAATGCAGTCTGGCGGGTGGCGGCCAGCAGCTCAGTGAAAGGCCGGCGCCCGTCCAGCTCGGCCCGCAGCACCAGGGTGTTGATAAAGAAGCCGATCAGACCTTGGGTTTCCTGGCGCGGGCGGTTGGCGTTGGGCACGCCGATGCGGATATCGCGCTGGCCGCTGTAGCGGTAGAGCAAGGTCTGGAACGCCGCCAGCAACAGCATGAACGGCGTGGACTCGTGGGTCTGGGCGGTCTGGCGAATCGCCTCGCTGAGGCTGACACTCAGGCGCACACTATGGCGCGACGCACTGTGGCGTTGCCGGGCCGCACGCGGGTGGTCGGTGGCCAGGCTCAGGGTCGGATGCTCGTCGCCCAACTGCGCTTTCCAGTACGCCAGTTGGCGCTGGCCTTCACCGTCGGCCAGCCATTGGCGCTGCCAGCTGCCGTAGTCGGCGTACTGCAAGGCCAGTGGCGGCAACGCCAGGGCCTGGCCCTGGCTTGCGGCGGCGTACAGGCGCGAGAACTCGTCGAGGAGGATATTCAACGACCAGCCATCGGCGATGATGTGGTGCAGGGTCACCAGCAACTGGTGATCGTCTTCGTCCAGGCGCACCAGGGTCACCCACAGCAGCGGGCCTTTTTCCAGGTCGAACAGGGTACGGGCTTCGTCCTCCCGGATCTGTTGCGCGCGGGCTTCACGCTCGGCGACGGGCAAGGCGCTGAGATCGATAACCTGCAGGTCGAAATCACTGTTGGCCTCCACACGCTGGAAGCCCTGGCCATCCCGTTCATAGAAGCGGGTGCGCAGGGCTTCGTGGCGCTGGATCAGGTGCTGGAAGCTCGAGCGCAGCGCGTCTTCATCCAGCTCGCCACGCAGGCGCAGGGCGCCGGGGATGGTGTAGGCGCTGCTTTGCGGGTCCAGTTGCCAGGTGATCCACAGGCGGTTCTGGGCCAGGGATTGGGGCAGTTCGTCCTGGCGCGACAACGGGCGGATCGCACCTTGGGCAATGCCGCCGTCCTGTTGCAGGTGCGCCACGCCGGCGGCGAACCCGGACAGCGTCGGCGCCTCGAACAGCAGGCGCAGGTTCAGCTCCAGGCCGAGGGTTTCCCGCAGGCGCGCCACCACCTGAGTGGCGGTGATGGAGTTGCCGCCGAGCAGGAAGAAGTGGTCATCGGCCGCCACCGTGGCAACCTGCAACTGCTCGCACCAGATCGCGGCGATCCGGCTTTGCAGTTCGGATTCCAGCACAACAGCGCTCGCCTGGGCGTGCAGATCGGGGAACTGCGCGTAGCAGTCGAGGCTGCCGTCGGCCTGCCGAAGCGCGCACGCCGCACGCTGCACCTTGCCGCTTGAGGTCTTGGGCAGGCCGCCGGGGTTGAGTAGCACCACCACGCACGGCGCTTCTTGATAGGCCTCGGCCACGGCTTGGCGGATGGCTTTGATCAGCGCTTCAGGCGGCAGGATCTTCTGCACGCTGCGGCTGATTTCCGCGGCGATGCCGATGCCTTCCAGGCCGTTGTCATTCACCGCAAACGCCGCGACCCGGCCCTTGCGCACCACTTCCACTTCACGCTCGATGGTCTGTTCGATGTCCTGGGGGTACAGGTTATGAGCGCGCACGATCAGCAGGTCTTTCAGGCGACCGGTGATGTACACCTCGCCCTCGCGGATAAAGCCCAGGTCACCGGTGCGCAGCCAGGTACGGCCGGCATGCTGCACGAAGGTCTTGGCGCTGGCCTCCGGGTTGCGCCAGTAGCCGTGGGCGATGCTCGGGCCGCTGGCCCAGAGTTCGCCGACGCAGTTGTCGGCCAGCTCGCTCAGTGTGTGCGGGTCGGCGATCAGCACAGCGTGTTCCGGCTGGGAGGTGCCGCAACTCATGATCGCACTGCCCTGCCCCGGCTCGGCGCGGTTGGCGGCCAGGGCCTGCTCGTCGACGCGCAGCGCCGGGATGCCATGGCCACGCCGGCCGCCGGCGACAAACAGGGTGGCTTCGGCCAGGCCGTAGGAGGCGAAGAAACTATCCGAGGTAAACCCGCAGGCGGCGAACTTCTCGGCGAAGCGCTCGAGGGTGTCGAGGCGGATCGGTTCGGAGCCGGAATAGGCCACGCGCCAGTTGCTCAAGTCCAGGCGTTCCAGGGCCGACTCACTGACCCGCTCGCTGCACAGGCGGTAGGCGAAATCCGGCCCGCCGCTGATGGTGCCGCGGTATTCGCTGATCGCTTCGAGCCAGCGCAGCGGCCGGCCGAGGAAATAGGCCGGCGACATCAATACGCACGGCACGCCGCTGAAAATCGGTTGCAGCAGGCCACCGATCAGGCCCATGTCGTGGTACAGCGGCAGCCAGCTGACGATCACGTCGTCAGGGTTCAGGTCGATGCCAAAGCCGCGCCGGATCAGCACTTCGTTGGCCACCAGGTTGCCGTGGCTGACTTGCACGCCCTTGGGCAACGCGGTGGAGCCGGAGGTGTATTGCAGGAAGGCGATGTCGTCGGGGTGCAGGTCGGGGGCGCTCCAGGCGCTGGCGATCTGTGCGTCGAGGGTGTCGACACTCAGCACCGGCGGCGCGTTTTCGATCTGCGCGAGGCCATCGGCCAGGCTGGCGATGGTCAGCAACAGACGCGGTTCGGCGTCACCGATAATCGACAGCAAACGCTCCTGGTGATGACGGCGGGTGGACTCCGGCGGGTAGGCCGGCACCGCGATCACTCCGGCGTACAGGCAGCCGAAGAACGCCGCGACGTAGTCCGGGCCACTGGGGAACAGCAGCACCGCACGGTCGCCCTGTGCCGCATTGGCCTGGAGGGCGGCGGCGATGGTGCGGGCGCGTTGGTCCAGGTCACGGTAACTGAGTACCACGTTGTGCTCGGCCGACTCGGCGAGGAAGCGCAGGGCGACCTGGTCCGGGGCCTGGGCGGCGCGACGTTGAAGGGACTCGACCAGGGTGCGGGGAAGTTCGAAGGCGTCCATCATGGGGTTCCTGCCTGAAATCGGCTTACGGGAAATTCGGGAATGGGAGAGCGATCAGCCGGCGGCCAGTTGCCGCGCCGCGCCAATGCGCCAGCGGGCCAGGTGTTCGTCGGCATAGCGCCGCACGCAGCGCAATACGGCGCTTTCGTGCTGGATAAGGAAGAAGTGGTGGCCGTCGAACATGTCCAGGGAAAAACCGCTGGCGGCATCGAGCTGCCAGTCGAGCAACTGGTCGGCGCGCACGCTGTCCTGCTTGCCGCCGAACACATGGATCGGCAGGTCCAGCGGCTTGCGCTCGCCGTAGGTGAAGCTGCCGCACAGCAGGAAGTCGGCACGCAGGATCGGCAGCATCAACTGCATCAGCTCGGGATTGGCCAGGGCTTCTTCGGCGGTGCCTTGCAGTTCGCGCAGGCGGGCGATCAGTTGCGCGTCGGTCTTTTCGATGGCGTATTCGCTGACATCGCGGCGAGCCGGACCGGCCGTGCCGGAGGCGAACAGCGCCAGCGGCGCAGGGACATTTCGTGCGTTTAACGCGTGGGCCAATTCAAAGGCCAGCAGGCCGCCGAGACTATGGCCGAACAACGCGTAAGGGCCGCTCAAGTCGCGACTGATTTCCTCCGCGAGCTGCGCCGCCAAGGCCTTGATATCGCGCTGCAGGGGCTCGTCCATGCGCATGCCCCGCCCAGGCAGTTCCAGCGGACACACCTGCAACCACTCCGGCAACGTGCGGCGCCAACGTGCGTAAACCATGGCGCTGGCGCCCGAATAGGGCAGGCAGAACAGGCGCAGTCGAGTCGGCGTAGTCATCCAGCGACGACTCCAAACTGAAACACGCTGTGTGCACGATAAAAACCCATGTCGTCCTCCTGCGGGTGCTGATCCTTGGCCGCTTGACTAGCGACCCTGTCACCCAGAAGAACGGACGGCACCGGCAAATAATTAGTCGCCGGGTACCTGCGAGACGTGGTTCACACCAAACAAGAAAGCATAAGATTAGTTCGCCTTCTCATTTGACAATCATTATCATTCAGCATAATTTGTTGCCCGATGTGTAGGAGGCCTCAGCAAGGACGCCCTCCCCTAACCTCTTTTGCGACAAGGTGATTTCCATGACGGAACAAGTATCCACAGGCAGGTGCGACTCACCGCTTCTCCAGGCATTTGTCGACAATCGACTGATTCTGGTGAAGATTGCGGCACGTATTACCGGGTGCCGCTCCCGCGCCGAGGATGTAGTGCAGGATGCCTACTTCCGCCTGCAATCGGCGCCGACGATCACGTCATCGTTCAAGGCCCAACTGAGTTATCTGTTCCAGATCGTGCGCAACCTGGCGATCGATCACTACCGCAAGCAGGCCCTGGAACTCAAATATTCCGGGACGGAAGAGGAAGGCTTGAATGTGGTCATTCACGGCGCTTCACCGGAAACCTCCCACATCAATTTCAACACCCTGGAAAACATCGCCGACGCCCTGACGGAGTTGCCCCAGCGCACCCGCTACGCGTTCGAGATGTACCGCCTGCACGGTGTGCCGCAAAAGGACATTGCCAAGGAACTGGGGGTTTCACCGACGTTGGTGAACTTCATGATTCGCGATGCGCTGGTGCACTGCCGCAAGGTATCCGGCAACCATAGCGATACGTTTGCACGGCGGGTGTGATTGAGGTGAAAGGGCTTGTTGTGGTGAGCGGGCTTGCCCGCTCACCACAACCAAAACCCGAACCACAGCCGCACTCATCCGAGCCAAGATCAGGGCACAGGCATCACATCAATACGATACGGCTCGAAAATCTTCAGCATCTCGCCGCTATCGCGCAGTCGCTTGAGCAACCCCGAAAACGCCTCGCCCGTGATCGGCGCCTTGGGCCGCAGCAACGCGTAGTGGTGATAGACCTGGTCGATGCGCTCCGAGACCAGGAACTGCCCGGCCATATCCGCATTGCGCACCATGAAGTCACTCAGGTACGAACGGGTTACCAAGGCGATGTCCGCACGCCCGCGCGCAACCATCAGCAGGTTGCTGTCATGGGAATAGGTCAAGGTGGCGTTGAAGTGCTCGGCCAAGTACTTGGGGTCGGGGTTGAAGTTGGCAAAGGCGTAGTGATAGCCGCTGAACACCGCCAGGCGTTTCCCGGCAAGGTCGGCGAAATAGTCCTGGCCTCGACCGGGCTCACGCTGGGCGACGAAGATTTCCGCGTCTTCCAGGCCCATGTCGATGCTGGTGTGGGCAACCTTCTGCCAGCCCCAATCGGGATTTTCGAAGATGGCCATGTCGATACGGCCTTGTTCGAAATCACGAAAACGCCGAGGGATGGAGGTGGGTACCAGCACAAACTGGTAGTCGGTTTGCGAGGCGTTCAGGGCCTCCACCAGTTGCGGCAACAGACCGGTGTCGGCGCCTTGCTCCGGGCGCACGGTGTAGGGCGGAAAATGCGCCGCGCCGATGCGCACCAGTTGCGCAGCCGAAGCCGGCAACCACGCTGCGGTGCCGAGTGCCCATAAAGTAAGTCCTGCAGCCAACCGCCATGGCGAAAACATCAAGGCACACACCGTTCAATACATCGATGTCGATAAGCTAGGCGTTTTTGTCCAGCTAGACAACTTTCCACCGGCAAATTAATAGCTTGCGCCTCAATCGGCCTTCAAAACCATCAACAAGGCTTCTTCGGCCAATTGCTCCAGGGTCAGGTTGCCCTCGGCGCGAAACCAGGTGGTGGTCCAGGACAAGGCCCCGGTGAGGAAGCGTCGCGCAATAAACACATCGCCCTTGATGTAACCCGCCGTCTTGGCCTCGCCCAACACCTGCAGCCAAATGTCTTCATACACATCGCGCAGCGCCAGCACCTGGGCCTGGGCGTCGGCCGAGAGCGAACGCCATTCATACACCAGCACCGCCATGGCCTCGCCGCTGCCACCCATGATCGACTGCAATTCGCAGCGAATCAGCGCCAGCACACGTTCGCGTACGGTGCTCGCCTCCTCGAGCGAGGCACGCATCAAGGCCGTGTTGTAGTGGATGGTTTCCTCCATCACCGCACGCAGGATCTCGTCCTTGCTCTTGAAGTGATGAAAGATACTGCCGGACTGGATGCCCACGGCACTGGCCAGGTCACGCACGGTGGTGCGTTCAAAGCCCTTGTTGCGAAACAGGTGCGCCGCGGTTTGCAGCAACTTGCCCCGGGCACTGTCGGGGTCGGTCAATTGGCCGCCGTCGACCATGGTGCGCATCACCCGCAGGGCTTTGTGCTCATCCATGCTGCTCTCCTCTACTTCTACTGACGTCTTGGCCGGCAATTTAGGCCGTGCCAGTCACCCAAGCAAGCGCTTGGGCAAAACTTGTGACCGGAGTTTACAAACCAAGCGCTTGCTTGGTAGTCTCGTTGCCAGCCATTCGAGGAAGGATTTCTCATGAGCAAGACGGTTCGTATCGGCTGCGCCAGCGCCTTCTGGGGTGACACCTGCAGCGCCGCCGCGCAGTTGGTGCACGGCGGCAAGCTGAACTACCTGGTGTTCGACTACCTGGCGGAAGTCACGATGTCGATCCTCGCCGGTGCACGGATGAAAGATCCCCAGGCCGGCTACGCCACGGATTTCGTCGAGGTGCTCACACCGCTGCTGGCCGAGATCCAGCGCCAGGGCATCCGCGTGATCAGCAATGCCGGCGGCATCCACCCCCAGGCCTGCGCCGCCGCCCTGCAAGCTGCCTGCGATAAAGCCCAGGTGCCGTTGAAAATCGCCGTGCTGCTGGGCGATGACCTGCACCCCCGGCTCAAGCACCTGCACGGCATCACCGACATGTTCAACGGCGCGCCGCTGCCGCCCCTGTGCGTATCGGCCAATGCCTACCTCGGCGCACCGGGCATTGCCCAGGCGCTGCAACTGGGCGCGGACATCGTCATCACCGGCCGGGTGGTCGACAGCGCGGTGGTCAGCGCGGCGCTGGTGCATGAGTTCGGTTGGTCGTGGCAGGACTATGACCGCCTGGCCCAGGCCGCGCTGGCCGGGCATATCATTGAATGCGGCGCGCAGTGTACCGGTGGCAACTTCACCGACTGGCGCGACGTGCCCGACTACGAGCACATCGGCTTCCCCATCGTCGAAGTCAATACCGATGGCCAGTTCACGGTCAATAAAGTCGAGGGCAGCGGTGGCCTGATCAGCGAACTGAGCGTGGCCGAACAACTGCTGTATGAAATCGGCGACCCTCACGCGTATCTGCTGCCCGATGTGATCTGCGATTTCAGCCAGGTGAAGCTGCAGCAGCAAGGCAAAAACTGCGTACGCCTGCACGGCGCCAAGGGGTTGCCGCCAACGCACCAGTACAAGGTCAGCGCCACTTACCCGGAGGGCTTTCGCTGCACCGCCAGTTGCCTGATCGCCGGGATCGATGCGGTGGCCAAGGCCGAGCGGGTCAGCCAGGCGATCATCAACAAGACCTCGGAACTGTTCAGCCAGCGCGGCTGGGCGCCCTACACCGACGTAAATATCGAACTGCTGGGCAGCGAAGCGACGTATGGCCCCCGCGCCCTGCGCCACGACTGCCGCGAGGTGGTGGTCAAGCTGGCGGTGCGCCACCCGAGCAAGCCGGCGCTGGTGCTGTTCGCCCGCGAGATCGCCCAGGCGGCCACGGGCATGGCGCCGGGGCTGACCGGGATTGTCGGCGGGCGGCCGACGGTGTACCCGCTGATCCGCTTGTTCTCGTTCCTGATCGATAAGGCCGCCTGCGAGGTGGTAGTCGACTTCCAGGGCCAACGCCACGTCTGCACGCTGCCCATCGCCGACGCGCCGATCCTGCCTGCCGCGCCGATGGATCCACCCCAGCCCCAAGGCCGCGCCGACGCCAGCGTGGCGCTGGTGAAACTCGCCGTGGCGCGCTCCGGCGACAAGGGCAACCACAGCAATATCGGGGTTATCGCCCGCGCCCCCGAGTACCTGCCGTGGATTGCCGAAGCGCTGACGCCGGAAGTGCTCGTCGACTGGATGGGCCACGTGCTCGACCCCGTGCACGGCCGCGTCGAACGCTGGTATTTGCCCGGCAGCCACAGCCTCAACTTCCTGCTGGAAAACGCCCTGGGCGGCGGTGGCATCGCCAGCCTGCGCATCGACCCCCAGGGCAAGGCCTTCGCCCAGCAGCTGTTGGAAATCCCCATCGCCGTGCCGCAACACATCGCCGATCAACTCACATAAAGGAGCGTCGCCGTGGCCTTCGACTCGATCTTCAAAGCCGGCCTGTTCCAGGGTCACACCGTGATCGTCAGCGGCCGCGACACAAGGCGGAGCAATAAACCATGCCGCTGATTGACAGCCTGATCGATCCCCACAGCCCGCAGTTCGCCCAGAACCGCGCCGCCATGCTGGCAGGCATCCAACACCTGCGCCAGTTGGAACAGACCCTGCTGAGCAAGGCCGAGGAGGCCAGGCCCAAGTTCGAAAAACGTGGCCAACTGCTGCCCCGCGAGCGCCTCAACCTGCTGCTGGACCCTGGCGCGCCGTTCCTGGAACTGGCGAGCCTGGCCGGTTACAAGCTGCATGATGACAAGGACGGCAGCGCCGCCGGCGGTGGGCTGATCGCCGGCATCGGCTACGTCAGCGGCGTGCGCATGCTGGTGGTGGCCAATAACAGCGCGATCAAGGGCGGCACCGTTTCGCCCTCCGGCCTGAAAAAATCCCTGCGCCTGCAACAGATCGCCATGGACAACAAACTGCCGGTGGTGACCCTCGCCGAAAGCGGTGGCGCCAACCTCAACTATGCCGCGGAGATTTTCATCGAAGGCGCGCGCAGCTTTGCCAACCAGGCGCGCATGTCGGCCATGGGCTTGCCGCAGATCACCGTGGTGCACGGCTCGGCCACGGCGGGGGGCGCGTACCAGCCAGGACTGTCGGATTACGTGGTGGTGGTGCGCGGCAAGGCCAAGCTGTTCCTTGCCGGCCCGCCGCTGCTCAAGGCGGCGACCGGTGAAGTCGCCACCGATGAAGAATTGGGCGGCGCCGAAATGCATGCGCAAATCGCAGGCACCGCCGAATACCTGGCGGAAAACGACGCCGACGGCGTGCGCATCGTGCGTGAAATCGTCAGCCTGTTGCCCTGGGATGAGCGCCTGCCGTTGACGCCCAAACGCACTTACGCCGAGCCGCTGTACCCCATCGACGACCTGCTGGGGCTGATCCCCGCTGACCCGAAAAAGCCCTACGACGTGCGCGAAATCCTCGCGCGCCTGGCCGACGGTTCGCAGTTCCTCGAGTTCAAGGCAGCGTTCGACGCCCATACCGTCTGCGGTCATCTGCACATCCAGGGCCGCGCGGTCGGCGTGATCGGCAACAACGGCCCGATCACGCCCAAGGGCGCGAGCAAGGCGGCGCAGTTTATCCAGCTGTGTGACCAGAGCCGCACACCGCTGCTGTTCCTGCACAACACCACCGGCTTCATGGTGGGTACCGAAGCGGAGCAGCAAGGGGTGATCAAGCATGGCGCGAAGATGATCCAGGCGGTGGCCAACGCACGGGTGCCTAAACTCACGGTGGTGGTCGGTGGCTCCTACGGCGCCGGCAACTATGCAATGTGCGGTCGCGGCCTGGACCCGCGGTTTATCTTCGCCTGGCCCAACAGCCGCACGGCGGTGATGGGCGGTGCCCAGGCGGGCAAGGTGCTGCGGATCGTCACCGAGGCCAAGCAGTTGAAAGACGGCCTGGTGCCGGATCCCAAGGTGCTGGACATGCTCGAACAGGTCACCGCGCAAAAACTCGACAGCCAGTCCACCGCCCTCTATGGCAGCGCGAACCTGTGGGATGACGGGCTGATAGACCCACGGGATACCCGTACCTTACTCGGCTTTCTGCTGGACATCTGTCACGAGGCCGAGGTCCGCGAGTTGCAGCCCAACAGCTTCGGCATCGCGCGCTTCTAACCGGAGAACAAGAACAATGATCTTCACCCAGGAACACCATGAACTGCGCCGCACCGTCCGTGCCTTCGTCGACCGCGAGATCAACCCCCATGTGGACGCATGGGAAAAGGCCGGGCACTTCCCCATCCACGACATCTTCCGCAAGGCCGGCGACCTCGGCTTGCTGGGGATTTCCAAACCGGAGCAATTCGGCGGCATGGGCCTGGACTACAGCTACTCGATCGTCGCCGCCGAAGAGTTCGGCACCATCCGCTGCGGCGGCATACCCATGTCCATCGGCGTGCAGACCGATATGTGCACCCCCGCCCTCGCCCGCTTCGGTTCCGATGAATTGCGCGACGAATTCCTGCGCCCGGCCATCAGCGGCGAGCAGGTCGGTTGCATCGGTGTCTCGGAAACCGGCGCCGGCTCCGACGTAGCCGGGCTCAAGACCCATGCGCGCAAGGACGGCGACGACTATGTGATCAACGGCAGCAAAATGTGGATCACCAACTCGCCCAGCGCCGACTTTATCTGCCTGTTGGCCAACACCTCCGACGACAAGCCGCATATCAACAAGTCGCTGATCATGGTGCCGATGAACACCCCAGGGATCAGCGTCAGCCCGCCCCTGGAAAAACTCGGCATGCACAGCTCCGAGACCGCCCAGGTGTTCTTCGACGGCGTGCGCGTACCCCAGCGCAATCGCATCGGCCATGAAGGCGCGGGTTTCATGATGCAGATGCTGCAGTTCCAGGAGGAACGCCTGTTTGGCGCGGCCAATATGATCAAGGGCCTGGAGTACTGCATCGACAGTACCGTCGAGTACTGCAAGGAACGCCAGACCTTCGGCAAGGCGCTGATCGACAACCAGGTGATTCACTTTCGCCTGGCCGAACTGACCACCGAAATCGAATGCCTGCGCGCACTGGTCTACCAGGCCACCGAACAGTACATCAAGGGCCAGGACGTGACCCGCCTGGCCTCCATGGCCAAGCTCAAGGCCGGGCGCCTTGGCCGCGAAGTCAGCGACAGTTGCCTGCAGTACTGGGGCGGCATGGGATTCATGTGGGACAACCCGGTGGCCCGCGCTTATCGCGATGTGCGCCTGGTGTCGATTGGCGGCGGTGCCGATGAAATCATGCTGGGCATCATCTGCAAGTTGATGGGCACTTTGCCGGGGAAAAAGCCATGAATACCCTGCTGCTCGAACCCCACAACGGCGTGTTGCACATCACCCTCAACCGGCCCGAATGCCGCAATGCCATGAGCCTGGAAATGGTCAACGAACTGCGCGCGGTGCTGGCCGGGTTGGACAGCCAGGTGCGCGCCGTGGTGATCAGCGGCGCAGGCGGGCATTTTTGCGCCGGTGCCGATGTGAAGGACCTGGTCAGCGCCGGCGATCAATTGCAGGCCCTGAACCGGGCCTTCGGCACGTTGCTGCAAGCGGTGGAAGCCGTGTCGCAAGTGGTCATCGTGGTGCTGCAAGGCGCGGTGCTGGGCGGCGGGTTTGGCCTGGCCTGCGTGAGTGACATCGCGATTGCCGATCACCAGGCGCAGTTCGGTTTGCCGGAGACCAGCCTGGGGTTGCTGCCGGCACAGATTGCGCCGTTTGTGGTCAAGCGTATCGGCCTGACCCAGGCGCGGCGACTGGCGCTGACGGCGGCGCGGTTCGATGGGTTGGAAGCTCAACGGCTGGGGCTGGTGCACTTCACCGAGACCGACCCGCAGGCGTTGGCGGAGCGTCTGGATGAGGTGCTGGGGCAGGTGCTGCGCTGCGCGCCGGGCGCCAACGCGCGTACCAAGGCGCTGTTGCTGGCCAGCGTGGAGCAGCCCTTGGGGCCGCTGCTGGACCAGGCGGCGCAGTGGTTTGCCGAGGCGGTGACCAGTGCGGAAGGGATTGAGGGGACGCAGGCGTTTGTGCAGAAGAGAAAGCCTCGGTGGTGCAAGTGACGCCCGCTGAGCATGGGTATCTACACAATTTTCTGTGGTCTGTGGCGAGGGCGCTTGCTGCCGTGGCGGCCTTCGGGCCGACCATGTCGTTGGCTTTGAGCGAGTACATATCCGTTGCTGCGGTCACGGCCGCTATGGGTTCCGCCCTTACGGCGGGTCACTTTGGAAAAGCCCCAAAGTAACCAAAAGGCTCTTGCCCCACCACTCGGTACCTCGCCTAGGCTCGGTATGCCCGAACGAAGGCTTGAATCCGTGGGCCGCCGTCATGGGCCATCCTTGGCCCAGGACGGCTAACCCGGCGTCCTGCCGGGTTACCCACGGATTCAAGCCTGCGTTCGGCCAGCGTGGTTAACGGGGCGCCTGAGATCAAGATCAAAAGCCAGAGCCAGATCAAAAGATTGCTGACTTCGTCAGCGGTTAAGGAAGTAGAAGCCACACCGCGTACGCTTCAATGATCAGGTCGGCTTTAAGGCCGCCTCGTCTTGTTTTTGATTTGGGATCGCCCCGTCAAACACGCTGGCCGAACGCAGGCTTTGGAGCGTGGGTAACCCGGCAGGACGCCGGGTTAGCCGCACTGGGCCATGGATGGCCCATTGCGGCGGCCCACGCTCCAAAGCCGGAGTGAGGGCACACCGAGCCTAGGCGAGGTGCCGAGTGTTGGGGCGAGGACCTTTTGGTTACTTTTGGGTCCTTCCAAAAGTGACCCGCTGTAAGAGCGGAACCCTAAGTGGCCGTGACCTAAATAACGGATATACACACGGAGCAAAAAATGCCGCAGTTCACAAAAATCCTGATCGCCAACCGCGGCGAAATCGCCTGCCGCATCCAGCGCACGGCCCAGGCCTTGGGCTACCGCACCGTCGCCGTCTACAGCGACGCCGACGCCGAGGCCCTGCACGTGCAGATGGCCGACGAAGCCGTGCGCATCGGCCCCGCGGCGGTACAACAGTCCTACCTCAATATCCCGGCCATCCTCGAGGCCGCGGAAAAAACCGGCGCCGATGCCATCCACCCCGGCTACGGTTTCCTCTCGGAAAACCCGGGCTTCGCCCGCGCATGCCAAGACGCCGGCCTGACGTTCATCGGCCCCAGCGCCGAGGCCATCGAACTGATGGGCAGCAAGCGCCGCTCCAAGCTCGCCATGCTCGAGGCCGGCGTGCCTTGCATCGCCGGCTACCAGGGCAGCGCCCAGGACGACACCTGCCTGCAACGTGAAGCCGAGCGCATCGGCTACCCGCTGATGATCAAGGCCAGCGCCGGCGGCGGTGGCCGTGGCATGCGCCTGGTCCACCAGCCGGAGGCGCTGCTGGAAAGCCTGCACAGCGCCCGCTCGGAGGCCAGGCATGCGTTCGGCAGTGACGAACTGATCCTCGAACAGGCGCTGATCGAGCCGCGCCACGTCGAGATCCAACTGTTCGGCGACCGCCACGGCAACCTGATTTACCTCGGCGAACGGGACTGCTCGATCCAGCGCCGCCATCAAAAAGTCATCGAGGAAGCGCCCTGCCCGGTGATGACGCCCGAACTGCGCCAGGCCATGGGCGAAGCCGCGCTCAAGGCCGGACGCGCAGTGAATTACCTCGGCGCCGGTACCGTGGAGTTCCTGCTCGACCGCAACGGCCGGTTCTACTTCCTGGAAATGAACACCCGCCTGCAAGTGGAGCACCCGGTCACCGAGCTGATCACCGGCCTCGACCTGGTGGCCTGGCAACTGCAAATCGCCGCCGGCCAGCCGCTGCCGCTCGAGCAGGCGCAGGTGAGCCTGAACGGCCACGCCATGGAAGTGCGCCTCTATGCCGAAGACCCGGCCCAGGGCTTCCTGCCGCAAACCGGTGAGGTGCTGCGCTGGGAACCGGCCGTGGGCGTACGGGTTGACCATGGGCTGTGCGAAGGCGAAACCATCAGCCCGTTCTATGACCCGATGCTCGGCAAGCTCATCGCCCATGGCGCCACCCGCGAAGAAGCCCGGCGCAAGCTGCTGCGGGCGGTGGAAGACACGCTGTTGCTGGGGGTGACGACCAATCAGCGCTTGTTGGCTGAACTGCTCAAGCACCCAGGCTTTATCGACGGTGATTTCAGCACCGGGTTTATCGCCGAGCACTTCAGCGAAATACCGCGCCCGGCCGCGACAAGTGATCAACTCGCCCTGGCCGCCGCGCTGTTTTACCAACACAGCGCCGACCAGCATCCCCACGGCCTCGCGGGATGGCGCAACAACGCCCGTGTTCCCTGCACCTTGCGCCTGGAGGCCGACGGCGAAACCCACACCGTCACCGCCGCCGCCCTGCCACTCAGCACCGATGGCCGTCGCGCCACCCTGGTGCTCAACGGCGTTCGCCGTCGCATCGCCTATCACCTTAAGGGCTCCCGGCTGTGGCTGCCTGGCCTTACCGTCACCAACCGCACCCAGCAGGTTGCCGGGCGCCAGGCCGACGCCGGCAGCGGCACGATCAAGGCACCGATGGACGGTGCCATCGTCGACGTCCGCGTCAGCACCGGTGAACAGGTGACTAAAGGCCAACTGCTGCTGGTGCTCGAAGCCATGAAAATGGAGCATCCACTCAAGGCCGACAGGGACGGCGTGGTCAAGGCCGTGCAGGTCACAACAGGCGATCAGGTACGCAATCGCCAGGTTCTGCTGGAGATCGAATAACCCCCTAGTCGGAACTACAAGGCCGGTCTACGCTCTATCCCCAACAGGAAAGGACGAGTACGGGAACCTGCGCGATGCCTCATTGGCTGATTATTGACCTTGAAGCCACAACGGATGAAGGCGGCTGGCCCGTGACGGAGATGGAAGTCATCGAGATCGGCGCGAGCCTGGTGAACCGCCAGGGCCGCGAGCTGGACCACTTCCAGCGCTTTGTGCGGCCGCTGCGCCGCCCCTTGCTCACGCCCTTTTGTCGCCAGCTGACCCATATCACCCAGGCAAATATCGACGGCGCTGCGCCGTTCATCGAGGTGTGGCCGCTGTTCGAGCGCTGGCTGGGCCAGCATCAGGCGCGCCTGGAAGGCTGGGCCAGTTGGGGTGACTACGATCGCGTACAGCTGGAGCTCGAGTGGCAGCGCCATGGCCTGGCCAGCGCCATGGCCCCCACGCCCCATGTCAACCTCAAGCAACGCTTCGCCAAGGCCCGGCGCCTGGACAAGCCCCTGGGGCTCAATGGCGCCCTGCAATTGGCGGGGATGCAGTTCCAGGGCCAGCAACATCGAGCGCTGGAAGATGCACGCAACACCGCGCGCCTGCTGCCGCTGATTTTGCCGGTCTAGGCAGCGCCCGAAGCCTTGGGCATACTGACTCCCCCTTTTCCTTGCTGCTCAACTGTAGGAGCGAGCTTGCTCGCGAAGGTCGTTAACGATAACGCGGTAAACCTGGCACCCAGCGGCGCTCTCAGGTTTTTCGCGAGCAAGCTCGCTCCTACAGGATGAGCGTAAAGCATCAACTTTTTCCGAGGATTCGCCCATGTTCAAAGTCAACGAGTACTTCGACGGCACCGTCAAGTCGATCGCTTTCGGCACCGCAGAAGGTCCGGCGACCATCGGCGTGATGGCCCCGGGTGAATACGAATTCGGCACCGCCCAGCGTGAAATCATGCACGTGGTGTCCGGCGCCTTGAGCGTCAAGCTGCCCGACGCCAACGACTGGGAAACCTTCGCCGCCGGCAGCCAGTTCAACGTACCGGCCAACAGCAAGTTCCAATTGAAGGTCGCGGTGGACACCGCTTACCTGTGCGAATACCGCGGCTGATCGCTGCGCCGCAAAAAAAATGCCCGTCTCCTGCGAGACGGGCATTTTTTATGGGCGCATGACTTATTCGAGGATGATCACCGGCATGCCCACTTCCAGGCGGCCCACGCCATCGTTGACCAGGTTCTGGCCAAAAATCGCGCCGTCCTCCGTCTTGCGGTAGGCCTCCAGCGTCACAAAAGGCTCACGGTCGGGGCTGCGCTCGCCGGTGTGCGGATCGATGGTGGTGAGAATGCAGCGTGAGCAGGGCTTGACTGCGCGAAACTCCACATCCCCGATGCGCAGGCGCTTCCAGCCGTCTTCGGCGAAGGCGTCGCTGCCTTCGATCACCAGGTTGGGGCGAAAGCGCAGCATGTCCATGGGACGGCCGACTTTCTGCGAGAGGTCGTCGAGGGACGCTTGCCCGATCACCAGCAACGGATAACCGTCGGCGAACGCGACCTGGTCATCATCGCGGCCGTAACCTGCCTGGGTAGTGCGCGCCCGTTCCAGAGGAATCTGCACCAGCCGCGTGGGCTTGCCGATAAAGGCGCTGACCCAGGCGGCGGCTTCGTCGCCGGCGTCCGGCACACGCAAGGTGTCGCGCCAGATGGTCACGCCACGTAACTCAGCCGCGCTGCCGGGCAGCGCCACATCCAGCGGCGCGTAGCCAGGCGAACTCAGGGTCAGGCCGCCGCTGCTGTTCCACAGCGCCGACAGTTGGCTCATCTTTGCCACGGCGCGCTGGGTGAGGAAACGCCCGCTGGCCTCATCCACCAGCATCCAGCGTCGATCGCCGTCCAACCCCAGTTTATCCAGGCCGACCTGTTGCAGAGTTTCGGCCTTGCCGGACTTCAAGGGGTAACGGTACAACGCGCTGAGACGAAGCATGGGCCAACATTCCTGAGGGGCAAAGCCGTCACCCTAAGGTCAAGCGGACGCTTCGTCCAGCATCAGGCGCTGACGTACCACATCCACCAGCTTGTCCGGCTGAAACTTGGACAGGAAGTTGTCGCAGCCGACCTTCTTCACCATCGAGTCGTTGAAGCTGCCTGACAGCGAAGTGTGCAGTACCACGTAGAGCTTGCGCAGCCGTGGGTCGTTGCGGATTTCGGTGGTGAGGCGGTAGCCGTCCATCTCGGGCATTTCGGCGTCGGTGAAGATCATCAGCAGCTTGTCGGTCATCACATGGCCGGCGTCGGCCCAGGCCTTGAGCATATTCAACGCCTTGAGACCGTCGCTGGCGATGTGCATCTTCACGCCCAGTTGGCCGAGGGTGTCGCGCAATTGCGACAGGGCCACGTTGGAGTCGTCCACCAGCAGCACTTCGCGGCCACGGGCGCGTTCCAGCACCGGGTCGTCGAGTTTTTCGCGGGAGACCTTGGCGTTGTACGGCACGATCTCGGCAAGGACTTTTTCCACGTCGATGATCTCCACCAACTGGTCGTCGACCTTGCTGATGGCGGTGAGGTAATGCTGGCGCCCGGCGCTCGTCGGCGGCGGCAGGATGGCTTCCCAGTTCATGTTGACGATGCGGTCCACGCCACCCACCAGGAACGCCTGCACCGAGCGGTTGTACTCGGTGACGATAATGGTGCTGTTGGGGCCCGGCACCAGCGGACGCATGCCGATGGCCTGGGACAAGTCGATCACTGGCAGGGTCTGGCCCCGCAGGTTGACCACGCCGCACACGAAGGGGTGGCGCTGGGGCATCAGGGTCAGCTTGGGCAGTTGCAGGACTTCCTGCACCTTGAACACGTTGATGGCGAACAGCTGCCGCCCGGCCAGGCGGAACATGAGGATCTCCAGGCGATTCTCACCCACCAGTTGCGTGCGTTGGTCTACCGTGTCGAGAATGCCGGCCATTAAGAGCTCCTGGTGTGCGCTGGAAAGTAATGCGCGAAGTGTTTGTGCAGTTAGCTTGTTATCGGCGGCAAACGCCGGACCTTGACCCCGGTAAAATGCCACGTAAACTCATTGATGTCACACTGACATCATGCTTTACTGCTGAGGCCTGTTCATATGGCGGTGCAGCGACGTTGCGCGACATTCAAATCGACGCAAGGTTCCGTCATGTAAGGGATTCCCCTAGGCACAATCAGGCCCAACCTGATGTTCGCAATATCTAATAGCCATTAATGTGACGCCATTCTCATTGCATGAATGGAGTCAGGCTTTTGTTTGCCATCCCCAGCCCTCGTCTTATGGGTTTTCCAGACGTTCACGTGACGGCAACTGAAGGTGTGCAATCGAGCCCGCTCACGGGGGCCACGCACAGCCGTCGCCGTCATTTAAATAAACGTCCTACTGAAAACTCAGAAGCAACCTACAGATTCCCGTTATCTTTCAGCGGTAGTTTTACGCCATTCACCCGGTGCGACCTCTCATCACCCGACCTTATGTTGTGGAGACTTGCATGATGAACGACGGTAACGAGTGGCAAGTTGCACTTCCTGAGTTCCTGCGCGAGGCTGAAAAGCTGCTGACCAAGTCGGAAGAATGCCTGAGCCACCTGCATTTGATCCGCAACGACAGTGACGCCATCGACTGCATGAAAATCAGCCTGATCAAGCTCGCCGAAAAGGCCGATTGCCTGGCCCTGCAAGCGATCAGCGAATTCTCGCGGCATATCCAGGACGTGATCGCCAACGCCGAAAGTCCTTTGCAGTTACATGATCAAGCCCTGGAAGCCCTGCATGACTGCTTGACATTGCTGGCCTGGCAGCTGGAACTGATCGATGCAAAAACAGGCCAGCTGACCCTGGATAAAGAAGAACAGACCAAGTTGATTGACACGGTCACCCTGCACATTCCGCAAAAGGGTTTCAGTTACAATCCGCAACAACGTATGCACCATTTGTCTTGAAGCGTTATCAGGTCGCATTCAAGCACGGGGTTATCTAAAAACGACGACTCCAACTAATCCGCTGGAGAAAAATGGCGATTCAATATCAATTAGCCATTAACGATACAAACCCTTTGAAATAATACAACCTCACTTCATTAACTCTGGGATTATCATTCCTCGAGTTGTTGCGCGTTTAAATAGGCCCGCCAGGCACGGCACTTGGCGACCAACGGTAAGAGTGGTGGTACTATGCACCCGCTTGAAGTGACTCAACTTCAGCCTGCTTGAGAACGATTCAAGAACGTATTCCAAACAGAGCCCGGTCAGCCGCGACCGGTCTTCCCGCAGCGAACCTTCATTGGCTCCATCCGCTATGCATGCCAGCCTCAAGACATTCATCGCAAGGTCCGCGTCCCGCAGTAACGCACGCCGTTTGATCCTCGCCCTGTGCCTCGGCTCGCTGCTGCTGAGCCTGTGGGCCTACAGCCGCTCCGCGCCGTTGCCGCTGCTGGTGCTGCTGCTCAACCTGGCCACCTTGGTGGTGGTTGGCCTGCAACAGTGGCGCTCGCGTAAATCCATCAAGTTCCAGCCCCAGGAGTTGGCCGATCGCCTGCTGCAAGTGCAGGAAAACGAACGTCATCGCCTCAGCCGTGAACTGCATGACGATATCGGCCAGTTGCTGACCGCCGCCAAGCTGCAAAGCGAATGGCTCAAGCGCCGCCTGCCGGATGAATTGCAAAGCCAGTGCACTGTGTTGTGCAACACCTTGAACGAGACCCTGGCCAAGGTGCGCGACGTGTCCGCCATCCTCAACCCCCGGCAGCTCGCCAGCCTGGGCCTGGAAGCCAGCCTGCGCGCGCACCTGCTCAAAACCCTGGAAAACACCCCGGTGCACTGGAGCCTTGAATGCCAGCAACGGCTGAGCGGCATCCCTGAGGAAATGGCCGTAGCGGCCTTTCGCATTACCCAGGAAGCCGTGACCAACATGCTGCGCCACGCCCAGGCGCGCAACCTGCTGGTGCGCCTGCAGCGCCTGCCCGAGGGCCTGTCGCTGACCATCTGCGATGACGGCCAGGGCTTTTCGCCCGCCATCAACCCCGGCCTGGAAGGCCAACGGGGCATGGCTGGCATGTCCGAGCGCATTGACCAGCTTGGCGGTTCATTATCCGTCAGCAGCCAACCAGGCCACGGCACACGGATAGACGCGCTTTTCCCCTGGGCGCCTCGCTCCCTCGAACGGGCCAGCGCCCCTAAGGTTATCGAGTGACCTGCACATTACTCCTGGTGGATGACCATGCACTGATCAGGGCCGGCGTACGTGCGCTGATCCAGGATATTCCCGGCTACACGGTGACCGGCGAAGCCAGCGATGGCGCGCAATTGTTGGAGCAGTTCAATACCTTGCTGCCGGATATCGTGCTGTTGGACCTGTCCATGAAGCACACCAGCGGCCTCGAGGCGCTACAGCAACTCAAGCATGCGCACCCCAGGAGCAAGGTGCTGATCCTGTCGATGCACACCGACCCGGAGCTGATCATGTGCGCGCTGGAGGCAGGCGCCCACGGCTACCTGCTCAAGGACACCACTGCCAACGAGCTGGAACACGCGTTGCTGGCCTTGCGCAACAACGAGCGCTACCTTAGCCCGGCGATCGCCCATACCGTGATCAACCAGGCGCTGGTGCGCAGCCAGGGGTCGACCACGCCCGCCAGCCACAGCCATAACCTCACGGCCCGCCAACTGGAAATCCTGCGCCTGATCGTGCGCGGCAAATCCACCCGCGAGATCGCCCACGGCCTGGGCCTGAGCATCAAGACCGTAGAAGCCCACCGCTCGCAAATCATGAAGCGCCTGCAGATATTCGACGTGGCGGGCCTGGTGTTATTTGCCGTGCGCGAGCAGATCATCAGCCTGGACGACTAGGGGCGAACCCACCGGCAAATGCACGCGCAGGGCCTTGGGCAAGGCCTCGAAGTGCAGGTCGTCACCTTCCAGCGGCTCGCCATCGAGGTTGATGTACAAGCCCTGCGCGACCTTGATGTTGACCCACGGCAGGCGTGCCCGCACGAACATCGCGTCCAGCTCCCAGCCGTTCCCCATCAGCTCGCGCAAGGTGCCGACCACTTCCTGGGGCGCCGGCAGGATACTGACGTCCAGCAAGCCATCGTCGGCCAATGCCCCAGGGCACAGCACATGCCCACCGCCCGCCTGGCGACCGTTGCCGATGCCCAGCGCGAGCAGCTCGCCCTTCCAGTGGAAATCCGGCCCGTCCAGCTCGGCATAGGCGGCCTTCAACTCGCTGAAGCGCGTCAGGCCGGTGAACAGGTAGGCGGCGCCACCGAGGACTTTCTTCAGGTCTTCGGAGGTATTGGCGGTGACCTGGCTGCCGAAGCCGCCGGTGGCCATATTCAGGAAGATTTGCCCGCCGACCTGGCCGAGGTCGATCGCACGGGGCGGCACATCCAGCAACGCCAGGGCCTGGGCGGGCTCCAATGGCACGCCGGCAGCCTTGGCGAAGTCATTGGCGGTCCCCAGGGGCATCAGCACCAGGCTGGCTTCACCCTTGGCCTCGGCCATGGCCTCGGCCACGTCGCGCAAGGTGCCGTCGCCGCCGCCGGCAATGATGTGGGTATAGCCGCCCTCCAAGGCTTCCTTGACCAGGCGCTTTGCGTCACCGCCCTCCCAGGTCACCCGTACCGCCAGCTCCCCACCCTGCCTGCGCCGGGCCAGCACGGCGCTGCGCACGTCCTCGTTGAGGGCCTGCTTGCCGTGGAGGATCAACAGTGCCTTGGGGGTAGTCATGGGTGGCTTACTCCTGGATTCAAAGGTGCTTGAAGGATGTGGACCCTGGGCGACCGAAAAAAAGCCATGGGCGTTGAAAAATTAATCCCGCGACCCAGGCATGCCCAGGCTTTCGCCGCTGTGATCGGGGAAGCCCGCTTTCGTCGACGCCATCACCCCGGCGCCCGGCACGTTCCCAGTCCAGGCAATCACGCCCCGGCACCGCGCGCACCAGCAGCGCCACGGGAACCACACGTAAAATGTCATCAGCAGCCAACTCGCAGAGGAATAAAGGGCTGCTTACGGCTGACGGCAATTCTGTTTGACCGACAGCCGCGGCGCCGGCTCGTACTTCACCTGCTGCAAGCCATCGGCGCCCTGGAAGATGAAGTATTTGATCCGGCAGTCCTTGAACATCGGCGAGTAACCCTCAGCCCGGAAGCCTTGGCCGTCGACCTGCTTGGTCACAGTGTTGTTGCGGCTGACCACCGCGAGCACCTGGGCATAACCCTGGCCCATCTTCACCCCCGGCTCGCCGGTGACCGTCATCGACGAGGCGCAACCGCCCAACCCTGCCGCCGCCAATACCAGCGCGACGCCGTACAGTCCATTGCGTAGATCGTTCATTCGCTGCTTCCCTTCAGTGATGGATCAGCGGCGGCCATCGCACACTGGAGATTCGCCAACGCGTCCCTGGCATGGCCCGTGGCTCAACGTGAGGTCAATGCCGCTGGCACCGATGCAACGTCCTTGCAACGGATCATCGACAGGGTTTACTGGACATCTTCAGCCTGATCGCCACTGAGCACGACGCGGTCGATCTTGAAGCACGGCATTTGATTGTGCGGTAAGCGCGGAGGTGGCGACCCAAGACGGCAGCCAAACAGAGGGTTTTGCTCGAGAGGGGGATCAACAGACATTTCGCATCCTTGTGAGTGAAATTTCCTACATGCGTAGATGGGTCATCACAAAGAAGTAAAAGTGCCACGGAGAACCATGGCACTGTGACACATCCGACACAATCAGCCGCAGCCGGCATTCAAGGCATAGAGAGAGGCGCACGGTTCACACGGCGCAATCAGCTCTTGTGTAACTTACTCATCAACTGCGCCTCAGCCTGGGTCAAGCCACACGACTGGGTCAGTTCATCCACGGTAGCGCCCATGCCCACCAGCTTCGCCGCCTGGGCAAATGACAGGCTGGAAGGATCACGCTGCTCGATCTGCGCCAGTTTGTCCGGCAACGGCGCGAGGATGGCGCGCAGTTCATGCACCTCGTCCCCGACCTTCACCGCACTCTGCTGGAAGTGATCGACCCGCTTGACCAACTCCAGCACCCGTCGATCACGCACCGCATCGCGCTGGGCCTGCTGCATCGCCAATTCGCGCTGCTGGCGTATATAGCGCAGCAGAAAACCCAAGGTCCCGGCCCACAACAGGGCCAGGACAATCACCGCGACCTCAAGGAACAATCAGATGCTCTCCAGTTCCGACCATTCTTCTTCGCTCATCATTTTGTCCAGCTCAACCAGAATCAACAGTTCGTTGTTCTTGTTGCACACGCCCTGGATGAACTTGGCCGATTCCTCGTTGCCCACGTTCGGCGCGGTTTCCACTTCCGATTGGCGCAGGTAGACCACTTCCGCGACGCTGTCGACCATGATCCCGACCACTTGCTTGTCGGCCTCGATGATGACGATACGCGTGTTGTCGCTGACTTCGACCGTGTCCAGGCCAAAACGCTGGCGGGTGTCGATCACCGTCACCACGTTGCCGCGCAGGTTGATGATGCCCAGCACATAGCTTGGCGCACCGGGAACCGGAGCGATCTCGGTGTAGCGCAGCACTTCCTGCACGCGCATCACGTTAATACCGTAGGTTTCGTTGTCCAGTTTGAAGGTAACCCATTGCAGGATCGGATCATCCAAACCTTGTGCGGACGCTGACTTGTTCATATCTCTGACCCCTTCAAATGCCGATGTAGGCGGCGTGTGTACTTCTTTTGGCCGCACGCTCGCGCGGCCCTTATTGTCCAATCAACTGCGTTTGTTCACCGGCATCGCCTTAACGGCACCGCTGGCGATCAACTCGGCCAGTTCGGCAACGTCCAGCAACGCGCACATGTGTTCGATCACGGTGCCTGCCAGCCAGGGCCGCTGGCCCCGATGGCTGCGCCATTTGATTTCATTCGGGTCCAGGCGCAGCGAACGGCTGACTTGATGCACCGCCAGCCCCCATTCGTAGCCCTGCACCGAGATCACGTATTGCAAGCCCTGGCGGAAGTCATCGCGGTAGCGGTCGGGCATCACCCAGCGCGCGGTGTCCAGCACCTTGAGGTTACCGGCCTGGCTCGGCAGGATGCCCAGGAACCACTCCGGCTGCCCGAACAATGGCGTCAGTTCCTGGCCCTCCAACGAGTAGATCGAGCCCAGGCACACCAACGGCACCGCCAGGGTCAACCCGGCGACGTCGAACAGCAGACATTCAAATGGCTCGGCCGCCCAGGCCGGACGATCATCGCCGCTCACCGGCGGTGGCGTGATGCTCGGTGGCAGGTGCACTTCCACGACCGGCTCGACCACCACAGGCACGACGGGCGCGACCACCGGGACGCTGACCGGGACGACGAGTGCATCGCGGGCCTGCTCTTCCAATACAGCCAACTGGAACTCATCCAGGCTGCTCGACGACGGCACTTCGACCGCCGGCTCCAGCACCAGGATCGGTTCCGGCAATTCTTCTGCGGTCGCGTCCTGCAGCAAGGCATCCAGGTAGGATTCCAGTGCCAGTTGCGGGCGGGTCTTGACCTTGAGTTCGACGGGACGGTTCATCATCAGGCCACCTGCGCCACAAGCTGCTGGGACAGCAGGTGCTTGAGCAACGCCCGGTAGGCCAGCACACCGCGGCTTTTGCCGTCGAACTGCGACGGCGTGAGCCCGGCACGGCTGGCATCACGCAGGCGGGTATCCACCGGGATGTAGCCGTTCCAGATGGTCTCCGGGTAGGCATCGCGCAGGACGCGCAAGGTGCCCAGGGACGCCTGGGTGCGGCGGTCGAACAGGGTGGGCACGATGCTGTAGGGCAACGCCTGTTTGCGCGAACGGTTGATCATCGCCAGGGTACTGACCATGCGCTCCAGGCCCTTGACCGCCAAGTGCTCGGTCTGCACCGGGATCACCAGTTGCTGGCTGGCCGCCAAAGCGTTGACCATCAGCACGCCGAGCAACGGCGGGCTGTCGATGATGGCGTAGTCGAAGTCCTGCCACAGTTGCGCCAGGGTCTTGGCGATCACCAGGCCCAGGCCGCTCTGCCCCGGCGACTGGCGCTCCAGGGTGGCCAGCGCGGTACTCGACGGCAGCAGGGAAATGCTTTCGTTACTGGTGGGCAGCAGCAATTGCCCGGGCAGGTCGGCCGGTACGTTGCCTTTGTGCAGGAACAGGTCGTAGTTGCTGTGCTCCAGCGCATCCGGGTCGTAGCCGAAATAGCTGGTCATCGAGCCGTGGGGGTCGAGGTCGACCACGACCACACGCTTGCCCGCCTCGGCCAGCAAGCCGGCTAAAGCGATGGAGGTGGTGGTCTTGCCGACTCCACCTTTTTGATTGGCAACTGCCCAGACTCTCATTCGGATGGTTCCTCCCGGTGGGCACACGCGCGACCGAGACATTGCATAAGGTTATTGAGCCGGCGACGGAGAATTGACGGCACTCTGCTGAACCGGCGGCTTTGCAGGGGCCGGTGCAGTTTGTGTGCCAGCGCGCTTCAAGGCCGCATCCGGTGTTGCATTGGCGGTACCGGTGCCGGTCAGGCTACGGCGCACCTCCAGGTTTCGGGACACCACCAGCACCACCCGACGGTTGCGTGCGCGGCCTTCGAGCGTGGCGTTATTGGCCACCGGCTGGAACTCGCCATACCCCACCGACGCCAGGCGTCCAGGGTTCACGCCCTGCATCGCGAGCATGCGCACGATGCTTGCGGCACGGGCCGATGACAGCTCCCAGTTGGTCGGGTACTGCGCAGTACTGATCGGCACATTGTCGGTAAAGCCTTCAACGTGGATCGGGTTTTCAAACGGTTTGAGGATCGCCGCCACCTTGTCGATGATGGTGAACGCCTGGTCGCTGGGCAATGCATCGGCACTGGCGAACAGCAGGCTGGAATTGAGCTCGATCTCCACCCACAATTCATTGCCGCGCACGGTCATCTGGTTGGAGCTGATCAGGTCGCCAAACGCGGCACTGATGTCATCGGCGATGCTTTTCAGCGGATCACTGGTGCCGCCCACGCCGGCAGCGGTTTCGTCGCTGTCATTGACCAGCGGCTTGGCCGGGGTCACGGTCTTGGGCCGCTCTTCGCCAATCGGGATCGGCTTGAGCGAACGGTCGGCGTCGTTGAACACACCGATCAACGCCTGGGAAATGACTTTGTACTTGCCTTCGTTGATCGACGAGATGGAGTACATCACCACGAAAAAGGCGAACAGCAAGGTGATGAAGTCCGCATAGGACACCAGCCACCGTTCGTGGTTGACGTGTTCTTCAGGCTCGCGACGGCGACGGCTCACAGGCGATTACCTCCGCAAAACAAATCAACTGTAGGAGCGAGCTTGCTCGCGAAAAACCCGAGAGCAACGCGTTCATCCAGGATGCCCGCGTTATCGTTGACGATTTTCGCGAGCAAGCTCGCTCCTACAGGGTTCATGACCATCAATCCATGAAGCCCTGGAGCTTCAATTCGATGGAGCGCGGGTTCTCGCCCTCGGCAATCGACAGGATGCCTTCGAGCAGCATCTCGCGATAACGCGACTGGCGCATGGCAATCGACTTGAGCTTGCTGGCCACCGGCAACAGCACCAGGTTGGCACTGGCCACCCCGTAGATGGTGGCAACGAACGCCACGGCAATGCCGCTGCCCAGTTGCGACGGATCGGCCAGGTTGCCCATCACGTGGATCAGGCCCATCACCGCGCCGATGATGCCGATGGTCGGCGCGTAGCCGCCCATGCTTTCAAACACTTTGGCGGCGTTGATGTCGCGGCTTTCCTGGGTGTAGAAATCCACCTCGAGGATGCTGCGGATCGCTTCCGGCTCGGCGCCGTCCACCAGCAATTGCAGGCCTTTGCGCGAATAGCTGTCGGGTTCGGCATCGGCCACGCCTTCGAGGCCCAGCAGGCCTTCCTTGCGCGCGGTGAGGCTCCAGTTGACGACGCGATCGATGCCACCGGCCAGGTCGACACGCGGCGGAAAAATGATCCAGATGAGGATTTGCATCGCGCGCTTGAACGAACTCATCGGTGACTGCAGCAACGCGGCGCCCACCGTGCCGCCAATCACGATCAGCGCCGCCGGGCCGTTGGCCAGGGCGCCCAGGTGACCGCCTTCGAGGTAGTTGCCGCCAATAATGGCGACAAACGCCAGGATGATGCCGATCAGGCTCAATACATCCATCAGAGGCAGGCCTCCACCAGATGCCTGCCGATGTCGTCCAGGCTGTAGACGGCGTCGGCCAGGTCAGCCTTGACGATGGCCATGGGCATGCCATAGATCACGCAGCTGGCCTCGTCCTGGGCCCAGATCGCACTGCCGCCCTGCTTGAGCAGGCGCGCGCCTTCACGACCGTCGGCGCCCATGCCGGTGAGCACCACCGCCAGAACTTTGTCGCCGTAGGACTTGGCCGCCGAACCGAAGGTGATGTCCACGCACGGCTTGTAGTTGAGGCGCTCATCACCCGGCAGGATTTTGATCGCGCCACGGCCGTCGACCATCATCTGCTTGCCGCCCGGAGCCAGCAACGCCAGGCCAGGACGCAGGATGTCGCCATCCTCGGCTTCCTTGACGCTGATGCGGCACAGCTTGTCCAGGCGCTCGGCAAAGGCCTTGGTGAACGCGGCGGGCATGTGCTGGATCAACACGATCGGCGCCGGGAAGTTGGCCGGCAATTGGGTCAACACGCGCTGCAAGGCGACCGGGCCGCCGGTGGAGGTGCCGATGGCGACCAGTTTATAAGCCTTGCGCTTGGGCGCAGGCGAATGGGCAGCCGCCGGTGCGGACGTCCGCACCGGCGGCGCGGCAGGCCGTGCAACCGGCGCAGGCGCCGGGCGGCCAAACGTGGAACCGGCAGGCGCCGCCGGCGCAGCAACCGGTGCCGGCGCAGGGGCTGGCGCGCTGAACAGGCTGCGGCGGTTGCTGCGGGAAATACTGTGGACTTTCTCGCACAGCAGTTGCTTGACCTTCTCGGGGTTGCGCGAGATGTCTTCGAAATTCTTCGGCAGGAAGTCCACCGCCCCCGCATCCAGCGCGTCGAGGGTCACTCGGGCGCCTTCGTGGGTCAGCGAGGAGAACATCAATACCGGGGTCGGGCAGCGTTGCATGATGTGCCGGACTGCCGTGATGCCATCCATCATCGGCATCTCGTAGTCCATGGTGATCACGTCCGGCTTCAACGCAATGGCTTGATCAATCGCCTCTTTGCCGTTGGTGGCCGTGCCGACCACCTGGATGCTTGGATCGGCGGAAAGAATTTCCGAGACGCGGCGGCGGAAGAAACCCGAATCGTCCACCACCAGGACCTTGACTGCCATAAACACTCCGTTAGGTGGGGCGGGCAATACCGCCTATGCCCCACCAGAATCAAATACGCCGAGCGGCGTAACGCTTGAGCATGCTCGGAACATCGAGAATCAGCGCGATCCGACCGTCACCGGTGATGGTCGCACCCGACATGCCCGGGGTTCCCTGCAGCATTTTGCCCAAAGGCTTGATGACCACTTCTTCCTGGCCAACCAGTTGATCGACGACAAAGCCGATACGCTGGGTGCCCACGGAGAGAATCACCACATGGCCTTCGCGCTGCTCTTCATGGGCGGCCGATGCAACCAGCCAGCGCTTGAGGTAGAACAGGGGCAACGCCTTGTCCCGCACGATCACCACTTCCTGGCCGTCGACCACGTTGGTGCGCGACAGGTCGAGGTGGAAGATCTCGTTGACGTTGACCAGCGGGAAGGCGAACGCCTGGTTGCCCAGCATCACCATCAGGGTCGGCATGATCGCCAGGGTCAACGGCACCTTGATGACGATCTTGGAGCCCTGGCCCTTGGTCGAGTAGATGTTGATCGAGCCGTTGAGCTGGCTGATCTTGGTCTTCACCACGTCCATGCCCACGCCACGGCCCGACACGTCGGAAATCTCGGTCTTGGTCGAGAAGCCGGGGGCGAAGATCAGGTTGTAGCACTCGGTGTCGGTCAGGCGGTCGGCGGCGTCCTTGTCCATCACGCCACGCTTGACGGCGATACTGCGCAGGATATTCGGGTCCATGCCCTTGCCGTCATCGGTGATCGACAGCAGGATGTGGTCGCCTTCCTGCTCCGCCGCCAGGATCACCTTGCCGCCACGGGACTTGCCTGAGGCTTCGCGTTCTTCCGGGGTTTCGACACCGTGGTCGACAGCGTTGCGCACCAAGTGGACCAGCGGGTCGGCCAGGGCCTCGACAAGGTTCTTGTCGAGGTCGGTTTCTTCACCCACCAGTTCCAGGTTGATCTCTTTCTTCAGCTGGCGCGCGAGGTCGCGAACCAGGCGCGGGAAGCGGCCGAAGACTTTCTTGATCGGCTGCATGCGCGTTTTCATCACCGCGGTCTGCAGGTCGGCGGTGACCACGTCGAGGTTCGACACGGCCTTCTGCATGGCTTCATCGCCACTGCTCAGGCCCAGGCGCACCAGGCGGTTACGCACCAGTACCAGCTCGCCGACCATGTTCATGATGTCGTCCAGCCGCGCGGTATCGACCCGTACGGTGGTTTCGGCTTCACTGGCCGGTTTTTCCGCGACCGGCGCCGTAGCGGCACGCGCTGGAGCCGGGGCAGCAGCCGGCGCAGGCGCAGGCTTGGCGGCGGGCGCGGCGGCTTTGGCGGCAACCGGTGCCGCCGTGGCTGCAGCAGCGGCCGGGGCGACTTCGGTGAACTTGCCCTTGCCGTGCAGATCGTCCAGCAGTGCTTCGAATTCGTGATCGGAGATCAACCCATCGTCCGCAGGCTTGGCCCCGGCAGCGGGTGCTGCCGGGGCCGCGGCCGTAGCGGCGACTGCCGGCAAGGCATCGGCCGCGAAGGTGCCCTTGCCATGCAACTGGTCGAGCAACGCTTCGAATTCATCGTCAGTGATGTCGGTGCTGGCAGAAGCGGCAGGCGCCTGCGCAGCACCGGCGGCGGCACCGGCAGGCGCCACGGCGTCGGCGGCGAACTGGCCCTTGCCGTGCAATTGATCGAGCAGGGACTCGAACTCAGCGTCGGTAATGTCCTCGCTGGTCGGCGCGGCAGCCGGGGCAACCGGGGCAACCGCAGCCGGCGCTTCGGCTTCGGCCTTGACGGCACTGAGGGAGCTGAGCAGTTGCTCGAACTCGCTGTCCGTCACATCCGCTTCAGGCTCCGCCACCGGTTCCGGTACGGCTTCGACCACCGGCGCTGCCGAGGTGTCGGCCGGCTCTGCATAGCGCGCCAGGGCGGCCAGCAGTTCCGGAGTGGCTGCGGTGATCGGGGCACGCTCGCGCACTTCGCTGAACATGCCGTTGACCGCATCCAGTGCTTCGAGAATCACGTCCATCAACTCCGAATCAACGTGACGCTCACCCTTGCGCAGGATGTCGAACACGTTCTCGGCGATGTGGCAGCACTCCACCAGCTCATGGAGCTGGAGGAAGCCGGCGCCCCCTTTTACAGTATGAAAACCGCGAAAAATTGCATTGAGCAGGTTCGCATCATCCGGGCGGCTTTCCAGCTCGACCAGTTGTTCGGACAGTTGCTCTAAAATTTCGCCGGCCTCTACAAGGAAATCCTGAAGGATCTCTTCATCGGCGCCGAAGCTCATGTGGGTGCTCCTTAGAAGCCTAAACTGGATAACAGGTCATCTACGTCATCCTGACCTGACACAACGTCTTCACGTTTATCGGCATGAATCTGCGGACCTTCACCCTTGGCGAGATGTTTTTGTGGATCTTTTTCAGAGAGGATCGCTTCGCGGTCATGTTCGATGCCGGCAAAACGGTCGACCTGGCCGGCCATGAGTACCAATTTGAGCAGGTTGCTTTCCACTTCGGTGACCAACTGGGTCACACGCTTGATCACCTGACCGGTCAGGTCCTGGTAATCCTGGGCGAGCAGAATGTCATTGAGGTTGCTGGAAACCGTGCGGTTTTCCTGCTCGCTGCGCGACAAAAACCCTTCGACCCGACGTGCCAGCTCACGAAACTCTTCCGCACCGACTTCACGGCGCATGAAGCGGCCCCAGTCAACGCTCAGGGCGTGGGCTTCCGTGGCCATGCCGTTGACCAGGGGCGTGGCGTTTTCCACCAGGTCCATGGTGCGGTTGGCCGCCGCCTCGGTCAGCCTGACCACATAGGACAGGCGTTCGGTGGCGTCGGTGATCTGCGAAATCTCTTCGGCCTGGGGCATGTGCGGGTCAATCTGGAAATTGACGATCGCGCTGTGCAGCTCGCGTGTGAGCTTGCCCACTTCCTGGTACAGGCCTCGGTCACGGGTCTGGTTGAGCTCATGGATCAACTGCACCGCATCGCCGAACTGGCCTTTTTCAAGGCTGTCGACCAACTGGTGAGCATGCTTTTTCAGGGTCGACTCAAAGTCTCCCTGTGACGTTTCTTTATGCTCCATAGCTCCCCCGCGATGGCATCAGCCGTGGATGCGTTCGAAGATCTTTTCGATCTTCTCTTTCAAGGCCTGTGCAGTGAATGGTTTGACCACGTAACCGTTGACCCCGGCCTGGGCGGCTTCGATGATCTGTTCACGCTTGGCTTCGGCGGTCACCATCAACACGGGAAGGCTGCGCAATTTTTCGTCGGCACGCACGTGGCGCAACAAGTCGATACCGGTCATCCCCGGCATGTTCCAGTCCGTTACCAGAAAGTCGATGCTCCCGCTGTTGAGGATCGGAATCGCCGTAAGGCCGTCATCCGCCTCGACCGTGTTTGTGAACCCAAGGTCACGCAACAGGTTTTTTATGATCCGCCGCATCGTTGAGAAGTCATCAACGATGAGGATTTTCATGTTCTTGTCCAATTCGACCTCCAAGCAGTCTTAAACGCGCCCAGCACCTGGACGCGCCATTTCAATCAACAGGCATTACACAAAAAGGACTGCCGAGGGCACCACGGCCCGAGCCCGCGAAGGCTATCACCTTCGCGGTATCGCTTTGCAATGCTCCCCACACTGCCTGTCAGCGCGCTCGCCACTCTCCCAGACGCCCCCGCAAGCGGGCCGCGCACTGGCTGTGCAACTGGCTGACACGGGATTCGCTGACCCCCAGGACCTCACCGATTTCCTTGAGGTTCAGCTCTTCGTCGTAGTACAGCGCCAACACCAACCGCTCGCGCTCCGGCAAGTTGGCAATGGCGTCCGCCAACGCTCCCTGGAAACGCTCATCTTCCAGGTCACGCGACGGCTCCATATGCGTGCTCGCGCCGTCCTCATGCAGCCCTTCGTGTTCGCCGTCCTGTAACAGGTCGTCGAAACTGAACAGGCGGCTGCCCAAGGTATCGTTCAAAATCCCGTAATAATCGTCGAGACTCAATTGGAGTTCGGCCGCAACTTCGTGATCTTTAGCGTCGCGACCGGTTTTTGCTTCAATTGCACGAATTGCGTCACTGACCATGCGTGTATTGCGGTGCACCGAACGCGGCGCCCAATCGCCTTTGCGCACTTCGTCGAGCATCGCGCCACGGATGCGGATGCCCGCATACGTCTCGAAGCTCGCGCCCTTGCTCGCGTCGTACTTGGTCGACACTTCGAGCAGGCCGATCATGCCCGCCTGGATCAGGTCTTCGACCTGGACGCTGGCGGGCAGGCGTGCCAGCAGGTGATAGGCGATGCGCTTGACCAGTGGCGCATAGCGCTCGATCAACTCGCCCTGGCTGTCACGGGCAGACTTCTTGTAAGCGTTATAGCCGTTCGCTGTCATAGCACCGGTCCTGCACTCGTCTGATGCACCAATCGCTCGACGAAAAACTCCAGATGCCCCCGAGGGTTGGCAGGCAACGGCCAGGTATCGACCTTCTGGGCAATAGCCTTGAACGCCAATGCGCACTTGGAACGAGGGAACGCTTCGTAGACTGCACGCTGCTTTTGCACAGCCTTGCGCACACACTCGTCGTAGGGAACTGCACCGACGTATTGTAAGGCGACATCGAGAAAGCGATCCGTGACCTTGGTCAACTTGGCGAACAGGTTGCGACCTTCCTGCGGGCTCTGGGCCATGTTGGCCAGGACGCGGAAGCGGTTCATGCCGTAGTCACGGTTAAGCAGTTTGATCAGGGCGTAGGCGTCGGTGATCGAGGTGGGTTCATCGCAGACCACCAGCAAGACTTCCTGCGCCGCGCGCACGAAGCTGACCACGGACTCGCCGATCCCGGCGGCGGTGTCGATCACCAGCACGTCAAGGTTGTCGCCGATGTCACTGAATGCCTGGATCAGGCCGGCATGCTGCGCCGGGCTCAGGTGCACCATGCTCTGGGTACCGGAGGCGGCCGGCACGATGCGGATCCCGCCTGGGCCCTGGAGCAGCACGTCGCGCAGCTCACAGCGCCCCTCGATCACATCGGCCAGGGTGTGTTTGGGCGTCAGTCCCAGCAGAACGTCGACGTTCGCCAGCCCCAGGTCAGCATCCAGCAGCATGACGCGACGGCCAAGCTCTGCCAGGGCCAGGGACAAATTCACTGACACGTTAGTTTTTCCGACGCCACCTTTGCCGCCGGTCACCGCGATCACCTGTACGGGATGCATGCTGCCCATTTTATTTCTTTACCTTGTCTTGCTTAGACGCAGGCTACATGGCTTGGCCGCGTGAATCGCTTGCAGACCATCGATGTAGGTACATTTCACGGTGTTCATCGCGCCTCAACCCACCCGCTTTGCCGGGTTGTGGTAAAGGTCGGCGAACATATCGGCCATCGCTTCCTCGCTAGGCTCTTCTTGCATTTGCACGCTGACAGCGCGGCTGACCAGTTGATGACGGCGCGGCAGATGCAAATCATCCGGGATCCGCGGGCCGTCGGTCAGGTAGGCAACCGGTAGTTCATGGCTGATAGCCAGGCTCAACACTTCGCCCAGGCTGGCGGTTTCATCCAGTTTAGTCAGGATGCAGCCGGCCAGACCGCAACGCTTGTAGCTATGGTACGCAGCGGTAAGAACCTGTTTCTGGCTGGTGGTTGCAAGCACCAGGTAATTTTTCGACTTGATACCACGCCCGGCCAGGCTTTCCAGTTGCAGGCGCAACGCCGGATCGCTGGCCTGCAGGCCGGCGGTGTCGATCAGCACCACGCGCTTGCGCAGCAACGGATCGAGCGCGTTGGCCAGGGATTGGCCCGGGTCGACGTGGGTGACCGGCACATTGAGGATACGGCCCAGGGTCTTGAGCTGTTCCTGGGCGCCGATGCGGTAGCTGTCCATGCTCACCAGCGCGATGCTGTTCGCGCCGTACTTGAGCACATAGCGCGCCGCCAGCTTGGCCAGGGTGGTGGTCTTGCCCATGCCGGCAGGGCCGACCATGGCGATCACACCGCCCTCTTCCAGGGGTTCGATTTCCGGGGTGGCGATCATCCGCGCCAGGTGGGCCAGCAACATGCGCCAGGCCTGGCGAGGCTCTTCGATTTCGGTGGTCAGGGCCAACAGGTCGCGGGACAACGGGCCGGACAGGCCGATGCGTTGCAGGCGGCGCCACAGGTTGGCCTGGTGCGGTTTGCTGCCTTGCAGTTGGGTCCAGGCCAGTGAACCCAGTTGCACTTCCAGCAATTCGCGCAGGCCGTTGAGTTCAAAACGCATCGAGTCGAAGACGCGCTGGTCGACTGCGGCGGCCGGGGCTGGCGCGGCAGGACGTGGCGGTTCGATGAACGTTGGCTCAACCAGCGGCTCGGCGGCGGTCAGCGGCAGGCCGGCGAACAACTGGCGATTGGTGGAGGCATCGCTGTCGCCACGCATGCTCAGCTCAGCCTGGGCCGAGACGATGCGCGAAGCGGTCTTGCGCAGCTCGTCTTCGAGTTCCATGTTCGGCACACGCGGCGCCAATGCCGAGGGGGTGTAGTCCAGGGCAGCCGTCAGCTCGACACCGCCGGCAATACGACGATTACCGATAATCGCGGCATCGGCGCCCAGCTCATCGCGGACCAGTTTCATGGCCTGACGCATATCGGCGGCGAAAA
The DNA here is from genome assembly GCF_052112325.1 of Pseudomonas sp. Yb2C2. Classification (NCBI taxonomy): domain Bacteria; kingdom Pseudomonadati; phylum Pseudomonadota; class Gammaproteobacteria; order Pseudomonadales; family Pseudomonadaceae; genus Pseudomonas; species Pseudomonas sp. Yb2C2. Next base: position 291,431 of record NZ_JAVAJK010000001.1, on the reverse strand, counting down.
AACGCTTAACTTGCATAACCCACTACCCTCAGCCGTTGGGCCCTACTGTCGCAACGATAGTCACTTGCTTGTTGTCAGGAATTTCCTGATAAGCCAAAACGTGCAAATTCGGTACTGCCAGACGTCCAAACCGCGACAGCATCGCCCGGACCGGACCCGCCACCAGCAGAATCACGGGTTGGCCCTGCATTTCCTGGCGCTGTGCGGCGTCGATCAACGAACGCTGCAGTTTCTCAGCCATGCTTGGCTCCAGCAGAACGCCCTCTTCCTGGCCTTGTCCTGCCTTCTGAATACTATTGAGCAATATCTGTTCCAACCTTGGTTCCAAGGTGATCACAGGCAGCTCGGAGTCAAGCCCTACAATGCTTTGCACGATTGCGCGGGACAATCCGACACGCACCGCCGCCACCAGCGCGGCGGTATCTTGACTCTTGGCGGCATTGTTGGCGATAGCCTCGGCAATGCTGCGAATGTCGCGTACCGGCACCTGTTCGGCCAACAGCGCCTGCAGCACCTTGAGCAGTTGCGACAACGACAGCACGCCCGGCACCAGCTCTTCTGCCAGTTTTGGCGAGGCCTTGCCCAGCAAGCCCATCAATTGCTGGACTTCTTCGTGGCCGATCAGCTCGTGGGAGTGCTTGTACAGGATCTGGTTGAGGTGAGTTGCGACCACGGTACTGGCGTCCACCACGGTGTAGCCCAGGGACTGCGCCTGGCTGCGCTGGCTGATTTCGATCCACACCGCCTCCAGGCCAAAAGCCGGATCTTTGGCGGTAATGCCGTTGAGGCTGCCGAATACCTGGCCGGGGTTGATTGCCAGCTCGCGGTCCGGGTAGATCTCGGCTTCGGCCAGGATCACGCCCATCAGGGTCAGGCGGTAGGCACTGGGGGCCAGGTCGAGGTTGTCGCGGATATGCACGGTGGGCATCAGGAAGCCCAGGTCCTGGGACAGCTTCTTGCGCACGCCCTTGATCCGCGCGAGCAACTGGCCGCCCTGGTTGCGGTCCACCAGCGGAATCAGGCGGTAGCCGACTTCCAGGCCAATCATGTCGATCGGGGTCACGTCGTCCCAGCCCAACTCCTTGGTTTCCTGGGCGCGGGCCGGGGATGGCAGCAGTTCTTGCTGGCGGGCAATTTCTTGTTGGGCGATGACTTTGACCTGGTTCTGCTTCTTCCAGAACAGGTACGCAGCACCGCCGGCCAGGGCCGCCATGCTCAGGAACGAGACGTGGGGCATGCCCGGCACGATACCCATGATCGCCATGATGCCGGCCGCCACAGCCAAGGCCTTGGGCGAGGCAAACATCTGGCGGCTGATCTGCTTGCCCATGTCTTCGGAGCCCGAAGCACGGGTCACCATGATGGCGGCAGCTGTAGATAACAACAGTGATGGCAATTGCGCCACTAAACCGTCACCGATGGTCAGCAGGGCGTACACCTTGCCCGCATCGCCGAAGGTCATGCCGTGCTGGAAGATCCCGACCGCCATGCCGCCGATCAGGTTGATGAACAGGATCAGCAGGCCGGCGATGGCGTCACCGCGCACGAATTTACTGGCACCGTCCATGGAACCGTAGAACTCGGCTTCCTGGGCGACTTCCAAGCGGCGGGTCTTGGCCTGGTTCTGGTCGATCAGGCCGGCGTTGAGGTCGGCGTCGATAGCCATCTGCTTGCCGGGCATGGCGTCGAGGGTAAAGCGTGCGCTCACCTCGGAAATCCGCCCGGCGCCCTTGGTCACCACCACGAAGTTGATGATCATGAGGATCGCGAACACCACGATACCGACCACGTAGTTACCGCCGATCACCACCTCACCGAAGGCCTGGATCACCTTACCGGCAGCGGCGTGGCCATCCTGGCCGTGGAGCATGACCACACGGGTGGACGCCACGTTCAGCGCCAGGCGCAACAGGGTTGCCACCAGCAGGATCGTCGGGAACACCGCGAAATCCAGCGGCCGCAAGGCGTAGACGCACACCAGCAGCACGACGACGGACAGGGCGATGTTGAAGGTGAAGAACACGTCCAGCAGGAACGGCGGCATCGGCAACATCATCATTGCCAGCATGACCAGCAACAACAACGGCACACCCAGATTGCCCCGCGAGAGGTCAGTCAGGGTGCCACGGGCCGTGCTGAACATTTGAGAGCGATCCACCACCGGTATTCCTCGTTTCCTTGAAGCAAACTTTTGACGCCGGGAGGCGTCCTGGAGGCGGTATTGCAAGAAGCCTTCCAACTTTGCTTTTGAGGAGGTGGATCGCTACAGGCGCCCGAGTTCTATCGGATGTAAACACTCCAACTGCGGGAGGGGACAAGCCCCCTCCCATAGTCGGTTCTGTGCACATCCATTACCGACAGCGAAACTAGCGCCCACGGGCTAGCTCACAGTTTTAACTTCAGTTGCCTGCAGCCCCTTGGGACCGTTGGCAAGCACGTATTCGACCTTTTGGTTTTCATCCAGGCTTTTGAAACCGCCGGAAACGATCCCCGAGTAATGCACAAATACATCTTCAGAACCGTCGTCCGGCTTGATGAAACCAAACCCCTTTTCTGCGTTGAACCACTTTACGATGCCGGTTGCCATTAACCTTCTCCACCCTGCTTGTTTTAAGACCTGAGCCTAATCAAACGCGCTGGAAATAAGATTGACTACTGTCAAAGTTGACAGGTAGACGGCAGTTAGTGACGAGTGGTAAGAGGTCAGGAATCGCGACGCAACTCCGGCGGAATCGGCAGGTCCTTGAGCGGATCCGGGCGTTTCCCCTTACCCGCGCGATATTGGCGAATCTGATAGACATACGCCAACACCTGGGCCACGGCCAGGTACAACCCCGCCGGGATTTCCTGGTCGAGGTCGGTGGAGTAGAAGATCGACCGCGCCAGCTCCGGCGATTCCAGCAGCAGGATGTCGTGGGCCACGGCGATTTCGCGGATTTTCAACGCGGTAAAGTCGCTGCCCTTGGCCAGCAGCATCGGCGCGCCGCCCTTCTCCGGGTCGTACTTGAGGGCCACGGCGTAGTGGGTCGGGTTGGTGATGACCACGTCGGCGTCGGGCACCGAGGCCATCATCTTGCGCTGGGACATTTCCCGCTGCAGCTGGCGGATGCGTTGCTTGACCTCGGGGCGGCCTTCCTGATCCTTGTGCTCGTCGCGCACTTCCTGCTTGGTCATCAGCAGTTTCTTGTGGCTTTCCCACAACTGGATCGGCGCATCCACCGCCGCGATGATGATCAGCCCGGCGGCCATCCACAGCGCACTCCAGCCCACCACCTGCACGCTGTGGATGATCGCCGACTCCAGGGGTTCATGGGCGATGCGCAGCAGGTCGTCGATGTCGGACGACAACACCATCAGTGCCACGAACAGAATCAGGATGAACTTGGCCAGGGCCTTGAGCAGCTCCACCAGGGCCTTGGCGGAGAACATGCGCTTGAGACCGGCCGCAGGGTTCATGCGGCTGAACTTGGGTGCCATGCTGCCGGCGGCGAACAGCCAGCCGCCGAGGGCGACCGGGCCGATCAGTGCGGCCAGCAGCAGGGTGATCAGGATCGGCTGCACCGCCAATATCGCGATCTTGCCCGAGTGCAGCAGGTATTGACCCATGGAGCCAGGGTTGAGCAGCACATCGCGGGGCAAGGTGAAGTTGTGCTTCATCAGCTCCATCAAGTCCAGCGCCAGGCCGCCACCATAGATCAGCAAGGCACCGGATCCGGCCATCATGGTCGCAACGGTGTTGAGCTCCTTGGAACGGGCAATCTCGCCCTTTTCCCTGGAGTCCTTTTTACGCTTCTCCGTGGGGTCTTCTGTCTTGTCCTGACCACTCTCGCTCTCGGCCATGGCTCAGCGCGCCCGTGCCAGATCACGTAGGAACTGCAAGGCGTCGGTCGCCAGCGGTTGATACTGATTGAGAATGTCGGCCAGGCCGACCCAGAAAATCCCCATGCCCAGCACCAGGGTCAAGGGGAAACCAATGGAGAAAATGTTCAGCTGTGGCGCCGCGCGGGTCATGACGCCAAACGCGATGTTGACCACCAGCAAGGCCGTGATCGCCGGCAGTACCAGCAACAGCGAGGCACCGAGCACCCAACTGAGACGCCCCACCAGCTCCCAGAAGTGATTGACCACCAGCCCGGAGCCTACCGGCAAGGTGGTGAAGCTTTCGGTCAACACCTCGAACACCACCAGGTGGCCGTTCATGGCCAGGAACAACAAGGTCACCAGCATGGTCAGGAACTGCCCGATCACCGCCGCCGATACGCCGTTGGTGGGGTCGACCATGGACGCGAAGCCCATGCCCATCTGGATCGAGATGATCTGCCCGGCGATCACGAACGCCTGGAAGAACAGTTGCAGCGAAAAGCCCAGCAGCGAGCCGATCAGGATCTGCTCGGCAATCAGCATCAAGGCACTGAGGTCGAGTGCGTTGACCGGGGGCATCGGCGGCAGGCCAGGCACGAGCACCACGGTGATCGCCACGGCGAAATACAGGCGGATGCGGCGCGGCACCAGGGTAGTACCGAACACCGGCATGCTCATCAGCACCGCCGTCACCCGGAACAACGGCAGGATGAACGAGGCCACCCACGTGCTGATCTGGGTGTCGGTCAATGCCAGCAAGGACTGCATCGGGTCAGCCGATCAACTGCGGAATACTGCCGTACAGCTGCAGGATGTATTCCATGAAGGTTTGCACCAGCCACGGGCCGGCGACAATCAGGGTGATCAGCATCACCAGCAGGCGCGGCAGGAAACTCAAGGTCTGTTCGTTGATCTGGGTCGCGGCCTGGAACATCGCCACCAGCAGGCCCACCAACAGGCTCGGCACCACCAGCACGGCAACCATCACGGTGGTCAGCCACAGTGCTTCACGGAACAGGTCGACGGCGACTTCTGGGGTCATGCTGCTTCACCTAACACATCACACCCCTCCGAAACTGCCGGCCAACGTGCCGATAATCAGCGCCCAGCCGTCCACCAGCACAAACAGCATGATCTTGAACGGCAATGAAATAATCAGCGGCGACAGCATCATCATCCCCATGGCCATCAGCACGCTCGCCACCACCAGGTCGATGATCAGGAACGGGATAAAGATCATGAAGCCGATCTGGAATGCGGTCTTCAGTTCCGAGGTGACGAACGCCGGTACCAGGATGGTCAGCGGCGCCTGGTCCGGGGTCGCGATGTCGGTACGCTTGGACAGGCGCATGAACAGCTCAAGGTCGCTGGAGCGGGTCTGCGACAGCATGAAATCCTTGATCGGCCCTTGCGCCCGGTCAATCGCAACCTGGGCCGTGATGGTCTCGGCCAGGTACGGCTGCAGGGCTTGCTGGTTCACCTTGTCGAACACCGGCGCCATGATGAACAGCGTCAAGAACAATGCCATGCCGGTGAGGATCTGGTTCGACGGCGTCTGCTGCAGGCCCAGGGCCTGACGCAGGATCGAGAACACGATGATGATCCGCGTGAAGCTGGTCATCAGCATGACAAACGCCGGGATAAAGCTCAGCGCAGTCATGATCAGCAGGATCTGCAGGCTGACCGAATACTCCTGGGCCCCCGCCGCGTTGGTACCCAGCGTAATCGCCGGGATCGACAACGGGTCGGCGGCCAGCGCCAATGGCGCGGCCAGCAACAGCATGAGCGTCAATAAAACGCGCATTACTTCTTATCCTTCTGATCCTTGCCCAGCAATTCCATCAGGCGCTGGGCGAATTCTGGCGTGGCGGGCTGGGATTGGGTGGTTGGCACCGGGGTCTTGAGCACATGCAGCGGCGTGATTCGGCCGGGGGTAATGCCCAGCAGGATCTGTTCCTCGCCCACTTGCACCAGCACCAGCCGGTCACGCGGGCCGAGGGCGCGCGAGCCGATCATTTCGATGACCTGGGCATTGCCCGGGCCGATGCTCTGCACACGACGCATCAGCCAGGCCAACACGAAGATCAAGCCGACCACCAGCAACAGGCCCAGCACCAGCTGCGTCAGTTGCCCGCCAACGCTGCCGCCGACGGGCGCAGCGGCAACTTGGGCCGCCGGCTCCGCCGCCCACGCCACCAATGGCAGCGCGGCGAACAGTCCCACCATCAGCCGTTTCATATCAGCGCAACTTCTTGATGCGTTCGCTTGGGCTGATCACGTCGGTCAGGCGGATGCCGAACTTTTCGTTGACCACCACCACTTCGCCGTGGGCGATCAGGGTGCCGTTGACCAGCACGTCCAGCGGCTCACCGGCCAGGCGATCCAGCTCGATCACCGAGCCCTGGTTGAGTTGCAGCAGGTTGCGGATGTTGATGTCGGTACTGCCCACTTCCATGGAGATCGACACCGGGATGTCGAGGATCACGTCCAGGTTCGGCCCATCGAGGGTCACCGGGTCGTTGTTCTTCGGCACGCTGCCGAACTCTTCCATGGGCAGGCGATTACCCGCTGGTGCTGTGGCGGCATCAGCGGCCAGCAGTGCGTCGATATCATCCTGGCCAACATCGCCGGTCTCTTCCAGGGCCGCAGCCCACTCGTCAGCCAGGGCCTGGTCTTCGGCGGAAGTGTTTTCGTGTTCGGTAGCCATTACATGTCCTCGGCGGAGCAAACATTCATAAATAGGGATCAGCGACGGTTGATCGGCTCAACCACTTGCAAAGCGAGGTTGCCCTTGTGGGACCCCAGCTTGACCTTGAACGACGGCACGCCGTTGGCGCGCATGATCATTTCGTTCGGCAATTCGACCGGGATAATGTCCCCCGGCTGCATGTGCAAAATATCCCGCAGGCGCAACTGGCGCCGGGCCACGGTGGCGCTCAGCGGCACGTCGACATCCAGCAGGTCTTCGCGCAGGGCCTTGACCCAGCGTTCGTCCTGGTCGTCCAGGTCGGACTGGAAGCCGGCGTCGAGCATTTCGCGCACCGGCTCGATCATCGAGTACGGCATGGTCACGTGCAGGTCGCCGCCACCGCCATCGAGCTCGATGTGGAACGTGGACACCACAATGGCCTCGCTCGGCCCGACGATGTTGGCCATGGCCGGGTTCACTTCCGAGTTGATGTACTCGAAATTGACTTCCATGATCGCCTGCCAGGCTTCCTTCAAGTCAATGAAGGCCTGTTCCAGCACCATGCGCACCACGCGCAATTCGGTAGGGGTGAATTCACGGCCCTCGATCTTGGCGTGACGGCCGTCACCGCCGAAGAAGTTGTCCACCAGCTTGAACACCAGCTTGGCGTCGAGGATGAACAGCGCGGTACCGCGCAATGGCTTGATCTTGACCAGGTTGAGGCTGGTGGGCACGTACAGCGAGTGCACGTACTCGCCGAACTTCATCACCTGCACGCCGCCCACCGCCACGTCCGCCGAGCGGCGCAGCATGTTGAACATGCTGATCCGGGTGTAACGGGCGAAACGTTCGTTGATCATCTCAAGGGTCGGCATGCGTCCACGGACGATGCGATCCTGGCTGGTCAGGTCATAACTTTTGACGCTGCCGGGCTCGGCAGCCATTTCAGTCTGTACCAGACCGTCGTCGACGCCATGCAACAGCGCGTCGATTTCATCCTGGGACAGCAGGTCCTGCACGGCCATGGGGTGATCCTACTGCAATACGAAATTAGTGAAGAGCGCCTGCTCGATCACGACTTTGCCGAGTTCCTTCTGGGCCACTTCCTGCACGCTGGCAGTGACCTTCTGGCGCAGCATTTCCTGGCCCACCGGGGTGGCCAGGGTGTCGAAACTCTGCCCGGAAAACAGCATCACCAGGTTGTTGCGGATCACGGGCATATGCACCTTGAGGGCATCCAGGTCCGACTGGTTACGCGCCAGCAAAGTGATGCTCACCTGCAGGTAGCGTTGACGACCGTTCTGATTGAAGTTGGCGACAAAGGCCGGAAGCATCGGCTCGAAGATTGCCGGTTGCTTGGCGTTAGTGGCGGTTTCGGCGGCAGGTGCCGGCTTGCTGGCACTGCTGTGCATGATGTACCAGGTGCCGCCCACCGAGGCGCCGATGGCCAGGAGCAGGCCCACGACAATCATCAGGATAAGCTTGAGCTTGCCTTTGCCTGCGGGTGCGGGTGCTTTTGCTGCGTCGTCGCTCTTCGCCATGCCAATAATCCGTCACTATTCGGGGATTCATAGATCTACGGAAAGGCAAGAGCAAGTGTTATGCCAGAGTTGTCTGGCTGGACACAGACAAGGGAATGCCGCAAAAAAAATGTGGAAGCGGGGGCTGTGGTGGGTGGGCTTGTTCACCGACAATGGGACTGCTGCGCAGTCCAGCGCGGGGCAAGCCCGCTCACCACAGCAAGCCCACCCACCACAGCAAGCCAGCTCCCACATTTTGTCCTATGCCAGACTTACATCAGGCGTAGTAATCGACGGCGCTGGAGCCGATCACCGTCGAAGTCACGGGCGCCACGGCTTCGGCCACTTCAATGTGGCTGCCGCTGTCGCCGCTGTCGCCACCCCGCCCGCTACGACTAACGCCCCCCGTCTGCGCCTGCTGTTGCTGCTGCTCCTGGCCACGGGACTGGTCGGACACGTTCACATCCACCTGCCCCATGCCCTGCTGGGCGAACATCTCGCGCAAGCGACCGGACTGGCTTTCCAGGGCTTCACGCACCACCGGGTGGGCGCTCATGAAGTTGACCTGGGCCTGCTGGTCGGCGGTCATGTTGACCTTGATGTCCAGGCGCCCGAGCTCAGCCGGCTGCAACTGGATCTCCGCCGACTTGAGGTTGGCGCTGGAGAGGTACATCACACGGTTGACGATCTCGTCGGTCCAGCCGCTCTGATGCATGGCCAGCGGCGCATTCGTCACCGGCGGCAAGGCATTCGCGGTTTTCGGCGTGGCCGCCTGGGTCAATGCGGCCAGGCGGTTGGCGAAGTCATCGACGCGGGTGTCGCTGCTGGCCTCCTTCAAGTCCTTGAGGCCGCCTTCGATCAAGCCGCTGAAGGCCTTATCGCCACCCTGGTCCGTACTGTCCTTGGTGGCTTGCTGGTCGACCATGGTGGCCAGGCCAGCGGCAAAGTTCTGGGCGGCGGTTGGCTGGTCCTGGGTGGTCGTCGGGGCAGTTTTGGCCGGTGCCTGGCTGCTGGCCGACACGTGCCCGCCCTGCTCCATTGCCAGGCGTACGGCCGGCATGGCGTCCAGGGGATCGGCCTCAGGGTCGAAGGCCGGCGTGGCGTCCTCGGTCGCTGCGATTGGCGCCGCAACCACGGGTGCGGCCTTGTCATCCTTGGCAGCGGCTGCGGGGGCCGGGGTTTCCACCGGCACCGGCACCACCACCGGGGTGACCGTGGCAATCAATGCCGGGTCGACCACCGGGTCCACCGCAGGCTGCTGCGCCAGGGCCGGATCCACAGGTGCAGCGTCATCCTTGCTGGCAGTGTCGTCGGACGATGCCGCAGGCTTGGCAGGCAAGGTATTGCCGCTATCGGCAACCGCTGGCGTGGCGGCGGCAGGTTTGTCGTTGCCCGCCGCAGGCTTGGCGCTGGCATCGACAGGCTTGTCCCGCGTGGGCTTGGCCGAGTTGTCATCAGCCTTGACCGTGGGTTTGGAACCCTGGCTGGCGAACACCTGAGCGAAGCCAGGGCCCTTGTCCCGTGGGTCCGCAGCCACTGCCGGTGGATTGACGGCAGGCGCTTGAGGCTTGGCCGCAGGGGCAGCCTGGAGAAGCGAATTCGGGGCGACTGGCATAGGTAAAGGTCTCCACTGCATGGGGATCGGGGATGCAGTATCAGGAGGTAGAGCAAGAGTCGGGCCAGGTTTTCAAACTGATGGAATCAAATCTGGAACCGCTGCCGCTCCGACTCATACATCGGCTTCACCAAGGCAAACTCATGATCGATCTGATCCACCAGCGCCCCCAGGTCCGCCGCGGCCTCGACCGACTCCGCCTCCAAGCGCTGGCACAGGTACGCCAACCGCACTGCGCCGAGGTTGCCACTGCTGCCCTTGAAGCTATGGGCGATACGCCCCAGTGCCTTGGCGTCGTCCCGTGCCTTGCGCAACGCTTCGACGCGTTTTTGGGAATCATCGAGGAAGGTATCGAGCAGCTTGGGGTACTCGCCTTCCATGACCTCCTGCAAACCCGACAACACGTCCGGGTCCATATGAATCTCAGCCACTTGCTCGCTCCTTGATCAAGAATCGGCGGATTATGCCAGAGCCCCCCAGCAAAACTCTACGCAGACACTGCGCCCGCCGTCGGACCAGCGCACCTCGCTGCTGAGTTGACGCACCAGGCTCAGGCCCCGACCGGACAGGCAATCAATGTCCAGCGGCCGGGCCAGCACCTGCTCCACGTCGAACCCTGGCCCACTGTCTTCAACGCGCAGGGTCATCTTGCCGCCCGCCTCGGTGGGCACCACCTGCACATGCACACGCACATAACCACTGTTCAACTGCGCCAGGCGGTCATTGCGCTGGCGATAATACTCGGCAAAGCCCTGGGCATCGCGCTTGAGCCGCGAGTCCAGGCCTAGCACGCCATGTTCCAGCGCATTGGAATACAACTCAGCCATGACGCTGTAGAGCGCCCCGCTCTGCTCGCGCAGCCCCTGGATCTCCAGCAGCAGTTGCAGCAGGTAGGGCAAGGGGTTGTAACGCTTGAGGGTTTCGGCACGAAATTCGAAACTCACCGACCAATCCAACGGGCACGACTGGCCGCTGTCGGCATACAACGGCCCGGTGGCCCGCAGCGGCTGCCCGGGGCGCAGTGTGATTTCCACCATGCTCACATCATCCCGCGTCACACCGCGAAAGGCCGCCAGGGCCTGCTCGATGTCGTCGAAGAGCCGGTCGGGCTCACGGTTGGCGGCAAAGACCTGCTGCAAGCGCTCGACGCCAAACAGCTGGTCGTTGGCGTCGGCGGTGTCCAGCACACCATCGGAGAGCAGGAACACGCGGTCACCCAGCGCCATGGGCCAGACCTCGGTGCGATCATCAAATGCCTCAGCCGACAGCACCCCCAACGGCAAATGCCGCGACTGCAGCGGCGCGCGCTTGCCGCTGGCGACTTCATGCACATAGCCTTCGGGCATGCCGCCGTTCCACACCTCCACCACCCGTCGCTGCGTGCTCAGGCACAGCAGGGTGGCGCAGCAGAACATATCCACCGGCAGGATGCGCTTGAGCTTGGCATTCATCTCCCGCAGGATCTGCGCCAGGCCGTAGCCCTTGGCAGTCATGCCGTAGAACACCTCCGCCAGGGGCATGGCGCCCACCGCCGCCGGCAGGCCATGGCCGGTGAAATCGCCGAGCAGCACGTGCATGTCGCCCGACGGCGTATATGCCGCCAGCAGCAGGTCGCCGTTGAACAGCGCATAAGGCGATTGCAGGTAGCGGATATTCGGCGCCGCGTTGATGCAGCCGGAATGGGCGACTTTATCGAACACCGCCTTGGCCACCCGCTGCTCACGCAACAGGTACTCATGGTGCCTGGCGATCTGGTCGCGCTGCTGCAGCATCGTCGCCTGCAGCCGGCGCAGGCGGTCCATGGCGTTGATCTTGGCCGCCAGGATCAGCTGGTTGTAGGGCTTGGGCAGGAAATCATCGCCGCCGGCATCCAGGCACTCGGCCAGGGCGGCACTTTCGCGCAGGGACGTGAGGAAGATGATCGGCACCAGCTCCTCCCCCGCCAACTGCTTGATCCACCGCGCGGCGGCCAAGCCATCCATCACGGGCATGATCGCGTCCATCAACACCAGTTGCGGACGCTCGCGCGCGAACAGTTCAACGGCCTCCTCGCCATTGGTTGCAGTGAGCACCTGGTGCCCCTGGCGTCGCACAATGGTCGACAGCAACAGCAGGTCGGCGGCACTGTCTTCGGCGATCAGGATCGTCAGCGGCTCAACCGCGGGGGCCAGGGCGCTCAATTGATGTCGAACAATTTGTCGAAGTTGGAGATGGCGAGGATCTTGCGCACATCGGAGTTGGTGTTGATCACCTGAACCTCCGACTCCTCGCCGCCGGCATGGTCCCTCAACAGCAGGAGCATGCCCAGGGCCGAACTGTCCATATAAGTGGTTTCCTTCAGATCGACCACATACGACTCAGGCACCTTGTAGAAACGCTCGTAAGCCTCACGAAACGCCTGGTGGCTGCTGAAATCGAACCGACCCTTGATTGCGATCGTCAACTTCTTCCCGTCCAGGGATACTTCTGACTCGATTGACATGCGACTGCTTCCTTGTCATAGGCATAGACACAAGGTGTAGCAGGCGAATGGGATACCAGCAACACAGCAGATCAAATGTGGGAGACAGGCAACCGTCAGTATTGTGATTGGCGCGGCAGGCGCTGGGACAATTCGTCGAGCAGTTTCTGCTCGCGCTTGTCTTCCAATGCCCGCGCTTCGTCGATGTAGCGCTGCACCAGTTTGCGCAGGCCCTCGACGCGGGCGAAGGCTTGCTGCCAGCTCTCGCGGGCCTTGTCGAGGTTGTTCTGGTGCCAGGCCAGGCTTTGGCGCTGCTGGCCGACGGCCGTCTCCAGCTGATTGAGAAAGCCCTGGTAACCCATCAGCCATTGCCCCGATACACCTTGCGTGCCGCGTTCGATCCATTGCTGCTGGTACTCGCCACGAAAGCGCTCCAGGTCGCCCAGCTTGCTTTCCGCCAAACGCACCTGGCCCTGGAAATACCCCAGGCGCTGGACCGCGGTTTTCTCGGCTTTTTCGGCCATGTCGACCACCGGGGCCAGGCGCGCAGCGCGGCTGTTGGCCATGGCTTAGCCGCCCGGCGCAGGAGCGAAGATCGAACCCAGGTGCGCTTCGCTTTCACCCATGCTGATCTTGTCGTTGAGGCCCTGGCGCAAGTAAGTCACCAACTGCGGTTGCAGGGCGATCGCCAGGTCAGTGTCGCGGTCGCCGCCGGCCACATAGGCGCCGACGCTGATCAAGTCGCGGCTCTGTTGATAACGCGACCACAGCTGCTTGAACTGCTGCGCGCGGGCCATATGCTCCGGCGTGACCACCGCCGGCATGACCCGGCTGATGGACGCTTCGATGTCGATGGCCGGGTAGTGCCCCTCCTCGGCCAGACGCCGCGACAGCACGATGTGGCCGTCGAGCACGCCCCGCGCCGAGTCGGCGATGGGATCCTGCTGGTCATCGCCTTCGGACAATACGGTGTAGAACGCGGTGATCGAGCCGCCACCGGCCTCGGCATTACCGGCGCGCTCCACCAGCTTGGGCAGCTTGGCGAACACCGACGGCGGGTAGCCCTTGGTGGCCGGGGGCTCGCCGATGGCCAGGGCGATTTCCCGCTGGGCTTGGGCGAAACGGGTGAGCGAGTCCATCAGCAACAGGACGTTCTTGCCCTTGTCGCGAAAATATTCGGCGATGCGCGTGCAGTACATGGCCGCGCGCAGACGCATCAACGGTGCATCGTCCGCTGGGGATGCGACCACCACCGAACGCTTGAGGCCTTCTTCGCCGAGGCTGTGTTCGATGAACTCCTTCACCTCGCGGCCCCGCTCGCCGATCAGGCCCACCACGATGATGTCGGCCTCGGTAAAGCGCGTCATCATGCCGAGCAACACCGACTTACCCACACCCGTACCCGCGAACAGGCCCAGACGCTGGCCACGGCCGACCGTCAATAAACCGTTGATGCTGCGAATCCCCACGTCCAGCGGCACGCTGATGGGGTTGCGGTTGAGCGGGTTGATGGTGGGGCCGTCCATCGGCACCCAGTCTTCGGCTTTCATGCCGCCCTTGCCGTCCAGTGCGCGACCGGCGCCGTCCAGCACCCGGCCGAGCATGCTCATGCCCATGGGCAGGCGGCCGGTGTCGGCCAGGGGCACCACGCGGGCGCCGGGGGCGATGCCGGCCAGGCTGCCGACGGGCATGAGGAAAATCTTGTTGCCGGAAAAACCCATCACTTCGGCTTCGACCTGCACCGGATGGTAGCTGTCGTCGTTGATCACCATGCAACGGCTGCCCATGGCGGCGCGCAGGCCCTCGGCTTCGAGGGTCAGGCCGACCATGCGCAACAGACGCCCTTCGAGGATTGGCTGGCCGGGCAATTCGGTGGCCTCGGCATAGCCGCCCAGGCGCTTGGCGAAGCTGGTGCGATCAAGGCGCATCGGGGGCGTCCAGGTCCACGCTCAGGTCCGGCTCGGCCGGGTTCAGCGCCTGCTCGTGTTGTTGATCAAGCAGCTTGGCCATGATCTGGCTGATGCGGGTTTCCACCGTGGCATCGATGCGGCTGTGCTCGGTCTCGACCCGGCAACCGCCGGGCTGCAGCGCCGCATCTTCGACGATGCGCCAGGTTTCTTCATGGCGCTCGCGCATCGCTTTGACCTGTTCGAAGTCCTGCGGGTTGATGTACAGCCGCACATTGCCGACGCCCAGGGGCAGCAACTTGAGGGCTTCGCGCATCACGCTTTCGATCTGGCTGGAATCCAGCACCAGTTCGCGCTGGATCACCTGGCGGGCGATGTGCTGTACCAGGCCGACCATGGCTTTTTCGATTTGCGAATCCTGCTCGGCGATGGGCGCGAACAGGTTGCCCATCAGGCGCTCCAGGCTGGCCAGCTTGACGCTCAGCGCCGCCTCGGCTTCCTGGCGCACCTTGAGGGTGGTGCTGCGAAAACCGTCTTTCTCGCCAGCGGCAAAGCCTTCGTTGTAGGCCTCCTGACGGATGCTTTCCAACTCTTCCAGGGTCAGTGGCTGGACTTCCTCCAGCGGCACTTCTTCCATTTCCACCGGCGGCTCTTCAACCGGTTCCGGCTCGGGCTCGGGCACATGCGGATCGAAGCTGGGCAACGACCAGATGTCGAACCCACCGACGTCCCGTGCGCGAATCAGATCGCTGGGCGCCTCATCTTTGTTCGACATGGGGAGCGCCTTAGATCATTTCTTCGCCGCCCTTCCCACCGAGAACGATTTCTCCGGCTTCGGCCATACGGCGGGCAATGGTGAGGATTTCTTTCTGGGCGGTTTCCACGTCGCTGACGCGCACCGGCCCCTTGGCTTCCAGGTCGTCGCGCAACAGCTCGGAGGCACGCTTGGACATGTTCTTGAAGATCTTCTCCTTGACGCCTTCGTCCGAGCCCTTGAGGGCCAGTACCAGCACGTCGGAGGACACTTCGCGCAGCAACGCCTGGATGCCACGGTCGTCGACATCGGAGAGGTTGTTGAATACGAACATGAGGTCTTCGATCTGGCCGGACAGGGTGTCGTCGATCTCGCGGATCGAGTCCATCAACTGGCCTTCGACCGAGCTGTCGAGGAAGTTCATGATGTCGGCCGCGCGCTTGATACCACCCAGGGTAGTGCGCGAGGCGTTCGAGTTGCCCGAGAACTGTTTCTCGAGAATCGTGTTGAGTTCCTTCAGGGCCGCCGGCTGCACGGTGTTCAGCGACGACACGCGCAGGATGATGTCCAGGCGCACCTTATGGTCGAAGTGGCCAAGCACTTCACCGGCTTGGTCCGGGTCGAGGTAGGCCACCACGATTGCCTGGATCTGCGGGTGCTCGTAGCGGATCACGTCGGCGACCGCGCGCGGTTCCATCCACTTGAGGCTGTCCAGGCCACTGGTGTTGCCGCCCAGCAGGATGCGGTCGATCAGGCCGTTGGCCTTATCTTCGCCCAGGGCCGAGGTGAGCATCTTGCGGATGTAGCTGTCGGAGCCGACGCCCAGGCTGGTCTGGTCGCCGACGATCTCGACGAACTCGCTCATCACCTGTTCGACTTGCTCGCGGTGCACATTGCGCATTTGCGCCATGGCCACGCCCACCCGCTGGACCTCTTTGGGGCCCATGTGGCGCAGCACTTGGGCGGCGTCGGTTTCCCCCAGGGACAGCAGCAGGACTGCGGCTTTGTCGACCCGGGAGAGCTTGGCAACAGCGGCTCGATCACTCATCTGCGTTAATCCACTCTTTCACGACCTGGGCCACACGGCCCGGGTCTTCTGCTACCAGACTTTTGATTGCGTTCAACTGAGCGTCATAGCCTTCGCTCGGGCTCGGCAACAGAATGCTTTGCGGGCCGCCGAGGCTGACGCGGTCGTTGGCCAGTTCGCCGTCCAGGCCGCCCATGCCACCCAACTCGACATCGCTGCCACCGAAGGCCGCCAGTTGTTTCTTGCCGTTGCCGGTGATGTTGTTGAGCACCGGGCGCAGCACACCGAACACCAGCACCAGGATGAACAACACACCCAGCACTTGCTTGACGATGTCCCAGAACCACGGCTGGGTGTAGAACGCCGCTTCGGCGATCACTTCGCCACGCTCGGCGGAGAACGGCATGTTGATTACGCTGACGCTGTCACCCCGACTGGCGTCAAAACCAACGGCGTCCTGCACCAGGCGTGTGAAGCGCGCCAATTCGTCGGCGCTCCACGGTGCACGTGTTACGGCACCGTCAGCGGCGTTGACCTTGACCTGGTCATCCACCACCACCGACACCGACAGGCGATTGACGCGACCCTGCTGCTGCTTGGTGTGGCTGATGGAACGGTCGAGTTCGAAGTTCTTGGTGGACTGGTTACGCTTGTCCGCCGGGTACGGCGCGAGCATCGGCTGGCCGGTGGCCGGGTCCATGATCTGCTGGCCGTTGGCATCCAACAGTGGCTGGCCAGGCTGGATCGCGCCCGCGGTGGCTGCGGCGCCACCGGTGGTTTGCGGCGCCGAGGCCGGGGCCGGCGGCTGGTTGCTCAGGGCACCCGGCACACCTTGCGGGCCATTGCTGGCGGTGCGTTGTTCGCTGGTCGATTGCTCACTGCGCAGGGCCGGTTGGTCCGGGTTGAACTGCTCGGAGGTCGACTCGACGGCGCTGAAGTCCACGTCGGCAGACACTTCCGCCTTGTAGCGGTCATTGCCCAGCACCGGTTGCAGGATGTTGTGCACACGCTGGGTGAGCATGCTTTCCATGCGGCGGCTGTAGTCGAACTGTTTGCCGGCCTGGGTCAGCGCGGAGTTTTCGGCCATGTCGGACAGCAGGTTGCCCTTCTGGTCGACCACGGTGATCTGCGACTTGCTCAGTTCGGGAACGCTGGTAGCCACCAGGTTGATGATCGCCAGGACCTGGCCAGGCTCCAGGGAGCGGCCGGAAAACAGTTCGACCAGTACCGAAGCACTTGGCTTGCGCTCGTCGCGCACAAACACCGAGCTTTTCGGGATCGCCAGGTGCACGCGGGCACCCTTGACGTTGTTCAGGCTGGAAATGGTGCGCGCCAGCTCGCCTTCAAGGCCACGACGGTAGCGGGTGGCTTCCATGAACTGGCTGGTCCCCAGGCCCTGGTCCTTGTCGAGGATCTCGAAACCGATATTGCTGTCGGACGGGGTCACGCCGGCGGCGGCCAGCTTCATGCGCGCACGAGCCACATCGTCGGCCTTGACCAGCAACGCGCCGGAGTTGGGCTCCACGGTGTAGGCGATGTCGGCGGCGGCAAGGGTTTCCATGATCTGCTTGGAATCCATACCCGCCAGGCTGCCGTACAACGGCCGGTAATCGGGTTGCTGCGACCACAACACCACGGCAAAACCAATCGCCACGCTGGCAGCCAGGCCGACCATCAGGCCCACCTGACGCAGCATGGTCATTTCCGAGAGGTTTTCCAGGAACGACAGGCCAAACAGCGGCGGCTTGCCGTCTGTCTTGGCGGGTACGTTGTCGGAGACTGCTTCTGCCATGACTTAAATCTCGCCCTTAAACCGGCATCTGCATGATGTCTTGATAGGCCTGAACCAGCTTGTTACGCACTTGGGTCAGGGCCTGGAAGGAGACGCTGGCCTTTTGCGAGGCGACCATCACATCGGTGAGGTCCACGCCGCTTTTGCCGATTTCGAACGCAGTGGCCAACTGGCTGGAAGCTTGCTGGGTGTCACTGACTTTGTTGATGGCCTGGCCGAGCATGTCGGCGAAGCTGCTTTGGCCCAATTCCGGCGCTGGCGCGACGGATTTCGGTTGAGCCATGGCATCCATCTGCATGGCGCGCATATCCAACATCAACCGATTGAACTCAATACCCTGGCTCATGACCTTCTCTCTCCAACCTGCAATTTTTTGACACTACGCAGCGATTACTAGGGGAGGTAGCAACAAGGGTGCCAGATCCGCATCAACTCGTAAGAAAAGGCGACAAACCTTGTCGACCTTCTTACCGGTTACGTGGCGAATAGATACGCTTCCACATCCATTCCGGCGTCACGCATCTGCGCCAGCTTGTAGCGCAGGGTGCGCGGGCTGATGCCCAGGCGCTCCGCGGCCTCTTTGCGTCGGCCGCGCTCGGCGCGCAGGGTGTCGATGATCATCTGGAATTCGCGGCGACGCAGGTCGTCGCCCAGGGCACCGGCAGACTCAGCCTCTGCAACCACCGGCGCAGGCGCCAACGAGGGCAATGGCGCCGCACCACTGCCCATGGCCAGGCAGAAATCCTGGGGCTGGATCAAGCCGCCTTGCTGCAGGATCAGGGCGCGCTGGATGGCGTTATCTAATTCCCGCACGTTGCCGGGCCATGGATAACTCACCAGGCAGGCCTGGGCTTGCGCCGACAGCCGCGCCTGGGCGTGCTTCATTTTTTTGACGTGGTTGTTCAGCAGGCGCTCGGCCAGCGGAATGATATCTGCCGGGCGTTCACGCAGCGGGCGCCAGGCCAGGGGGAACACCGAAAGCCGATAGAACAGGTCTTCCCGGAAGCGCCCCGCTGCCACTTCGCCGGCGAGGTCCCGGTTGGTGGTGGCGACCACACGGATGTCCAACTGGATCGGCTTGCGCGCGCCAACCCGCTCCACTTCCCGCTCTTGCAGCACCCGCAGCAACTTGGCTTGCAGGCCCAGGGGCATTTCCGAGATTTCATCCAGCAAAATGGTGCCGCCATCGGCCTGTTCGAACTTGCCCGCCTGGGCCGCGATGGCACCGGTGAACGAACCTTTCTCATGACCGAACAGGGTGGCTTCAAGCATGTTGTCGGGGATCGCCGCGCAGTTGATGGCGATAAACGGTTGCTGGGCGCGGGTCGACTGCTGGTGGATATAACGCGCCAGCACCTCTTTACCGGTGCCGGACTCGCCGGAGATCAGCACGGTGGAATCACTGCGCGCCACACGGGCCGCCAACTCAAGCAATTGTGCACTGGCCGGCTCGAAGGCGATCGGGCCCTCGCCTTCGTTGGCCGGGATCACCCCCAGGGCGTGGCGCGCCACCAGTTCGATCAGGGCTTTAGGCTCGAAAGGCTTGACCAGGTAATCCGCGGCGCCCTGGCGCATCGCGTCCACGGCACGCTCCACCGCACCATGGGCGGTCATCAGCAGCACCGGCAGTTGCGGCTGACGCGCACGCAAGAGACCGAGCAACTGATGGCCGTCCATGCCGGGCATGTTCACGTCGCTGACCACCAGGCTGAAGGCTTCCTGCTCCACCGCGTCCAAGGCGTCCTCGGCAGAACCGACCGCCCGATAGTCATGGCCCGCCAACAACAGCGTGTCAGCCAATGCTTCACGCAGGGCGCGATCGTCTTCCACCAACAAAACCTTGATAGCCATATCCTTACTCCGCGCTTGCCGCGCATGAAAACAGCGGCAAGGTCATCAATGCACAGGTGCCACGCCCAACGCGGGAATG
The DNA here is from genome assembly GCF_052112325.1 of Pseudomonas sp. Yb2C2. Classification (NCBI taxonomy): domain Bacteria; kingdom Pseudomonadati; phylum Pseudomonadota; class Gammaproteobacteria; order Pseudomonadales; family Pseudomonadaceae; genus Pseudomonas; species Pseudomonas sp. Yb2C2. Next base: position 271,875 of record NZ_JAVAJK010000001.1, on the reverse strand, counting down.
CAGCTGCAATTCTCCCTGATGGGCACGCGCCACCGCCTTGACCACGGTCAGGCCCAGGCCGGTACCGTTGGTCTTGGTGGTGAAAAAGGGTTCACCCAGGCGCTTGAGCACCACCGGGTCGATACCGCTGCCGCTGTCGCTGATGCACAGGCGCAGGGTTTGCTCGCGGCTGTACAGGTGCACCTTGAGCCGCGCGCCGGGGCCGCTGGCCTGGGTGGCGTTTTCGATCAGGTTGAGCAGCGAGCCCACCAGGGTGTCGCGGTTGCAGAGCAGCTCGCCGAGGTGACTGTCGCACTGCCAACGCACGTGCACGTCCTGGATATGGGCAGCGGCCGCCGCTTGCAGGGCCTGCATCAGTTGGGCCGGCGTCACGCGGTCGGTCAGCGGCAATTCGCCGCGGGCAAACACCAGCATGTCGCGGACCTGGTGCTCCAACTCATGCAGACGCTCCTTCAGGCGCCCGGCAAAGCGCTGGTGCGTGGCGGCGGGCAATTGCTCATCAGTCAAATGACTGGCGTAGATCAACGCGGCCGACAACGGCGTACGGATCTGATGCGCCAACGAAGCGACCATCCGCCCCAACGAGGACAAACGCTCATGGCGCGCCAACTGGTCTTGCAGATGACGGGTTTCAGTCAGGTCGTTAAGCAGCACCAACTGGCCCGGCTCCGCATCCAGGGAACGGGTGGCGATGGACAGGCGGCGCCCGTCCTTCAGGGAGATTTCGTGGCCATCGTCCTCACGCGGCGCAAAGCAGCGGGTGATGACATGGCGCCACAGCTCGCCTTCCAGCGGCAGGCCGAGCATGTCGCAGGCCGCCGGGTTGGCTTCACGCACGCGGCCCTCTTCATCGATGACGATCACGCCACCGGGCAACAGCGACAACAGGTTTTGCAAACGGTTGGCCAGGCGCTCTTTTTCGGCCAACTCTTCCATGCGCTGGGCGCTGACCACGGCCAGTTCGCCTTTCAGCTCGGAGACCCGGGCTTCCAGCAGGCTGTAGGAGTCGGTCAGCTGGCTCGACATCTGGCTGAACTGCGAGAACGCCTGCTCAAGACCCTGGCGGGTCGGCGGCTCGACAGGCGGAACCAGCCCCTGGATGGCAGGGGCCGAAGATAGTTGGGCGGCGTGGGGCATGATGCTCTCTCGCTTGGCTGACCGTCAGTTAAACGGAACGTTGCGAGGGCTGTAGCAATAGTTGTGCCGAAAAAAAACCGCTGAAATATCAGCGGCTTGGAAAACAGGCGTCAATCATCTGCCTGTTCATCACCTTCTTTGCGGCTCATTCCGTACTTGCGCATCTTCTCCACCAGGGTGGTTCGACGGATGCGCAGGCGCTCGGCGGCACGGGCGACGATGCCGTTGGCGTCGTCCAGGGCCTGCTGGATCAGCCCCTGCTCGAGGTTACCGAGGTAGTCTTTCAAGTCCAGGCCTTCGGGCGGCAGCATGGCGGTGGAGCCGAAGTCCGGGGTGTGGCCGTTGATGGCAACCCGTTCTTCCATGTCGCTGCGCAGGCTGTCGACCAGTTGCTCGTCTTCGTCGTCGACGTAGCGGAACTTCTTCGGCAACTCGACCACGCCGATCACACCGTAGGGATGCATGATCGCCATGCGCTCCACCAGGTTGGCCAGTTCACGGACGTTGCCCGGCCAGCCGTGGCGGCACAGGGACATGATCGCGGCCGAGTTGAAGCGGATCGAACCGCGCTTTTCGTGCTCCATGCGCGAGATCAGTTCGTTCATCAGCAACGGGATGTCCTCCACGCGCTCACGCAGCGGGGCCATCTCGATCGGGAATACGTTGAGGCGGTAGTACAGGTCTTCGCGGAAGCTGCCGACCTCGATCATGCTTTCGAGGTTCTTGTGGGTCGCGGCGATGATGCGCACGTCGACGCTCTGGGTCTTGTTGCTGCCCACGCGCTCGAAGGTGCGCTCCTGCAAGACGCGCAGCAGCTTGACCTGCATCGGCAGCGGCATGTCGCCGATTTCGTCGAGGAACAGGGTGCCGCCGTTGGCCAGCTCGAAACGCCCGGCACGGCTGGTGATCGCCCCGGTAAAGGCGCCCTTCTCGTGACCGAATAGTTCGCTTTCAAGCAGCTCTGCCGGGATCGCTCCGCAGTTGACCGGCACAAAAGGCCCGTCGCGGCGCTTGGAGTGGTAGTGCAGGTTGCGCGCGACCACTTCCTTGCCGGTGCCCGACTCGCCGAGGATCAGCACGCTGGCGTCGGTATCGGCCACCTGCTGCATCATCTGGCGCACGTGCTGGATGGCACGGCTGGTGCCGACGAGGCTGCGGAACAGGTTGGGTTCGCGGTGGCGACCGCGCTCGCGGGCCTGGTCGTACATCTCGCGATAGACCTGGGCACGGTGCAGGGAATCGAGCAATTTGCTGTAGCTGGGCGGCATTTCCAGGGTGGAAAGCACACGACGGCGCTGGTCTTCGGGCAGGTCGACAGAAGAAATATCGCCTATTAGCAACACCGGAAGGAACTCATCCCAGGTTGACAGTGTCTTTAACAAGCCCAAAACAGCGCCAGGAGCGTTTACCGTCCCGATCAGCACACAGATGACTTCACGGCTCGATGACAATGAGCTGACTACCTGCTGCCAGTCATGGCTGCCGCAGGGCAGATTTTCTTCGCCAAGAAAATTCAAAATCACCGCTAAATCGCGGCGGCGGACGCTATCGTCATCGATCAGCAGAATTTTGGTTTCACGCCACATGCAATAGCAACTTCCCTAGTAAAACGCTCTGCCCAGTGTAAGGGCAATCGAGACGGCCGTAAGACTTCTTACTTTATAGACGTCTGAAATCTGAAAACAGCACTAGTTAAGTCAAAAAAGCTGGCACGGTCAAATTTATGACGCGCCGTTCGGATTAACTGCGTCTGTTCAGCCGAACAAATGGTAAACCTTTGACGCGTTCTTCGCTTGGTTGATCTGCGACATCTCTTCAAAAATCGCCTGGCGCTCGCCCGTCGTCACCTCAAGCAACTGCTGGTATACCGCCAACAGGCTCTCAAGCTTTTCACGCAACGCATCCTCATCCACCGGCGCTTCGCTGAGCACCTCGTCGATCACGTTGCGACAGCCCATGTCCAGCTCGCCAATGGCGTCCCAGTTACGGTCTGCCAGCGCGCCGATCAGCGCTTCACGGGTTTCATCAATGCGTTGCAGTGCTTGGCTCATGACGTATTCCTCAAGGCCCTCAGGCCCTTCTTTGCTGCGCCTTACTCGGTTGCAGCCTGTGGCGCGGCGATGGCATCCCAGCCTTCTTTCACGGTAATCAGCAAACGGGCGACTTCGTCGATCATGTCGGCATCGTTATGCAGGTTCGCTTCCATCAGGCGGTTAGTCATGTACGCATACAGACTTTCCAACTGCTGGACGTAAGCCGGGTTGTCACTCTTTTCAGCATTCAGGCCGTCGCGCAGGCCGATCACGATATCGATGGCCTTGCCCAGCATCAGGCCCTTCTGGGCGATGTCGCCACGAGCCAGCGCACCCTTGGCCTGGGCCATGCGGTCCAGGCCGCCCTCCATCAGCATCTGCACCAGGCGATGCGGGCTGGCTTCAGAGATCTGGGCATGGGAATTGACCTTCTGGTATTGGCGAAGGGCTCTCATGGGATTCATGTTTCTACCTCGTGACAGGCGACAGCGAAAAGGATTCTAGTAACCAATATGTCGACGGGTTTGCAAAAAGCTTTAGCCCCCGTCGTCCCGCGATAAAAAAGGCCAGGCAGATTGCCTGGCCTTTTTTTGTTCAGCAGGGGATCAAGTATTGGTCTTTGGATTGTTCAAGGCATTGAGCGTGGTCATCACGCTGGTGCTTTGCTGGCGCAACTGGGCGACCAGGGTGTCCATGGCGTTGTACTTGGCCGACAGGCTGCTGGTGAGCAGGGTCATGCGCTCGTCCAGCGTCGACTGCTGCTTGGTCAGGTCCTTGAGCGTGTCGGACAAGGACGTCGAGCGGGTCGCCAGAATGCCGGTAGTGGATTTGGCAAAGTCATCCGTGGCGCTTTTCATCCGTGCCAGCATGCCGTCCTTACCGCTGAACATGCTGTTGATGTCGGCGCCGTTGGTTTTAACCGCCGCGTCCCACTTCTTGTCATCGATCGCCAGCAGACCCGTGCTCGAACTGGTGGTCACGCCGAACTGCGCCAGGGACTTGAACGCACCGGTGCCCGACAGCGCGTTGAACTCATTGCGGATAGCGCTCTGCAACGAACGCATGGTCGAGTCGCCGGTCAACGCTGCCGCTGTAGTGCTGCCGTCCAGGTTCGTGGTGACCTTGGTTTCGGCGTTCATGGCAGTGATCAGGGCGTTGTAGGTATCAATGAAACCCTTGACCCCGGACTTGAGTGCGGTGTTGTTGGTGCTGACGGTGATGAGCGTTACGTTTTTATCGACGGTGGAATTGGTCTTGTAAGTCGACGCAGCTACCAGCTTGATATCCACCCCGCTAAGAGCGCCTGTGATGGTGTTGGACTTGGACACAGACGCAACCCCATCGATGCTGTAGAGCGCATCCTTGGGCGGATCGACGACCGTGGCACCCACATCGAGGCCCGAAGTGCCAGAGAGTGTAAGGTCCGAGCCGGTCCCCATGGTGGTAGAGGTCAGGATCAATCGCGAACCGTTGGAGTCGGTTTGAATGTTGGCGCTCAGCCCCGAAGTACCAAACTGGGTATTGATCGAGTCACGCACCTGCTGCAGGGTCGCACCCGCGGGAACATTGAGGTCGTATGACTTGCCCGATTGACTGATGGTCAGCGTCGTCGGCTTGTCCGTCGCGTTGACTACCGTCGAGGTGCCACCGCTGAAGTTCTTGCTCGACAGCTTGGACGCTTGGGCCAACTGATCGACGACCAGCCGGAAGCTGCCGTTCGAGGCCGTGTTGCTGGCCGTCATGGTCGCGGTCTTTTCATCCGAGGACGAACCGGTCAAGCCGGTGAAACTGCTGTCCTTGGCCATGGTGTCCAAGGCACTGCGAAACGCATCCAGCGCGGCCTGAACCTTGCCGATCGAAGACAGCGTGGTGGTCGCCTTCGCAGACGCGGTATTGATCTGCGTTTGCTTGGGCACCTTTTCGGCGTTGACCAAGGATGTCACGATCGCTTGCGTATCGATGTTCGAACCGATACCACTTACCGTTGAACCCGCCATCATCTATCTCCTGTTCGGTGGCTGCCGTTATCTTGACTTATTACGCCTCAAGACCAGACAGCAACAAGTTTCATGCCAGCTCAGGCCTTGTCGTCAAACAACAAGTTGCTTGCGCTGCTGAGGTTCTGTGCCAGCTTCAAGGCTGTTTCCGACGGAATCTGGCGAATCACTTCACCATTGTCGGTATTGATGACCTTGACCACCACGCGGTGGGTGGAGTCATCAATGGAAAAGTCCAGGCTACGCTGGGTAGCCTGAACGAAATCACGAATATCGGTTACTGCTTTTTCCAGGTCGGCGCGTGCGGGCTCTTGGCTGGTCGCGGGCGTTGCCTGGACATTCTTGACACCGTTGTCAGTCACTACCTTGGCAGGTGCGCTTTGAGGTGCAACCGGCGGATAAGACTGGTTCAGCTTTACACTCATGTCCATGTCCAATCTCCTCTAAACCGAAAAAACGGAAGGGCACGTAGACGCGCCCTTCCGTTAGTTACCAAGCGCTGGGATTACTGAAGCAGCTTCAGTACAGCGGATGGCAGCTGGTTAGCCTGCGACAGGATCGCGGTAGAAGCCGACTGCAGGGTTTGTTGCTTGGTCAGTTCGGCGGTTTCGGAAGCGAAGTCGACGTCCTGAACGGTGGAACGTGCAGCGGTGGAGTTCTTCTGAATGTTCTGCAGGTTGTCTGCAGTGGTAGTCAGACGGTTCTGGGTAGCACCCAGGCCCGAACGAACGCCGTCGATGGTGCCGATGGCCTTGTCGATAACAGCCAGGGCGTTTTGAGCGTTGGTAGCGTCGGTCACGTCGGTTTGGGCGATGGAGGTTTTGGTCGACGAAACGGTAGCAGCCGAGAACAAGTCCGAAACACCGGTACCGGCGTCGCTCAAGGAGTAGCCTTTAGCCGAGTCGAGGGAGACTTGACCGGTAACAACGATTGCAGCAGCACCCAGAGCAGCCGGGGTAGCGAATGCGCCAGCGCCATCTTTCGCGCCAACCAGGATGTTCGTCTGAGCGTTGGCATCAGCGCCAGCGAACGACAGGTTTTCACCGGAATCCGACTTAACCGACAGGCTCTTGTTAACTTCGTCGTAGTTGACACTGATACCCAGCTTGGCAGCGTTGGACTTCAGTTGGTCAGCCAGGCCAGCCAGATCGGTAACGCCTACGAAGCTCACAGCGCCGCTGTTACCAACAGCCAGAGTGAAGTTCGACGGGGTTGCGGCACCCACTTCCAGCTTGACTTCGGTGCTGGCGGTAGCGGTCAGGCCACCGATCGAACCGTTCAGGCCGGAAGCAATGTCTTTAGCCGACGCGCCTGCTGCATAAGTAACGGCTTTGCTTTGGCCGTTGCCGGTTACTGTGATGCTGCCGCCAGCCAGGCCAGTTGCGCTAGGCACGATGGCCTTGGTTTTGATCTGCTGCGAACCAATGTTGTTGGCTGCAACGTTTTCCAGGCTCAGGTTGATGGTTTCGTTAGCGTTGGCGCCAACCTGAATGGCCTTGGTACCGTACGAACCGTCCAGCAGCTTCTGGCCACCGAAAGTGGTGGTGTTGGAGATACGGGTCAGTTCCGAAGTCAGAGCCTGGTATTCGTCGTTGTTCGACTTACGGTCGTCAGGGCTGAGGGAACCAGTCGCGGAAGACAGAGCCAGGGTACGCATTTTTTGCAGGATGTCGGTCGAAGCCTGCATCGCGCCTTCAGCGGTCTGAGCGATGGAGATACCGTCGTTCACGTTTTTTACAGCTTGGCCCAGGCCGTTGATTTGGCTGGTCAGGCGGTTAGCGATCTGCAGGCCGGCTGCGTCGTCTTTAGCGCTGTTGATACGCAGGCCGGAAGACAGGCGCTGCATGGAGGTGGCCAGGGCGCCGCCGGCTTTGTTCAGGTTGCCCTGAGTAGTGATCGAAGCAATGTTGGTGTTTACTGTTAAAGCCATGACGAAATCCTCGTTGGATGGATACTGCGGCTTCCGGCCCTGGCAACCGCCGGGTGTGGCCTGAGAACCTACGTAATAGTTATCGTCGTGGTAGCCGGTTGCTTGAGGATTTTTTTTGATTTTTTTAATGGCGCCGTGCCACCCCTTGTAATTCAAGGGCTTACGCCGGCTAAAAACCCATATTTCATTGGGTTTTCTGGCGCCAAATAAAAAACGCCGATGCTCTTTCGAGCATCGGCGTTTGCTTTTACGCAGAAAGCAGTCTATCGAAGCGTCACGGACGATAGAGAATCGCCGATCCCCACGACAGGCCCACGCCAAAACCGCTGATTGCCACGCGCTTCCAGGTGGCGTCCATCACATGCTTTTCCAGCAGCAACGGAATGCTCGACGACACGGTGTTGCCGGTCTCGACCATGTCCTTGATGAACTTCTCCACCGGCGCGTCTTCGAAACGCCGGGCCACGGCGTCGACAATCGCCGCACTGCCCTGATGAATGCAGAACGCATCGATGTCATCGGCCGCAAGGTCCGACTCGTCGAGCAGCTCGTGCAAATGCGCGGGCACCTTGAGCAAGGCGAAGTTGAACACCTGGCGACCGTTCATGAAGAACACGCCATCGCTGACCTTGAGATGCGGTGCGCCGGAACCGTCCGTGCCGAACTTGGACTTGCCCAGCAACCACGGCGCGTCTTCGCCCATCCAGGTGGCGGTGGCGGCATCGCCGAACAGCATGGTGGTGTTGCGGTCTTCCGGGTCGACGATCTTCGAATACGGGTCGGCGGTGACCAACAGGCCGTTTTTCAGGCCGGTGGCTTCCATGAAGCCCTTCATCGCGTAGATGCCGTAGACGTAGCCGGAGCAGCCCAGGGAAATATCAAACGCCGCCACGTGGGTGGGCAGGCCGAGTTTGTCCTGGACGATCGCGGCCGTATGGGGCAAACCCTCTTCATCGCCGTTCTGGGTGACGACGATCAGCGCATCGATGGACTCGCGCTTCAAATCCGGATTGTTGGCAAACAAAGCGTTGACCGCCTCGACACACAGATCGGAGGTTTCCTGCGCGGCTTCCTTGCGCGGCAGGAACGCCGAACCGATCTTGCCGATGATGAATTCTTCATCCTTGGCGAACTTGGCACCCTGGGCGTAGTTATCGATCCCGTCTGCCGGCACGTAACTGGCGATGCTTTTTATGCCAATCATTGTGGCTTCCCAATACTAAATAGCTGGAGAACACCCCAGACGTGGCCTGGAGTGCTGACAATAAAGGGGATAACCCCATAAAAATCTCGCTGAAAGCCGCCCCGCAAGGACCCTGTGACGACTTATCCTTTTCACACGATACAGTGAAGATGCGCTTTATGACTCACAGGTCACTCAATTGTGTGTGCTTTGTGCAAAACCTTCAAACAATTAAGTCCCAGAAACGGCAACGGCCCGCCCTGTTTCCAGAGCGGGCCGCTTGACTTGACGCCACTTACATCTTGTTGAACAGGCTCAACTGCGAGACTTTCACGAAAGCCAGCTGCGAGGCCTCCAGCATGGTTTGCTGCAGGGTCAGGTTGATCGCTGCCTCGCCCATGTCAATGTTGGCCAGGTCACTCATCGTGGTCTTGTTGGCCAGGCCGACACTGGTGTTTTCACTGGACTGCACCGTGAGTGCATTCTGTCGCGCACCGATGGAGCCACGCACGTTGTCCACCTGGTCGGCCGAGTTGGTCAGGTTACTGACCGCGGCGTTCAGGGCGTCCTGAAGCTTGACCCGCGCACCGGGAATACCATCCGCCGGCTGTTCCAGGGCCTGGCGCAGCTCGCTCAGGGTGTCGAGGGCATTCTGGGTTTTCTGGGTGGTGTTGCCGACCGAAAACTGATCGCCGGTGTTCGGCGTACCGCTCAACTCGAAGGTGACACCCGCGGCGGTGATCGTGTCCTTGGCTGGCGGCGTACCGCTGACGATCACGCCATTATCGACAATCGGCTTGCTGTCGGGGGTATACGGCTGGGCATACACCTTATAAGCAGTCGGGTCGACATCGTCGAACTTGATCAGTACGCCGCTGTTGGGAAACGTACTGGAGTAGTCGGCTGCACTGCTGACGCGGGCATTGGTCAGTTGCGCCGCCGAAGTGTTGCTTGCGGTGCGAGAGACATTGAACGCGTCCGGCTTGGCGGCCAGGGTGAACTCACGCCCTGCAACCAACGCATCGGCATCCGGCCCGGTGGCCACGCCGGTGAGGTCTGCGGTGATATCGAATTTGACCCCGCGTACATTGATACTGGCGCTGCCTTCCTTGGTGGAGTCGAACGTACCATTACCTGGAAGCTGCGAAGTAATGTCGTTGTTGTCCTTGTCGGTCACAACGTACTGCGTGCTACTGGTAAAGGTCACCTTATAGGGCTGGCCGTCGGCAAACTGCTTGGTGTAATCGATGCCCGACGTTACCAGGCCTGCCGAGATCGCGACCTTGTGGTCATCCACCGTTGCAGGCGTCGTGTAGGTGGCTTGGGTGCGGCTGGTGTTGACCGCGCCTTCCAGGATGGTCTTGCCCGTATCGCTGGTGCGCACCTTCAGCGTCTCGGAAACCTGCAGGCTCAGCTCGTTTTCGTCGCCTTGATAGCTATAAGTACCATCATTGTTGCGCGAATACGGTGGCGTGTCGGTCTTGGAACCGGAGAACAGATAGTTGCCCGCCGCATCCTTGCTGTTAAGCAAACCCAACAGCTGATTTTCAAGCGCGCCCACCTCGACCGCAATGGACTTGCGGTCAGCATCGCTGGTCACGCCACCCGCACGCAGCGCCAACTGGCTGCCGGCCTGGATCGTGGTATTGATCGCCTCCAGCACGCTTTCTTCGTTCGTCAGCGTATTTTGAATGCTGGTGATGTTGCCGCTGTACTGGGCCAGCATGTCTTTTTGCTGTTGCAGCATCAGCAAGCGCTGGGCGGCAACCGGATCATCCGAAGCGGTCTGTACACGCACGCCGGAGCTCGCCTGTTCCTGGGCCTTCACAACGCTGGAATAGTTGTTCTGATACTTGACGGCACTGGTGTCGTAATACTGCTGTGTAGAAATGCGCATCGTCCCAGACTCCCTTAAAGACTATTGATCAGCGTGCTGAAGGTTTCTTGCGCAGCCTTGATGATCTGCGACGACGCCGTGTAGTACTGCTGGAACTTGATCATGTCGCCCGCCTCTTCATCCAGGTTCACCTGGGATACGGAGTTGCGCGCGTTCTTGTTGGCGGCCAGCAGCGCACCGGTAGCGGTGTTGTCAGTGCCGGCCGAAGCGGCCTTGGCGCCCACGGTGGAGACCAGCTTGCTGTTGGCGCCCACCAGGCTGGTACCGCCGCTGCCATCGGCCGCCAGGCCCACGGTTGCCTTGGTCTGCAGGTCGAGCAGTGCCTGGGCGTTGCGATTGTCGGACTTGCCGGTGGCATTGAACGAGAACGAGGTGCCGTCGCCGTTGGCCGGCGAACCGCCCACCGTGGTGTCGAAACTGAAGTTCTTGGCTGGCGACACCAAGGCACCGCTGGCATCACGCATCGGCACGCTGATGCTGATCTTATTGGCCTGTCCCGGAATGATGGTGCCGGAACCGATGGGATCACCCTGGGCGTTACTCAGCGTATAAGGCTGGGTGCCATCGGCCGCCGGTTTACCGAAAACCATCTTCACCGGCATCGAGTATTCGATGCCGGTACGCAGTTGTGCCGTATCGGCACCACCCTGTATGTCCAGGGGCACGGTGAGCGTCGGCGGCGTGAAGGTGCCGGTGCCCTGGTTGGTCTTGCTGGCCTCGCCCTGCAACGGCGCGGCAAAGGCAATCTTGCTGGGGTCGCTGAGGACCGTGCCGATTTCCTTGGCGCCGTTGGCGGTGGGGCTGACCTTGAAGCTGTCACCGGCCTGCACCGTACCGCTCTTGACCGCCAGGGTGAAGCCATCGATGACCGGAGGCGGCGTGGCACTGAGGTCATAGGTGCCCATGGCCTTGCCGTCGGAACGCAGTACCGTGACCTTGTTGAGGTCGGTGCCGTCGTTGAAGCTGACCTTGTAATCGAAGTTGGTCAGCTGAGTGCTGTCCTTGATCGTCACGCCCAGGGCACCGTCGCCCAGGTTGCCTTGGGCAGCCAGGCTACGCAGGGCAACCGAGGCTGCGTTGTTGATGTCGGTGAACATCGAGGCGCCGAACTCGCCATTGAGGTCCAGGCCCTGGCCCAACTGGCTGTTGACCGTATCGGCGGTGGCAATCGCGATGCGCCCCAGATCATTGATCGCAGGAATCAACGCGTCGCTGCGATAGCGCAACAGGCCGCCGATGCTACCGCCGCTGATCACGTTGCCCAGGTCCATCGTCGTACCGCCGGCCGCATTGAGCTGGATCGTGTACTGGCTGGTGTCGCTCTTGCTCGGTACGGCGGAAATGGTGTTGGACTTATCACCCAGCACCAGGGACTGGCCGCTACCGGTGCTGACACTGAACACGCCGTTCTTCTCAGTGGCGGTCACACCGATCAGCTCATTGAGCGAACGCACGGCTTCGGCGCGCGAGTCCAGCAGGTTGGCCGGGGTGGTGTTCGACGAACCCTGCACCTGGGCGATCTGCTTGTTGAGAGAGGCAATCGACGAAGTCAGTTGGTTGACCTGATCGCTCATCGAGGACAACTGGCTGTTAATGGTCTCTTTCTGCTGGCTCAACTGGCTGGAAATGGAGTTGAACCGGTTGCTCAGCGTCTGGGCGTTCGTGAGCAGGATCTGGCGGGCCGAGGTATCGTTGGGGTTCGCCGAGGCGGTCTGCACAGCAGCGAAGAATGAACTGAGTACGGCGGACATGCCGGTGGTCTTGTCCGACAGGGTCTTGTCGACGGCACTGACCTGATCAAGGTAAGCCTTGGCATCGCTGTTGAGCGAGGTGCTGTTCTGGTAGGCGGTGTCCAGGTATTCGTTGTACACCCGGCGCACGTCGGCCAGGGTGGTGCCGCTGCCGATGAACACGCCGCCATACTGGTTCGACGCATTTGCGCTCTGGGTGGTCTGCTGACGCGAATAACCCGCGGTATTGGCGTTGGCGATGTTGTTACTCAAGACCGACAACGATCCTTGAGCGGCGTTAAGCCCCGACATCCCGATATTGAGCAAACTCATGGTTCAGACCTTATAAATGAGTGGTCGCGCCCGCGGCAGCGTAATTCTGGTAACTGTTCATGGTTTTTGCGATCTGCGAAATCTTGCTGGCGTAGGCCGGGTCCGTGGCGTACCCGGCTTTTTGCAACTCGCGTACAAACTGTTCCGGGTTGTCGGCCGATTTCACAACATCTTTATAGCGATCATTGCTTTGCAGCAATGTCACGAGGTCATGGAAGCTGTCCTGGTAAGAATCGTAGGACCGGAACTGCGCCGTTTCCTTGACCATCGCCCCATCACGAAACTCGCTGGTGATTGCACGGGCCTGGCCGCCCTGCCAGCTCTGGCCGGCCTTGATGCCGAACAGGTTGTGGCTGCTGCTGCCATCCTCGGCGCGCATCACCGACTTGCCCCAACCGGTTTCCAGGGCGGCCTGGGCCACCAGGTACTTCGGATCGACACCGATACGCGCGGCCGCCGCCTTGGCCATCGGCAACATGGTCGCGACAAACTCATCCTGGGAGCTGAACGCCTTCTTCACCGGTGCCAATGGCGGCTGGGCCACGGCGCGGCCGTAGACCTGCATGCGCCCGCTCGGCACGGCAAACGTGCGCGCCGTGCTGTTGACCACATTGTCGGCGGCCGCGCTGTTACGCAACGGCGCCGCCTGGGCAACGGTGGTGGTGTCGGTGCTCGGCACGATACCGGCGAGCAGGCGATCGGTGAGCTTGCTCGGCAAGGCGATACGGCGCTGGTTCATCAGTGCGATGTCATTGCTATGGGCCGCTGCAGCGCCCGCCTGGGGCTCCGCCACGCGATAGGCCCACAGTGGACGCTGGCCATTGGAACGCCCCAGCGGGCCCTCGGCCTGGGTACCGGCGGCAATTTGCGTCGGCACATCGACTTTCTTGACCGCCTCGGCCGCCGCCGGGCCCTGCAAGGTGGCCGCCTGGGCGTCCACCGGCTTGTTCTTCTGCATCTGGCGCATCAGCACATCGGCCAGGCCGATACCGCCGCCTTCGCGGGACATCGACACCGCCAGTTGCTGGTCGTACATTTCCTGGTACTGCTTGGCGGCCGGGGTGTTCATCGGGTTGTCCTTGCCCAGGGCCTCGGTGGCCGAGCGCATGGACTTGAGCATCTCGCTCAAGAACAGCGACTCGAACTCCTGCGCCACCTTGCGCATGTTGCCTTCGCTGTTCTTGTCGCCGACCTTCAGTTGGTTCAGGCGATTCAAGTCGGAATACGAACCCGAATCCGCCGTGCTGGTCAGGCCGCTGTTACGCATGTCCATGGCCATGGCCTTAAATCACGATCAGGTCGGCTTGCAACGCGCCGGCCTGCTTCAACGCTTCGAGGATCGCCATCAAGTCGCCTGGCGCTGCGCCCACCTGGTTCACCGCACGCACAATCTCATCCAGCGTCGTGCCGGGGCCGAACTTGAACATCGGCTTGGCTTCTTGCTGGGCATTCACTCGCGAGCGTGGCACCACCGCCGTCTGGCCATTGGACAACGGCCCAGGCTGGCTGACGATCGGGTCTTCGGTGATGGTCACGGTCAGGCTGCCGTGGGTCACCGCCGCCGGCGAGACCTTGACGTTCTGGCCGATCACGATGGTACCGGTGCGCGAATTGATGATGACCTTGGCCACCGCCTGGCCCGGATCGACTTCGAGGTTTTCCAGGATCGACAGGTAGTCCACACGCTGGCTGGGGTCCAGCGGCGCGGTGACGCGGATCGAGCCGCCGTCGATGGCCTGGGCCACGCCAGGGCCGAGCATGTCGTTGATCTTGTCGACTACACGCTTGGCGGTGGTGAAGTCCGAACGGTTGAGGTTCAAGGTCAGGCTGTTGCCCTGGTTGAAACCGCTCGGCACGGTGCGTTCAACCGTGGCGCCACCCGGGATACGCCCGGCCGACGGCACGTTGACAGTGATCTTCGAACCGTCGCGACCTTCGGCGTCAAACCCGCCCACCACCAGGTTGCCCTGGGCGATGGCGTAGACGTTGCCGTCGATACCTTTCAGCGGCGTCATCAGCAGGGTGCCGCCACGCAGGCTTTTGGAGTTACCGATGGACGACACAGTGATGTCGACCACCTGGCCCGGCTTGGAAAACGCCGGCAAGTCGGCACTGATCGACACCGCCGCGACGTTCTTCAACTGCACGTTGCCCGAACCCGCCGGCACCTTGATGCCGAACTGCGAGAGCATGTTGTTGAAGGTTTGCAGGGTGAACGGGGTCTGGGTGGTCTGGTCACCCGTTCCGTTGAGCCCCACCACCAGGCCGTAGCCGATCAACTGGTTGGAACGCACGCCGGAGATGCTGGCGATGTCTTTCAGGCGTTCGGCCTGGGCGACTGCGCTCAGGCTCAGCAACAGTGCGGCCGCCATCAGCTGTTTGAATTTCAAAGTAGTCACCTAGAAAGGGAACAGCGGACTGAGGAAGAAACGGTCGAGCCAACCGGGCTGACTCGCATCAGCAAAAGCACCGGTACCGGAATAGGTAATGCGTGCATCGGCAATCCGCGTGGAAGGCACGGTGTTGTCCGTGGAAATATCATCGGCGCGGACCATACCGGCTATGCGCACCAATTCGTCACCAGTGTTGAGGGTCATCCACTTCTCGCCGCGCACGGCAATGATACCGTTGGGCAATACGTCAGCGACCGTCACGGTGATCGAGCCGGTCAGGCTGTTGCCCTGCCCCGCCGCACTCTTGCCGTCGGTAGCGCGGCTGCCGCTGTAGCCGGCGTTCAAGGTCAGGTCACCGTCGCTCAACGGGTTATTGACGTTGGGCACGGCGCCAAACAGAGAACTCAAACCAAGGCTGGCGGTGCTGTTCTTGCCCACCTGGGAGTTGGCATTCTTGCTGGCCTGGGTGCGTTCGTTCAGGGTGATGGTGATGATGTCACCGACCCGGAACGCCTTGCGGTCGCTGTACAGGTTCTGTTCGAAACCGGCCTGGTAGATCGAACCGTTGTTGGCCGCCGCCGGCAGTGGGGTGCGCGGCAACACCGGCGCGTAGTACGGGTCATTGGGTTTTGGCGTCGGGGCGACACAGCCCGCGAGCACGGCAATCCCACTCAATGCCAGAACGGAAACATAGCGATTCATGACCCTTACCTCACGGTGTTGCAGGTGCTCTCAGGAGCGCCCCATAGACTTGATTACAGATTCTGCGTTACGAACGAAAGCATCTGGTCGGCGGTGGAAATCACCTTGGAGTTCATCTCGTAGGCGCGTTGAGTGGTGATCATGTTGACCATCTCTTCAACGGTGCTGACGTTGGAGGTTTCCAGGGTGCTTTGCAGCGTGGTGCCGAAACCGTTCAGGCCAGGGGTGCCGATTTGCGGCGCGCCGCTGGAAGCAGTTTCCAGGAACAGGTTGTTACCCATCGCCTGCAGGCCGGCCGGGTTGATGAAGTCGGCGGTTTGCAGGTTGCCGATCACTTGCGACGCCGGGTTACCGGCCACGGTGATCGACACGGTGCCGTCGTTGCCGACGGTGAAGGTCTGGGCGTTGTTCGGCACGACGATAGCCGGTTCCAGGGCGAAACCGTTGGCCGTCACGATCTGGCCATTGGAGTCCAGGTGGAAGGTACCGTCACGGGTGTAGGAAGTGGTCCCATCCGGCTGCAGGATCTGGAAGAACCCTTTACCGTTGATGGCCATGTCCAGCGGCTGCCCGGTCTGCTGCAGGTTACCGGCGTTGAAGTTCTTCTGGGTGCCGACGATCTTCACACCGGTACCCAGTTGCAGGCCCGACGGCAATTCGCTGTCCTGGGTCGACTGGGCGCCTGGCTGGCGTTTGATCTGGTAGAGCAAATCCTGGAACTCGGCGCGGTCACGTTTGAAACCCGTGGTCGACACGTTGGCCAAGTTGTTGGAAATGGTGGTCAGGTTGGTGTCCTGGGCGGACAGGCCTGTTTTGGCAACCCATAGAGCCGGAAGCATGCTGTTCTCCTTCGTGCGCCTGTTTGTTGGCGCTGCGCTGCAAAAATTAGTAGTCGGTCAATAACGCGGCTATCAGCTCATCGCCATTACGCGGGTCATGGCCTGGTCGTCTTCCTTGGCGCTGTTCATCATCTTGATGTGCAACTCGAACTGCTTGGAAAGCGCCAGGACCGCGGTCATTTCTTCAACCGCGTTGACGTTGCTCGCCTGCAGGAAACCCGAGGTCAGCGTGACGTTCGCATCGGCGACGGCCGGCTGGCCATCCTTGGTATGGATGGTGCCATCCAGGCCTTTATTCATATTCTTGAGGTCGGGCTGGACCAGCTTGATACGGTCCACTTCAGCCATCACCCGCGGGCCTTCGCCCATGGCGCGGATGCTGATGGTGCCGTCGGCGCCCACTTCGACTTTCTGCTGCGGCGGTACGGCGATCGGGCCACCGTTGCCCATGATCGGCATGCCGTTGCCGGCGCGCAGCACACCCAGCGCATCGACGTTCATGCTGGCACTGCGCACGTAGGCTTCACCGCCATCGGGGGTTTGCACCGCCATCCAGCCATTGCCGTTCACCGCCACATCCAGGTCGCGACCGGTCTCGATCATGGCGCCAGGGCTGAAGTCGGTCGCGGGACGTTCGGTCATGGCAAACGCACGCGCCGGAAAGCTGTCACCGAACACCGGCATCGAACGCGCCTGTTCCAGGTCACGTTGAAAACCGTTGGTGGAAATGTTCGCCAAGTTGTTGGCATGGGCCTTCTGCGCCAGTGCATTCTGGCTGGCGCCGGTCATTGCCACATAAAGGTACTTGTCCACGCTCTTTCCTCTTTCTGACGCAGGCTTGCCGCCCACCGCTGTACTGATGAGGCTTAAGCAATTTGCGAACCAACTTTTTAAAAGAGGACGAAGCCCAGCAACGACGGGGGTTTGCGCGAAGGTATTGAAAAATATGGATGGAGGGATAGTCGAAAAAACGGCGGACTACTGCCGCTTACGGCAACGGCGCAGATCAATGTGGGAGGGGGCTTGCCCCCGATGGCAGTCTGTCAGCCAGATTACTCTTAGCTGACACACCGCTATCGGGGCAAGCCCCCTCCCACATTGGGTTATTTGTCGGACTTGAGGATTTCGTAATCACGCAACTTATTGGCGATGGTGGTGTGTGACACCCCCAGGCGTTTCCCCAACTGCCGGCTGCTGGGATGCTCGGCATACAGGCTCTCCAGCACCGCCTTCTCGAAGCGTCCGACGATCGCCTCCAAACCGCCCTCCAGGGAAAAGTCGCCAAGGGGTTGGCGCACGCCGTAGTCCGGCAGGCGGATGTGTTCGACCTTGACCGTCCCGCCGTCACACAGCGATACCGCCTGGAACAGCACGTTTTCCAGCTGCCGCACATTCCCCGGCCAGTGGTAGTGGCTGAGCTTGTCCATGGCGGCAGGCGCCAGCCTGGGCAGCGGGCAGCCAATCTGCCGGCTGGCCTGGTCGAGAAAGTGCTCGACCAGGGGAGCAAGGCCGTCGAGGCATTCGCGCAGGGGCGGGATATGCAAGGACAGCACGTTGAGGCGGTGATAGAGGTCCTGGCGGAATTCGCCACGGGCGCAGAGTTCGGACAGGTCCACCTGGGTGGCGCAGATCACCCGCACATCCAGGTACACCTCTTCGTCACTGCCCACGCGCCGAAAGCAGCCGTCCTGCAGGAAGCGCAGCAATTTCACCTGCAAGCGCGCGCTCATTTCCCCGACACCATCGAGAAACAACGTACCGCCTGACGTCAGCTCCAGCAGCCCGAGCTTGCCTTCGGCCCGCGCGCCTTCAAAAGCGCCGGGGCCGTAGCCGAACAATTCGGTCTCGGCCATCGACTCGGGCAGCCCAGCGCAGTTCAGCGCCATCAACGGCGATTGCCCGCGCGGGCTGGCCAGGTGGCAAGCGCGTGCCAACAACTCTTTGCCGGTGCCGGTTTCGCCTTCTATTAATAGAGGCGCATCCAACGGCGCCATGCGCCGGGCTTCACGCACCACGGCGGCCATGACCTTGGAGCTTTGGAAAATACTGTCGAAACCGCGCAGCTCCTGTTTGCGCACATTGTAGATACGCTCACCCACACGGTCGGCACGGTGCAGGGTCAACACGGCACCGGCCATGGCTTCGCTGTCGTCATGTTCGGAGGATTGCAGCGGTGCGATATCCGCCAGGAACACGTCACCCTTGACCTTGACCCGCAGGCCATTGATCCGCGATTTACTCGCGCGCACCAGTTCCGGCAAGTCGAAATCCTCGGCGTAGCGCGACAGCGGAATGCCCGGCACCTCGTCCACCCGCACCCCGAGCAACTGCGCGGCCGCGCGGTTGGCGGCGACGATGGAGCCGCCCATGTCGATGGACAGCACCGGAAACTCAAGCGCACCGAGCAGCGCATTGAGCTCCATATGTCGACGCTCACTGGGCATCAGCCCTACCCTTTTGACGCCAAACACCCCGGCAATCGCCTCGAACTGCGGGCGCAGCGCCTGGAATTGCATGTTCACCAGGTTTGGGCAGAACAGGTAAATGGCGTTGCCATGCTCGCCACCCACCTCACCCTTGGCGACGTTGACGCCGTACTCCACCAACAGGTTGAGGATGTCCCGCAGGATGCCGATGCGGTTCTGGCAGTGCACTTTGATACGCATGAAAAGGCTCGAAAAGTGGGTAGGCGCCGCGTCTTTTTGTCGCTGGGCGCAGATAGTCGTCAAGATTATGTGACAGCTTGGGGGCTTTTCCCAGCCCAATACCGTATTGAGCCAAGCAATCGTAACGAATACTTTACGAAA
This sequence comes from Pseudomonas sp. Yb2C2, assembly GCF_052112325.1. Classification (NCBI taxonomy): domain Bacteria; kingdom Pseudomonadati; phylum Pseudomonadota; class Gammaproteobacteria; order Pseudomonadales; family Pseudomonadaceae; genus Pseudomonas; species Pseudomonas sp. Yb2C2. The sequence goes on along the minus strand of NZ_JAVAJK010000001.1, from coordinate 252,894 downwards.
ACCAGTAATTTTTCCTACACGGCCGATGCTGAAGCCGATGGAATCTTGCCCCGCACGGCGTATCAATAGGCTCATCCCAGGACATAACAAGAACGAATGCCTAGCAGGAGAGCCGTATGAAGCAGACGCACTACGTGGCCCGCGAGCCCGATGCGCAAGGTTTTATCCACTACCCGCCGGAAGAACACGCGGTGTGGAACACCCTGATCACCCGCCAGTTGAAAGTGATCGAGGGCCGCGCGTGCCAAGAGTACCTGGACGGCATCGACAAGCTCGGCCTGCCCTTGGATCGCATCCCGCAACTGGGTGAAATCAACCAGGTGCTGGCCGCGACCACCGGCTGGCAAGTCGCTCGCGTGCCGGCGCTGATCCCCTTCCAGACCTTCTTCGAATTACTCGCCAACAAGCAGTTTCCGGTGGCGACCTTTATTCGTACCCGCGAAGAACTGGATTACCTGCAAGAGCCGGATATTTTCCACGAGATCTTTGGCCACTGCCCGCTGCTGACCAACCCGTGGTTTGCCGAGTTCACCCACACCTACGGCAAGCTCGGCCTGGCGGCCAGCAAGGAGCAACGGGTATACCTGGCGCGCCTGTACTGGATGACCATCGAGTTCGGCTTGGTGGACACCCCCGACGGCCGGCGTATCTACGGTGGCGGGATTTTGTCGTCGCCCAAGGAAAGCGTGTACTGCCTGTCCGACCAGCCTGAACATCAAGCCTTCGACCCGCTGGAAGCGATGCGCACCCCGTATCGCATCGACATCCTGCAACCGCTGTATTTCGTATTGCCCAACCTCAAGCGCCTGTTCGAAGTGGCGCAGGAAGACATCATGGGCATGGTCGAGCACGGTATGCAGTTGGGCTTGCACGCGCCGAAGTTCCCACCCAAGCCCAAAGCCGCGTGAGCCTCAGCTTTTAAGGCCAGGTGAGTCTGTTCCCTGGCCCCGCGTTGCTTTAGGGTGACGCCACTGACGACCGTTTTTAAACACTCGAATTCAGGACACCACCACATGACCACCTTGAACCAAGCCCACTGCGAAGCCTGCCGCGCCGATGCCCCGCAAGTCAGCGATGAAGAACTGCCGGTGCTGCTCAAGCAGATCCCCGACTGGAACATCGAAGTGCGCGATGCCGTGATGCAGCTGGAAAAGGTTTTCCTGTTCAAGAACTTCAAGTTCGCCCTGGCCTTTACCAACGCCATGGGTGAAATCTCCGAAGCCGAAGGCCATCACCCAGGCCTGCTCACTGAATGGGGCAAGGTCACCGTGACCTGGTGGAGCCACTCCATCAAGGGCCTGCACCGCAACGACTTCATCATGGCCGCGCGCACCGACGAAGTGGCCAAGGACGCCGAGGGCCGCAAGTAATGCATTTCGATGCCATAGGCCGCGTGCCCGGCGACCCGATCCTCGGCTTGATGGACCTGTATGCCCAGGACGCCAACCCGAACAAGTTCGACCTCGGCGTGGGCGTTTATAAGGACGACCAGGGCCTGACGCCGATTCCCGCTTCGGTGAAGCGCGCCGAACAGCGCCTGGTCGACACCCAGGCCACCAAGACCTATATCGGCGGCCACGGCGATGCAGCGTTCGGCAGCCTGATCAGCGAACTGGTGCTGGGCGCCCACTCCGCCCTGCTGCGCGAACACCGTGCCGGCGCCACTCAAACCCCAGGCGGCACCGGGGCCCTGCGCCTGAGCGCCGACTTTATCGCCCACAGCCTGCCCGGCCGTGGCGTGTGGTTGAGCGACCCGACCTGGCCGATCCACGAAACCATCTTTGCCAAGGCCGGGCTCAGGGTCAGCCATTACCCCTACGTGGGCGCGGATAACCGCCTGGATGTGGCGGCGATGCTGGCAACCCTCTCCACCGTGCCCAAGGGCGACGTGGTCTTGCTGCACGCCTGCTGCCATAACCCGACCGGCTTCGACCTGTCCCAGGATGACTGGCGCCAGGTACTGCACATCGTGCGTGAGCGCCAGTTGCTGCCACTGATCGACTTCGCCTACCAGGGCTTTGGCGACGGCCTGGAGCAGGACGCCTGGGCGGTGCGCTTGTTTGCGGCTGAACTGCCGGAAGTATTGATCACCAGTTCATGCTCGAAGAACTTCGGCCTGTACCGCGACCGTGTCGGCGCGTTGATCGTGTGCGCGGCGGATGCCGAGAAGCTGAAGGATGTACGCAGCCAACTGGCGAATACCGCGCGCAACCTGTGGTCGACGCCGCCGGACCATGGTGCGGCGGTGGTCGCGACCATCCTGGGGGATGCCGAGCTGAAAAAGCAGTGGAGCGAGGAAGTCGAAGCCATGCGTGCGCGAATCGCGCAGTTGCGTTCCGGACTGGTGGAGGCGTTGGCGCCCCATGGTCTATCGGAACGGTTTGCGCACATCGGGGCGCAACGCGGGATGTTTTCCTACACCGGCTTGAGTGCCGAGCAGGTCAAGCAACTGCGCGAGAAGCACAGCGTGTATATGGTCAGTTCGGGGCGGGCCAACGTGGCGGGTATTGATGCGACACGCCTGACACTTCTGGCCGAAGCCATCGCCGACGTCTCCAACTGAAGAAACACAAAACCAATCGTAGGAGCGAGCTTGCTCGCGAAGAACTCATAAGCACCGCGCCTATTCAGGCTGCACGCGTTATCGTTGACGTTTTTCGCGAGCAAGCTCGCTCCTACAGTTGGACTGTGGTTGGCCTTCAGTTTGTGATCATCTCAGCTTTCAACTGCGCTTCTTTCGCCTGGGCATCCGCCAACCGATACAACTCGATGCTCCCGTCCCAGTGCTCGATCAACGCCGTGCACGACTCCACCCAATCCCCGCAGTTGAGGTAATCCACCTCGCCCACCTTGCGAATCTCCGCATGGTGGATATGCCCGCACACCACGCCATGCAACTCGCGCCGGGTCACTTCGTGGGCGATGGCCTCTTCAAAATCGCTGATAAAGCTCACGGCGGTTTTGACCTTGTGTTTCAGGTACGCCGACAAAGACCAGTAGCCATAGCCGTAGCGGGCGCGCCAGTGGTTCAACCAGCGGTTCAAGGTGAGTGTGAACTCGTAGGCCGAGTCGCCCAGGAACGCCAGCCAACGGTGATAGCGGGTGATCACATCGAACTGGTCGCCGTGGATCACCAGCAGATGGCGACCGTCGGCCGTCACGTGCACCGCCTCATCCACCAACTGGATATTGCCCAGGATCAGCTTGGAGTAGCGGCGCAGGAACTCGTCGTGGTTGCCGGTGACGTAGATCACCTCGGTACCGCGCTTGGCCATGGTCAGCAGGCGACGGATCACGTTGGTATGGGCCTGGGGCCAATACATGCCGCCGCGCATTTTCCAGCCGTCGATGATATCGCCCACCAGGTAGACCTTATCGGCGTGGTAGCCCTTGAGGAACTGCGATAGGTGTTCGGCCTGGCAATCCCGGGTGCCCAGGTGCACGTCGGAAATCCACAGGGTACGAACCCGCTGCTTGCGGCTGGGCTTGGTGAACTCGGCACTGGTCATGGGCATCCCTCGACGCTGTTTTCGCGAGCTTGCGCCCTGGCGATTAATAGCCCATGACAGTCGTGCGTCAGTCCGATGACAGCGCCCGCCGGCCGCGAAGCGTTGTAGACTGGCGCCCTGCCGCCCAGGAGACCGCGATGAGACCGTCGCTCACGCTACGCCACTACCTCGAAGCGCCCATCGCCCACAGCCATGACCATGCGCAGTTGGTGTTCGGCCTGTCCGGCCACCTGGACCTGGAAGTCGACGGCCGTGGCAGCCAGGTGCGCGAAAGCAGCGTGATGGTGCTGCCCTTCTCCGCCCACCACGCCTGTGGCAGTCGCGATGGCAGCCGTTGCCTGGTACTGGATGTGCCCACGGAGCATTGGCTCCTGCAATCCCTGGGCGAACACGCCGACGCCAGCCGCCGCCTGCTCGATCAACCGGCACGCGTGGCCCTGGATTCCCGGCAGCACCAACTGGTGCAATGGCTGGCGCACAGCCCCGTGGATGATCCATTGATCGCCCAACAGGGTGCGGTGCTGTTGCTGGCCAGCCTCAATCATCCGCAGGCCCCGCAACTGCCGGGCCGCCGCCTGCCGTATGCGGCATTCAATGCGCATATCGAGCGACACGTCGCCCATCCGTTGCAGGTCGCCGACCTGGCGCGTATCGCCGGCCTATCGGTGGCGCGCCTGCATGCGCGCTTCATCGCCGAATGCGGGCAGACGCCCATGGATTACATCCGCAGCCGGCGCCTGCAACTGGCCCTGAACCTGCTGCGCGAGACGCCGCTGCCCGTCGGTGAAATCGCCGTGCGGGTTGGCTACACCTCACAAAGTGCCTTTGCCGCCGCTATGCTGCGCGAATTCGGCGCCTCTCCCGGCGCGTTGCGGCGCGCCACATAGGGCGAGCCTTGCGCTAAAAATCGCGAGTCCCACGACAGACGCACACACCGGCACCCTCTAGACTGCGAACCTGTCACTCCCGTTGGTTCAAGGATCGCAATGACTCCCCGCTCAGCCCTCGGCGCCCTGCATATCGGCGCACTGATGTTTGGCCTCACCGGCGTATTCGGCAAGCTGGCGGCCGCCTCCCCGGCCATCATCGTCTTCGGGCGCGCCGCGTTTGCCGTGATTGCCCTGGCAGTGTTTGCACGCTTCGCCAGCAACGCCCCCTGGAAAACCCTGGCGCTGCAGGACTGGCGCCGCCTGCTGGTCAGCGGCGTGTTGCTGGCGGCGCATTGGGTGACGTTCTTCATTGCCGTCAAGGTCGCCGGCGTAGCCGTCGCCACGCTGGGGTTCACCGCATTCCCGGCGTTTACCGTGATCCTCGAAGGGCTGATCTTCCGCGAGCGTATCCGCGCCAATGAAATCGTGCTGGTGGCCTTGGTCACCGTTGGCCTGGTGCTGGTGACGCCGGACTTCAATCTCGCCAGCGAAGCCACGGGCGGCCTGCTTTGGGGGATTGTCTCGGGTTTGCTGTTCTCATTGTTGTCGCTGAACAACCGCGCCAGCTCCGGACGGATTCCCGCCGTGCAGGCAGCGCTGTGCCAGAACGTGGTGGTCGCGGTGTGCCTGCTGCCCGTGGCCGCGCCGGGGCTGGCGGACGTGCGCGCGCTGGACTGGTTGTGGATCGGCCTGCTTGGGGTGTTCTGCACCGGCCTGGCCCACAGCCTGTTTGTTGCCAGCCTCGCGGTGATCAAGGCGCGCACCGCCTCGGTGGTGTTCGCCATGGAGCCGGTCTACGGCATCACCGTGGCCTGGCTGCTGTTTGCCGAAACCCCGACCCTGCGCATGTTGCTGGGCGGCGCGTTGATCATCGTCGCCATCGTGCTTTCCGGGCTGATGGGCAGCGCCAGCCAGGCCAGACAGCCCGCTGCAACGGCCTGATCTATACTTTAAACATCCGCAACAGTCAGCCGTCGTTCAACGGATAAAGACTCCTCGACGACAGCCATGGTGTTTTCTGCAGTTGCTGCACGCGAGTGGTCACTCCATCAACGCGATGCAGGGGTTTCATCATGGAAATGTTCATCAGCTTGTTGGTTCAGATCATCAGCGGTGCCGTCGGTGGCAATTTGGCCGGCATGACCAAACAAAGCCTGGGCACCGGGCTCAATACCATGCTGGGGGGTGTCGGCGGGCTCGTGCTGGGCCAGGTCGTGGCCGCGCTGACCGGCACATCGGGCGGCGAGGCGCTGGATGTGGCGGCAGTCGGCAGCAATATCGTCGGCGGCGGCGTGGGCGGCCTGGTGCTGACCTGGGTCGTGGGCTTCATCAAAAGCAAGATGGCCGCCAAATAGCGGCGCACTGAGGGGTCACCGCCCTGATGTGGCGGTGACCTTCATGGCGTACGGTCGTTGTGGCCCAGGTCGCGGTGTGGGTCGATCTGGTCGCGCACCCGCTGCTTGAGCACCTTGGCTTCAGGGAAGCCACCATCCGCCTTGCGCTCCCAGATCTGCACACCGTCGCAGGTGATCCGAAACGCACCGCCGGTGGCCGGTTCCAGCGCCACCCGGCCGAGGTCATCGGCAAACGTACTCAACAACTCCTGCGCCAGCCACGCGGCGCGCAGCAGCCACTGGCACTGGGTGCAATAGGTGATGACAATCTCGGGTTTGCTCAGCGACATAATTTGAGAGGCTCCTGGTGTGACGGGCTCGGCGGATCGGATGGCTATAATACCGGCCTTTATCGCCCAGCCTCGAGATTCATGATGCGCCGCCTGTTGTCCTGCCTGTTCCTGTGCCTGCTCCCGCTTCTTGCCGACGCCGTTGAGACGCCCCGCCCCAAAATCGGCCTGGTGCTGTCCGGCGGTGCCGCCCGAGGCCTGGCCCATATCGGCGTGCTCAAGGCCCTGGAGGAACAGGGTATTCATATCGACGCGATTGCCGGCACCAGCATGGGCGCGGTGATTGGCGGGCTGTATGCGTCGGGCTACAAGATCGATGAGCTGGAAAAACTGGCCCTGGGCATCGACTGGCAACAGGCGCTGTCCGACGCACCGCCACGGGAAGACGTGCCGTTTCGACGCAAGCAGGATGACCGGGATTTCCTGGTCAAGCAGAAGCTCAGCTTCCGCGATGACGGCAGCCTCGGCCTGCCCCTTGGCGTGATCCAGGGCCAGAACCTGGCGCTGCTGCTGGAAAGCATGTTCGCCCACACCAGCAACACGCGTAATTTCGACAAGCTGCCGATCCCCTTTCGCGCCGTGGCCACCGACATCACCACCGGCGAGAAAGTGGTATTCAGCAAGGGCCACCTGCCCCAGGTGATCCGCGCCAGCATGTCGATCCCGGCCGTGTTCGCGCCGGTGGAGCTGGATGGTCGCCTGCTGGTGGATGGCGGCATGACCGATAACATCCCACTGGATGTGGCGCGTGAGATGGGCGTGGACATCGCCATCGTGGTCGACATCGGCACCCCGTTGCGTTCACGCAAGCAACTGGCAACGGTGGTGGACGTGCTCAACCAGTCCATCACCCTGATGACCCGGCGCAACTCCGAAGAACAACTCAAGGCCCTGCATCCCAAGGACGTACTGATCCAGCCGCCCCTGGCCGCCTATGGCGTGACGGATTTCGGCCGCGCCAAGGACATGATCGATGCCGGCTACCGCGCCACCCGCGCCCTTGACGTTCGCCTGGCCCATTTGCGCCCCGCCGAGCCGATCGACCCGCAACTGGTAGCCGCGCGTACCCCGGGCGAACGCACCCCGGTGATCACCGCGATCAAGGTGGAGAACGACTCGAAGGTCAGCGACGACGTGATCCGCTACTACATCCGCCAACCGTTGGGCCAACCGCTGGAACTTGGCCGCCTGCAGACCGACATGGGCACCCTGTATGGCCTGGATTACTTCGAGCAGGTGCAATACCGCGTGGTGAAAAAGGGCCAGGACAATACCCTGGTGATCAGCGCACGCGGCAAACGCAGCGGCACCGACTACCTGCGCCTGGGCCTGAACCTGTCGGACGACATGCGCGGCGACAGCGCCTTCAACCTCGGCGCCAGCTACCGCATGAACGGCATCAATCGCCTGGGCGCCGAGTGGCTGACGCGGGTACAGATCGGTGATCGGCAGGAGCTTTACAGCGAGTTCTACCAGCCGATGGATACCGGTTCGCGCTATTTTGTCGCGCCGTATATCAGCGCCCAGGCACAGAACGTCGAGCTGATCCTGGACAACGACCCCATCTCCGAATACCGCCTGGAACGCTACGGCTTCGGCCTCAACGTGGGGCGGCAGATCGGCAACAGCGGCGAGATCCGCTTCGGCGTCGGCGAGGCCTGGGGCAAGGCGGATGTGCGCATCGGCGACCGCGACCTGCCAAGTGTGAGCTTCAGCGAAGGCTTCTATGAACTGAAGTATTCATTCGACTCCCTGGATAACGTGTACTTCCCCCACAGCGGCGAGGACATTGGCTTGGCGTTTCGCGAATTCGAACCGGGGTTGGGCTCGGACCAGCGCTATCGACAATGGGAGTTCAAGCTGGACAAGGCCATGAGCCATGGTCCGGACACCCTGGTACTGGGCGGGCGCTACGGGCGTACCCTGGATGATTCGGACGTGGTGATTTCCAGCTTCCTGCTGGGGGGTGCGCGGCAGTTGTCGGGCTTCCGCCAGGATGCGATATCCGGGCAGAACATCAGCTTGATGCGCGCGGTGTACTACCGCCGGCTGACACCGCGCTCCTACCTGCCGCTGGATTTCCCGCTGTACCTGGGCGCGTCCCTGGAACGCGGCCGGGCATGGAACAACGACAATGAATTCGACAGCGGCTATATCAACGCCGCGAGTATTTTCCTCGGGTTTGATACACCGCTGGGGCCGCTGAATTTCAGCTATGGCTTCAACGATGATAATCAGAAGGCGGTGTACCTGAACCTGGGGCAGACGTTCTGATACAACGCTGCACCCGTATTGGAGCGGCTATTAATTGTGGTGAGCGGGCTTGCCCCGCGCTGGGCTGCGGAGCGGCCCTGAAACCAGGCCCTGCGGTTTTTCTGAAGAATCGCGGCGGGCTCATTGGGGCCGCTTCGCAGCCCAGCGCGGGGCAAGCCCGCTCACCACAGCAAGTCCCCCACATTTTGATCGTCACTTCACCTGGGATCAGGACTTTTCCAGGTTCGCCAGAATGTGCCCATGCACCCGCATGCAGACACGCATATCTTCTTCGTCAACGCCCATAAACAGCTCCTGGCGCAAAGCCGTGGCAATAGTCTCGATCTGCTCGATCAACGGCTTGGCGGTGTCACATAGCAAGATGCGCTTGGCGCGACGGTCTTCCACCACGGCCTGGCGTTGCACCAGGCCCTGGCCTTCGAGGCTGTCGAGCAACCGGGCCAGGGTCGGCCCTTCTACACCGACGCTTTGCGCCAACTCACGCTGGGTGGGAGCTTCTTCAAAACGGGCCAGGTGCAGCAGCACCAGCCAGCGCGCCTGGGACAGGCCCAGCCCGGCCAAACGGCGGTCGAGCTCGGCGCGCCAACCTCGGGACATTTGCGCCAGTTGCATGCCAAAACGGTGTTGATCGGTTAACGGCATAAAAAACTCATGGTTTAGACTGAAAATAAAGTATGGCTAATTATTAGTCAGCTAAGCATGAGCCATGTCACTAGGCAAGAGTTGCTATGTACTGATTCGTTACATTGTCGTAATTGGCACACTAAATTTCGAATTCAGACTGCAAAGCGGCCCGTACGCAGTACAAAACCCCTTCAGGCACACGCCCGACAAACAGCGGTGCTATCTCCGCAACCGGTGGCAATTCGCCTTCTCCGTCAAGGAATGCGTCCTGGATCTCGCCGAGCAAATCCTCCGGCAAATCAAGGGCCTGCTCCAGGGACAACTGCTGCTTGCCGATGGCTTCGGCCAGCAAGGTGTAGACGTTTTTCTCCGTGCATTGCAACTGGCCGGCGATCTGGATCGGGGTCATGCCGGCGCGGGCCAGGCTGATCAGTTCATGGCGAATATCGGCGATTTCCTTCGGCGCTTCGGCCTGGCCACCAAGCACTTCGAGGAATGCCTGGCCGTAGCGCTCCAGCTTACGCGCACCGACGCCGCTGACCCGTGCCATTTCGGCCATGGTGGTGGGCTGCTCGCGCAGCATCTCCAGCAACGTGGAGTCGGGAAAAATAACGTACGGCGGCACGCTGTGTTCCTGGGCCAGTTTGCGTCGCAGGGTACGCAGGGCTTCCCACTGTTCGCGCTCCTCGCCCCGTACAAGCTGGCTGGCCTGGCTGGTGCTGGTCTTGGCGGTGGTTTGCGGCTTTAGGTCGCGGCGCAGCTCCAGGCTCACCTCGCCCTTGAGCAACGGCCGGCAGCTGTCGTTCAGGCGCAGGCCGCCATACCCTTCGATATCGATGTCCACCAGACCGCGCGCGACCATCTGTCGGAACAACGAACGCCATTCGCCCTCGGCACGGGCCTTGCCGACGCCGTAGACCGAGAGTTTCTCGTGGCCGAAGCTGCGTACTTTTTCGTTGTCCTTGCCCAGCAATACATCCACCAGATGACCGACGCCATAACGCTGGCCGGTGCGATAGATCGTCGACAACGCCTGGCGGGCGGGCTCGGTGGCGTCCCAGGTCTGCACCCCATCGATGCAGTTATCGCAGTGGCCGCACGGTTGCGGCATGTCCTCGTCGAAGTAGGCCAGCAAGGTCTGGCGGCGGCAGCGGGTCTCTTCACACAACGAGAGCATCGCGTCGAGCTTGTGCTGCTCCAGGCGCTTGTGGCGCTCATCGCCTTCGGAGTTCTGCAGCATCTGCTTGAGCATCACCACGTCCTGCAGGCCGTAGACCATCCAGGCATCCGCCGGCAGGCCATCACGGCCGGCACGACCGGTCTCCTGGTAATAGGCCTCGAGGGACTTGGGCAGGTCCATATGGGCCACGAAGCGCACGTTGGATTTGTCGATGCCCATGCCGAACGCGATGGTGGCCACCATGATCAGGCCTTCCTCGTTGAGAAAACGCTTCTGGTGGGCAGCGCGCGTTTCGTTGGGCAGTCCGGCGTGGTACGGCAGCGCCGGGTAGCCCTGCTCGCAGAGGAACGCGGCCACTTCATCGACCTTCTTGCGCGACAGGCAATAGACAATGCCCGCATCGCTGCGTCGCTCGGAAAGGAATGCCAGCAACTGCTTGCGCGGCTGCTCCTTGGGTACGATGCGGTAGAAAATATTTGGCCGGTCGAAACTCGACAGGAACCGCTCGGCGTTCTGCAGGTGCAGGCGCTCGACGATTTCTTCACGGGTGCGCTTGTCGGCCGTGGCGGTCAGGGCGATGCGCGGGACGTCCGGGAACAGCTCCGCCAGTTGACCGAGCTGCAAATATTCGCGGCGGAAATCATGCCCCCATTGCGATACGCAGTGGGCTTCGTCGATGGCGAACAGGGCAATTTCCAGGCTCTGCAAAAACGCCAGCATGCGCGGCTGCACCAGGCGCTCAGGTGCCAGATAAAGCATCTTCACTTCACCGCGCTTGATCCGCGCGGCCAGGTCGCGTTGCTGCTCGGCACTGAGGGTGGAGTTCAAGGCGGCGGCAGCGACGCCAAGTTCTTCCAGGGTCGCAACCTGGTCGTCCATCAACGCGATCAGGGGCGACACCACCACTGCCAGCCCGTTGCGCAACAACGCCGGCACCTGGAAGCACAACGACTTGCCACCACCGGTAGGCATCAGGACCAGGGCATCACCGCCCTTGGCCACGCGCTCAATGATCGCACCCTGGCGACCACGAAAGCTGTCGTAGCCGAAGATGTCCTTGAGGACGCGTTGAGCCTGATCGAGCATGTATAACTCCAACAAAATAGTGCCGAAATCCCTCTGTACAGGCTGGTCGAAAAAATACGGGCTCACGGAAAATAATCCGTAAGCGAAGTTTTCTCGACCTGGCGCTTGGCCTGCAGGGGCATCACAAAACGCGGCAGTATACCCGAGCGTCATCCGGCAAAGGGCGCCGCTGACGAATTGCAGCCCGTCTCTAAAACCTGGCAAATATGCACGCCGACTGGCTTGGGCGCGCAAGAAAGCCTAGAATTCAGCATCGTTTATTCCCAAGGTAGTCCTTCAATGTCCTTCGCTGAGCAACTAACCCGCCTGCAAGCCTTCCTCGACGCCGATGAGCTGCATGACGAGGCGCTGGACTACGTGGCCGCCCACGGCTACCTGACCGCCCTGTCGATCTGCTCCGAGGTCGTTCCCGACCGTGAATGGATCGACGCACTGTTCGCCGAAGAGCCGCACTACGCCGACGCCGCCCAGCGCGAAGAAATCGAATCCACCCTGCTGGCCCTCAAGGCCCACATCTCTCGCCAACTGGCCTCCGATGAAGAATTCGAGTTGCCGTGCGAGCTGGACCTGGGCGAGGAGCCGGACGACTCCGACCTGCGCGGCTGGTGCATCGGCTTCATGGAAGGTGTGTTCCTGCGTGAAGCCGCCTGGTTCGAAACCGCCGAGGAAGAAGTCAGCGAAATGCTTTTGCCGATCATGGTCGGCTCGGGGCTGTTTGAGGAAGAAGCTGAATTTTCCGACATCGCCGCCGACGCCAACCTGATGGACGACATGATCGTACAGATCCCCGAAGCGCTGACCGCCCTGTACCTGCTGTGCAACGCCCCTGACGAAAAACCGGCGATCCTCAAGCCACGCCACCACTGAGTCGCTTGCCCGTGACACCCATGGGCAATCGCTCGCTGCTCCTGCGCTACGTGCTGCTGGCCATCGGCTGGCTGAGCGTAGCGTTGGGAGTGATCGGTATTTTCCTGCCGGTATTGCCGACCACCCCCTTCCTCCTGCTCGCCGCCGCCTGCTTCGCTCGAAGCTCCCCGCGTTTCTACCAGTGGCTGGTGGAACACCCGCGCCTGGGCCCCTGGATTCGTGACTACCTGGACGGCAACGGCATCCCGCTCAAGGGCAAGGTCTACGCCATCGGCCTGATGTGGCTGAGTATCGGTTTTTCCTGCTACCTGGTGCCGTTGCCATGGGCACGTGGCTTCATGTTGACCAGCGCGGTGCTGGCGACAATCTACATCCTGCGCCAGAAAACCCTGCCACCGCGCTAAGCGCCCCCTGCGACATTAGATCCCACACGACCTTGGTCGACACTGACTAACCCCAGGCATCATGCGAGACTGTCCAACCGGGCCTGAAATGCCTGGGTGTTCTCATGCTCGGAGTTACCATGACGCTGTCCAGCGGGCTGATCGCCGCCGTTGCCCTGGCCTATATGGCCATTATGTTTGCCATCGCCTTCTACGGTGACCGCCGCCGTGCGCCGCTGCCGCCGCGCATGCGTGCCTGGGTCTATAGCCTGTCGCTGGCCGTCTACTGCACCAGCTGGACCTTCTTCGGCGCCGTAGGCCAGGCCGCCGAACAGCTGTGGGCGTTCTTACCGATCTACCTGGGACCGGTGCTGTTGCTGGTGTTGGCACCCTGGGTCCTGCAGAAGATGATCCTGATCAGCAAGCAGGAAAACATCACCTCCATCGCCGACTTCATCGCCGCACGCTATGGCAAATCCCAGTCCCTGGCGGTGGTGGTCGCGCTGATCTGCCTGGTGGGCGTGCTGCCTTATATCGCCCTGCAACTCAAAGGCATTGTGCTGGGGGTCAACCTGCTGATTGGCGCAGGTGCCGATACCACCGGCACCCGAGCCCAGGACACGGCGCTGATCGTGTCCCTGGTGCTGGCGCTGTTCACCATTGTGTTCGGTACCCGCAACCTCGACGCCACCGAACACCACCGCGGCATGGTGCTGGCGATTGCGTTTGAATCGTTGGTGAAGCTGTTCGCCTTTCTCGCGGTCGGGGCGTTTGTGACCTACGGCCTGTACGACGGTTTCGGCGACCTGTTCAGCCAGGCGATGCTCGCGCCACGCCTGGAGGAATACTGGAAGGAAACCATCAACTGGCCGTCGATGGTGGTACAGACCGGCGTCGCCATGATGGCGATCATCTGCTTGCCTCGGCAGTTCCATGTGACGGTCGTGGAGAACATCGACCCCCAGGATCTGCGCCTGGCCAAGTGGGTGTTCCCGGCCTACCTGATCCTCGCCGCGCTGTTTGTCGTGCCGATCGCCTTGGGCGGCAAAATGATGCTGCCCGGCTCGGTGCTGCCGGACTCCTACGTGATCAGCCTGCCCATGGCCGAAGCCCACCCGGCCCTCGCCGTGCTGGCGTTTATCGGCGGTGCGTCGGCGGCCACCGGCATGGTGATCGTGGCGAGCATCGCCTTGTCGACCATGGTCTCCAACGACATGCTGCTGCCCTGGCTGCTGCGCCGTTCCAGCGCCGAGCGGCCGTTCGAAGTGTTCCGCCACTGGATGCTGTCGGTGCGCCGGGTCAGCATCGTGATCATCCTGCTGCTGGCGTATGTCAGCTACCGCCTGCTGGGCTCCACCGCGAGCCTGGCGACCATCGGCCAGATCGCGTTTGCCGCGGTGACTCAACTGGCCCCGGCCATGCTTGGCGCACTGTATTGGAAGCAAGCCAACCGACGCGGTGTATTTGCGGGGCTGGCGGCGGGTACGTTCCTGTGGTTCTACACCTTGGTCCTGCCGGTTACCGCGAAAAGCCTGGGTTGGTCCCTCGCCATTTTCCCGGGGCTGACGTGGATGCATTCGCACCCGCTCGGTTTGTCCGTCACCTCACTGACCCTGGGCACCGTGTTCTCCCTGGCCGGTAACTTCACGCTGTTCGTGTGGGTGTCGATGCTGTCGCGCACACGTGTCTCGGAACACTGGCAAGCCGGGCGCTTTATCGGCCAGGAAATCAGCCAGCGCGCCAATGCCCGCTCGATGCTGTCGGTACAGATCAGCGACCTGCTCAGCCTGGCCGCGCGGTTTGTCGGCGAAGAACGGGCCCAGCAGAGTTTTATCCGCTTCGCCTATCGCCAGGGCAAAGGCTTTAACCCCAACCAGAATGCCGACAACGACTGGATCGCACACACCGAGCGATTGCTGGCCGGTGTGCTCGGCGCATCCTCGACTCGGGCCGTGGTGAAAGCGGCGATCGAGGGGCGGGAAATGCAGCTCGAGGACGTCGTACGTATCGCCGACGAAGCCTCGGAAGTGCTGCAATTCAATCGCGCATTGCTGCAGGGCGCCATCGAGAACATCACCCAGGGCATCAGTGTGGTGGACCAGTCCCTCAAGCTGGTGGCCTGGAACCGGCGTTACCTGGAGTTGTTCAATTACCCGGACGGGCTGATCAGCGTAGGCCGACCGATTGCCGACATCATCCGCTACAACGCCGAGCGCGGCCTGTGCGGGCCGGGGGAAGCCGAGGTCCACGTGGCGCGCCGCCTGCATTGGATGCGCCAGGGCCGCGCGCATACCTCAGAGCGGCTGTTCCCGAATGGGCGGGTGATCGAGCTGATCGGCAACCCGATGCCCGGCGGCGGCTTCGTCATGAGCTTCACCGACATTACCGCGTTCCGCGAGGCCGAGCAGGCACTCACCGAGGCCAACGAAGGCCTCGAGCAACGGGTGACCGAGCGCACCCACGAACTGTCGCAGCTCAATGTGGCGCTCACCGATGCCAAGGGCGTTGCCGAGTCCGCCAGCCAGTCAAAGACGCGCTTCCTCGCGGCCGTCAGCCATGACCTGATGCAACCGCTGAACGCCGCCCGCCTGTTCTCCGCTGCCCTTTCCCACCAGAACGACGGCCTGTCCAGCGAAGCCCGGCAACTGGTACAGCACCTGGACAGCTCGCTGCGTTCGGCCGAAGACCTGATCAGCGACCTGCTGGATATCTCGCGCCTGGAAAACGGCAAGATCAACCCGCAGCGCCAGCCCTTTGTGCTCAACGAACTGTTCGACACCCTCGGCGCGGAATTCAAGGCCCTGGCCCAGGAACAAGGCCTGCGTTTTCGCCTGCGCGGCAGCCGCTTGCGCGTCGACAGTGACATCAAGTTGCTGCGACGGATCTTGCAGAATTTTCTGACTAACGCTTTCCGGTATGCCGACGGCCCGGTGCTGCTGGGCGTACGTCGGCGCAAGGGCGAGCTGTGCCTGGAAGTCTGGGACCGAGGCCCTGGCATCCCGTTGGATAAACAGAAGGTGATCTTCGAAGAGTTCAAACGCCTGGACAGCCACCAGACCCGCGCCGAGAAAGGCCTGGGCCTGGGTCTGGCGATTGCCGACGGCCTGTGCCGGGTGCTGGGCCATCGCCTGAGCGTGCGCTCATGGCCCGGCAAGGGCAGCGTGTTCAGCGTGCGTGTGCCGCTGGCACGCAACCAGGCCAGCCCGCAGGTCAAGCCTACCCAGGAGAACGGCCTGCCGTTAAGCGGCGCGCAAGTACTCTGCGTGGACAACGAAGAGAGCATCCTGATCGGTATGCGCAGCCTGCTGACACGCTGGGGCTGTGAAGTGTGGACCGCCACCGACCAGGCCCAATGTGCGGCGCTGCTGGAGCAAGGCGTACGCCCGCAACTGGCACTGGTGGATTACCACCTCGACCACGGTGAGACCGGCACCGAGCTCATGGGCTGGCTGCGGGCGCAAATGGCGGAGCCGATTCCCGGCGTGGTCATCAGTGCCGACGGCCGCCCGGAGATGGTGGCAGAGGTGCATGCGGCGGGGCTGGATTACCTCGCCAAACCGGTGAAGCCCGCCGCGCTGCGGGCGTTGCTGAGTCGACACTTACCGCTATAAACCGGATGTACTCAGTCAACATGTGGGAGGGGGCTACACCCCTTCCACCTTTCGGATTGTGTTTATTCGGGCAGGTGCGCGACGCCGTCGGCGTCGGTCATCGCCCGCTCCAGCAAATCCGTCGGCAGGCTTTTGCTGGCACGCGCACCGAGCAACCTCAATTGCTCGGTGCGACTGACCAGGTTTCCGCGCCCATCTGTCAGCTTGTTCCGCGCCGCGCTGTAAGCCTTATCCAACTGCTGCAGACGATTGCCCACCTCATCCAGATCCTGGATAAACAGCACGAACTTGTCGTACAGCCACCCGGCGCGTTCGGCGATTTCGCGGGCGTTCTGGCTTTGACGCTCTTGCTTCCAGAGACTGTCGATCACCCGCAGGGTGGCGAGCAGCGTCGTTGGGCTGACGATCACGATATGCCGGTCGAAAGCTTCTTGGAACAGATTCGGTTCGGCCTGCAAGGCCGCGGAAAAAGCGGCTTCGATCGGCACGAACAACAACACGAAATCCAGGCTGTGCAGGCCTTCCAGGCGTTTGTAATCCTTACCGGCCAAGCCTTTGACGTGATTGCGCAGCGACAGTACGTGCTGCTTCAAGGCTGCCTGGCCGATCACCTCATCATCCGCTGCGACATACTGCTGGTACGCGGTCAGGCTGACCTTGGAGTCCACCACCACCTGCTTGTCGCCCGGCAACATGATCAGCACATCCGGCTGGAAACGCTCGCCGTCCGGCCCCTTGAGGCTGACCTGGGTCTGGTACTCGCGGCCCTTCTCCAGGCCGGCGTGTTCCAGCACGCGCTCGAGGATCAACTCACCCCAATTGCCCTGGGTTTTCTGGCCCTTGAGGGCGCGGGTCAGGTTGGTGGCTTCGTCTGACAGACGCAGGTTCAGCTGCTGCAGGCGTTCAAGCTCCTTGGCCAGGGAAAAGCGCTCGCGAGCCTCGTTCTGATAGCTCTCTTCCACGCGTTTTTCGAAGGACTGGATGCGTTCCTTCAAGGGGTCGAGCAACTGGCCAAGGCGCTCCTGGCTGGTCTCGGCAAAGCGCTGCTCGCGCTCATCGAAGATCTTGCCGGCCAGCTCAGCGAACTGCGCACGCAACTCGTCCCGCGAGCCTTGCAGGTCGGCGAGGCGCTGCTGATGGCTTTCCTGCTGCTCGCGCAGTTCGGCGCGCAAGGCGGCCGACAGTGCGTCGAGGCGGCGTAATTCGGTTTCCTTGGCGCTGCGGTCAAGGTTCCAGGCGTGGGCGGCGTCGCGGGCGTTGTCGCGATCGATCTGCAACAGCTCGACCTCGCGGCGCACTGCAGCCAGGTCAGCTTGCTTGGCGGCGTTGGCCTGGCTCAGATCGCTGATTTCATCGCGACTGGCATCCAGTTGAGCGGCGAGGCCCTCCTGGGCCAGTTGCGCAGTGGCCAGGCGCTCTTCGAGCAGTTCCCAGCCGGTGGTCCGCGCGGTCAACCGCCGCTGAATCTGCCAGCACACCGCCAATAAAGGCACTGCGGCGCCAGCCAGGCCCAGGGCAACACTGGTCCAGTCAAAAACCATAGCCATTTCTGCCATCACCGAAAAGGAGCAAGGTTAACCAAGCGTAGAGCGTGAGGACAGCTCAGTCTTCGACCTGACCCAGTTCCCGTTGGGCACGGCGGTCACCGGCACGGGCGGCCAGGCGCAGCAGATCGTGGCCAATGCGGCGGTCGCGGGCGTTGCCGCACTCGCGGCACATCAATTGGCCCAGACGGCTTTGCGCAGCCACTACGCCCTCACGGGCCGGCTGCTTGAGCAAGCGCCCGGCGAAGTGTTTGATGTTGGTGCTATGGCCCAGGCGTGGGCTGTCGAGCAACCACAGGGCGACTTTCAAGGAAAAACGCTTGGGTGCGGTAACAGTCTGGGAGGTATCGGTAACAGAAGGTGATACTAAGCGAAACTTCATAAAGCACTGTGGGACAGAACGGAAGGCGCGCCACTCTACTCTTTTTTTCGCACAGGTAAAGCTGAAAAAACCCGGCACGCCCGTTCTAGAGCAAGCGCTTGGGACAATCCACAGAAGCTGTGGATAACTCAGTGGACAACCAGCCTTTAACTCGCGCAAAGGCCCATGGAACGGGGCCCACAGTCAAACTGACGATTTTTTCACCAATAAAAAAAAGCCAGATTTTTCATTGACTTAAATTTCCATTGCAGGCAAATGGCGGCCCTGTCCAGCGATTGACAGCCAGGTTACACACGCCGCAACTAATGTGCACAAGTACCGATCCGATGGTTATATCCCCGGCTTTTTTTGAAGCGATAGCCTTCAAAAATGTTACCGCCGAGGCAAAACAGGGACTTTTCAAATCTTTGCCAGCTCGCCACACTGCCCGACGGACAACACAACGCTGAGTGGGCCGATGAAAGGAATGCTGTTATTCGCCGTGTTGTTACTGGCCATCTGTGCCATTTCATTAGGGATAAATGTCGTACTGCCATCCCCGGATGGGGCGTTGTTTGCCATCGCCATCCTGCTATCGGCCGCGTTCACCGCCGTGAGCCTGTGCATCGAGCTGGGTGAAGGGCGTATCGATGACATGGGCGATGTGATGAAGATGGTCGAGACCGGCCAATCCTTGCGCCTGACCCTGGCCGCCTATGGGTTGGGTTGTTCCCTGGCCGCCGCCGTCACGGTGCTGGTGTATCGCGGCCTGCTGGGCGGCTGATTGAAGTTTTTTGACTAGCACGCTTCCATTGCCTGTTTCAATCCGTTACTATCCGCAGCGTTAGTACCAAGCTGAAAGTCAATTCTGGTCGAACAACTCCCCTGAACAACACGGGATCGACCACCTCGATGGTTTCCAGGTATCACTTGCGACGACACTGCCTTTGAACAAGCAAAGGGTGCCGCGAAGTTTTAATACTCTGACCGAACCAACCTGCAAATTGATCAGGATCTTCACCCCGGGCCCAGAACCTTTGCCCTTGTTGTGTTGCCTGCCCTCCTAAGTACCTACCTGCCAGCCCAAGCGCGCCTAACTTAATCAGCGCTTCAAACTGGCTGCTTTGTTCCAGTCGGGTTCTTCGTTTGATCAATGGTGATCAACGTTACTGGAACGTTTTAACGTTGCACGGTTCTTATCCGTGTCATTTGTAGGAACACCAATAATATGTCCGCTATCCACACTCAGGATGCCATTCGCACCCTCACCAACGCTTTTGCCCCAATGAACTGCCTGATCATGGCCGCTCGCAAAGGCTGCTTCAGCTTCACCCTGGTCAACGAACACGGCATCGCCCGTCACAGCGAACGCCTGTACCCCGATCAATACTCCAGCGCTGAACCGCTGCAGGCCGTGATCGAGCGTACCCGTCAGGCACTGGTTGCCTGATCGACCCGAGTCGCTGAAACACAAAAAACCCTGTTTAAAACACAGGGTTTTTTATTGCCCGTCATTCTTGCCTCGAGTATTTGCACTAAGTTCAAAACGATATAAACGTTATAACTGGTTGAAGAAGATGTTTTAAAAACAGTCCTTTACCTCATGAATATGACACTACACTTCAACTCAAGCGGCATGATCCGCTTCCGACGAGCCTGAGAGCCGATCCACTGCTGCCAAGCCCCCTTTCTCAGGGCTCGTCGACCCTTTTCACGGATTGAGGCATGTATGGGTATCGCAGCCAGTGAATTGTGTCGCTATGTGATCCGGCCGACCTTGACGTACCTCGGCCAGCAGAGCCCAACGGCTGAGTCACTGCTGCTGGGTATCGCCGCCAGCCAGTCGGAATTGGGTTCTGCCCTGCATGATCGACGCGGCCACGGCCTGTACAGCATCACCGAACCTCGCCATCGCGCCTTGTGGGATAACTACCTGGCGCTCGATCCCGAGCGTGCCAGCCTGGTACGCGGGCTCGCCAGCCAACACGCCTTTCTCAGTGCGCCCCAACTGGAACTCACCGTAAACCTGCGTTATGCCACGGCCATCGCCTGGCTCCTGGTCGAACAACACAGCCCCGCCCTGCCACCACCCGGTGATGTTTTAGCCATGGCGCGTATCTGGAAAGAAATATTTCATCCTCAAGGAAGGCTGCGGGATTTCACCCAGGCCTGGCAAACCTGTGTTTCGCCCTTGAATCACGTGGCCTGCTGACCGGGCAATTTGCAAGATTCGGCAAAAAAGCCGAATTTTGGTCGGATTGTCCTACAAAACCGCTCTATCTCCTGCATTACAGCCTATAGCGCGATGTTAATTTTATTGATACTTTCCGCTGCGGTGATCACCACGGAGTTCTAATAATGAAAAAAGTAATGCTCAAGACCACACTTAGCCTCGCCGTTGCCATGGCATCCTCCCAACTGTTCGCAAGCGGTTTCGCACTGAACGAACAGAGCGTCAGCGGGATGGGTACGGGTTTCGCAGGTCGCTCTTCTTCTGCCGATGATGCAAGCACTGTCTACGGTAACCCGGCCGGTATGTCCCGTCTGAATGGCCAACAAATCACCGGTGGTGTCGCTGCCATTGATGCCTCGACCGATATCAGCAATACCGGTGGCAACTCTCGCGGTTCCAACAAAGGCGACATGGTTCCGTTCACCGCGGTGCCATTCGGTTTCTACACCAACAAACTCAACGATCAGTGGGCTATCGGCTTCGGTGTATACGCACCGTTCGGCCTGGTGACCGACTATGAAAACGGCTTCCAGGGTCGCGGCTTCGGCAGCAAGAGCGAAGTGAAGGTCATGACCTTCCAGCCAACTGTCAGCTATGCGTTCAATGATCGTGTATCCATCGGCTTTGGCCCGACCATCAACCGGATTTCCGGTGTGCTTGAGTCGGACAAGACCCTCAGCCCGCTTGCCTCCGACACCAACGTCAAAATCAAGGGTGACGATACCGCCCTGGGTTTCAACGTCGGCGTATTGGTCCAGGCCACCGACACCACTCGCGTGGGCCTGACCTACCACTCGAAGGTCAAGTACAAGCTGGAAGGCCACACCACGGTCAGCGGCCCAGCGGCCACTCAACCGTTCCTGCGTAACAACCGTTACGACGCTTCGTTGAAAATCGACACCCCAGAGTCCTACGACCTGTCGGTCACCCAAGACCTGACCGACGCCTGGAAACTCTACGGCGGTGCAACCTGGACGCGTTGGAGTCGCCTGAAAGAGATCACCGTCAACAACGAAGGCGTAACAGCTGCAGGCGGCTTACTGGCGCCAAGCCAACTGGGCTCTATCACTGAAGAACAAAATTGGCACGACACCTGGGCCTACGCCGTGGGTACCTCGTATCAGTTGACCAAGCAAGTCGTGCTGCGTACCGGCCTGACCTTCGACCAATCCCCGGCCAACAACACCGATCGTTCGCCGCGCATCCCGACGGGCGACCGTACGATCTTCAGCGTGGGCCTGGGCTACAAAGTCATGGATAACATGACCGTCGACCTGGCGTATTCGTACCTGAAAGAAGAAGACGTCAAGATCAACCAGACGGCTAACGCCCCGTCGACAGCCAGTTACCGCGCCAAGTACGAAAACAGTGCCAACGGTTTCGGCCTGGGCATGACCTACACCTTCTGATCCGGACGGGTGTAAAAAAGCCCCGCTCTCCTGCAAGGGAGGCGGGGCTTTTCAGTGCCCGATAATCAGGGTTTGGACGCTATCGCCTGCTCCACCGCCTTGATCAGGTCGGGGCTGTCCGGCTTGGTGAGGCTGGAGAAATCGGCAATCACCTTGCCCTGGCGGTCCACCACGTACTTGTAGAAATTCCACTTCGGCGCATTGCTCTGCTGCGCCAATACCTTGAACAGGTGCACCGCGTCCGGCCCCTTGACCTTCTGCGGCTCGGTCATGGTGAAGGTCACGCCGTAGTTCACGTAGCAGACCTTGGCGGTTTCTTCGCCGGTCTTGGCTTCCTGCTTGAAGTCATCGGATGGCACGCCGATCACCTCCAACCCTTCATCCTTGTAGCGCTGATACAGCGCTTCGAGGCCTTTGAATTGCGGCGCGAACCCGCAAAAGCTCGCCGTGTTGACGATCACCAGGGGCTTGCCGGCAAAACGTTGGCACAGGTCGATGGATTCCTTGGCGCGCAACTTGGGCAATTGCCCCTCCAGCAACGGCGGGCAATCGGCAGCCAACGCCACGCCGCCAAAAGCAGCCATCAGCACAGGTACAGCCAGCCAGCGCATCTGCATGTCGAAACGTCCTTTAAAGAGTTCAGGCACCGAACTTAACAGATCGACATACCCAGTTGCATCAACGCCAGGCCACCGCGCTGCCAGCCCCACCAGGCCAGGGCCAGCAACAGTGCGGCCGCGATTGCCCCGCCAAACCAATACCAGGTCGAACTCATGCCGTCTCCATCTGCGCCTGCAATCGCGCCACCGGCCGCTCACGTACCGGCCAATTCAGGGCTGCGGCGAGCACGCTCAACAGGATCGCCACTTGCCAGATCAAATCGTAGTTACCGGTTCGATCATAGACCACCCCGCCCAACCAACCACCAAGGAACGAGCCGAGCTGGTGGAAAAGGAACACGATCCCACCGAGCATGGACAGGTTTCGCACTCCGAACAACGTGGCGACCGTGCCGTTGGTCAGCGGTACCGTGGACAGCCACAAAAAGCCCATGGCCATGCCGAACAGGTAGGCCGTGACTTCGGTCACCGGTGCCCACAGGAACAGGATGATCACCACCGCGCGCAGCAGGTACAACCCGGTCAACAGGCGCGGCTTGGACATGCGCCCGCCAAGCCAGCCGGCGGTATAGGTGCCGAAGATATTGAACAACCCAATCAACGCCAACACCGTGGTGCCGACCGTGGCCGGCAAGTGCTGGTCCACCAGGTAGGCCGGCAGGTGCACACCAATAAACACCACCTGGAAACCGCAGACGAAAAAGCCGAAGGCCAGCAGCCAGAACCCGGAGTGGGAGCAGGCTTCCTTCAAGGCTTCACCCAGGGTCTGCTGGCCGGCCATGACCGGCAGCGGGCGATCCTTGAGCATGCTCACCAGCGGCAGGATCAGCGCCACCATCAGGCCCAGCGCCAGCAACGCGGCCGACCAGCCCAGCCAACTGATCAAGCCCAAGGTGCCCGGCACCATGGCGAACTGGCCAAACGAACCGGCGGCACTGGCAATGCCCATGGCCATGCTGCGTTTTTCCGGCGCCACGGCGCGGCCGACCACGCCCAGAATCACCGAAAACGATGTACCCGACAGGCCAATCCCGATCAGCAGGCCGGCACTCAAGGACAATGACCACGCCGAATCCGACAGGCCCATCAACACCAGGCCCGCGGCGTATAACACCCCGCCGACAAATACCGCCTTGGTGGCGCCGAACCGGTCGGCCAGGGCACCGGTAAAGGGCTGCGCCAGGCCCCAGATCAGGTTCTGCAAGGCGATGGCAAAGGCAAAGGTCTCACGGCCCCAGCCGAATTCGCTGCTCATCGGCGCCAGGAACAGGCCGAACCCGTGCCGCACGCCCAAGGACAACGCCAGGATCAGCGCACTCCCTACAAGGATCCAACCACTGGTGCGCCACATCGACGTCATTTCTTATTCTCCGTTCGCGGGTATATACCCGCTTGTGTTCGAACAAACCCGCGTTCAGGCGAGTTCATCCAGCAAGGCCAACAGGGTTTCGCGTTTTTCCGCGCCGAGTTGATCGACCAATTTCTGTTGCGCCGCCTCCCAGGCGGGTAACGCTGCCGCCAGGCGCTCTTCACCGGCGGCGGTCAACAGCACCAGGCGGTTGCGCAGATCATCGCCCTCTACCATCCGCACCAGGCCCTCACCTTCCAACACCCGCAGGTTGCGCCCCAAGGTGCTGCGATCCAGGCCCATGGCGTCGGCCAGGCTGGAAATGCTCGGTTGATCGAGGCGCTGCAGGTTGCACAGCAAGGAATACTGGGCGACGTTGATCCCGAAGCCGTCGAGGGCGCCGTCGTAGTGCCTGCTGACGCCACGGGCGGCACGTCGCAGGTTGGTGCATAAACATTGGGAGGCAAGCATGGAACGTGTATATACCCGCGATTAAGGAAATGCAAGAAAGTGTTACAACGCCAAACCGACCAGAACAGCCACTTCCAGCAGCTCCAGCAGCGCGCCAGCGGTATCGCCGGTGGTGCCGCCGAGGCGATTGACCATCAGTTGGCGCAGGCCGATAAAACACACGGCCGCGAGCAGCACGGCAACCCCACCGCTGAAACCACCGATCAGGATGCAGGCCAGGCCACTGAGGATCAGCACCTGTTGCCCGACGACGCGCGGTAGATGATCCGACAACGCCTGGCCCAACCCACCCGCTCGCACATAGCGCGTGGTGAGAAACAACCCCAGCATCGACGCGCGGCCGATCAACGGCGCGAGAATCAACGCCACACCGTTGCGCTGTTCGATCAAAGCCACCAGCGCGGTGAACTTGAGCAGCAACACCAGGCCCAGGGTGACCACCGCAATCGGCCCGCTGCGCGGGTCTTTCATGATGCTGAGGGTGCGCTCGCGGTCGCCGAAGCCACCCAGCCAGGCATCGGCGCTGTCCGCCAGGCCGTCGAGGTGCAAGCCGCCACTGAGCAACACCCAGGCCGTCAGCAGCAGCGCGGCGTGCAACAACAGCGGTGATCCGATCAACAGCGTATTGAGCCCCCACAGCAGCACGCCGAACAGCAACCCGACCACAGGATAAAACAGCAACGAGCGCCCCAGTTCCTGCGGTTGCGGCATACCCGGCAGGCGAATCGGCAAACTGCTCAGGAACTGCACGGCGATCCAGAACGGCAGCATGCTCAGATTCCTTCCTTCAACACGCCATCGGCGCCGACCTGCAGGTTGAACAACCCACCATGAGCGACTTCGACATTCAGCAACTGCTCACGGGGCAGCCCCCGAGCGTGGGCCAACAGCAAACGCATCACCCCGCCGTGGCTGATCAACAGCACACGCTCACCGGCATACGCCTTATGCAGGCGCAGGACGGCGCCCAAAACCCGCAGGGAAAACGCGCTGACCGGTTCGCCCTGGGGCGGCGTGAAGCTATAGGGATCGGCCCAAAACCGGCCCAGGCCTTCGGCGTCGGTCTCCATCAGCGCTGCCGCACTTTGCCCTTCCCAGGCACCGAAGTGCAGTTCCTGCAGGTCCTTTTCCAGACTCACCGGCACATTCAGCCGCGCGCCCAGTTCATCCGCGAACCGCGCGCAGCGTTGCAGCGGCGAGCTGATCAGCCGATCCCAGGGCCCCTGTGCCACCACAGCGGCGCGCATCTGTTCCCAGCCCTTGGCGGTCAATGCATCGTCCAGGCTGCCGCGCAGGCCACCCCCCAGTTCGGTTTCGCCATGGCGCAACAGGTCCAGGTGCAAGGTCATGCCGGACGGTCTGCCACGGCCGCTTCGGCAAACGTCGCCATCTGCCCGTGCAGCGCACAGGCCAGGCGCAGCAATGGCACCGCCAACGCCGCGCCACTGCCCTCGCCCAGGCGCAGGCCGAGTTCCAGCAACGGTTGTGCATCGAGGCTCTGCAAGACATGGCGATGGCCAGGCTCGGCGCCGCGGTGGCCGAACAGCAGCCATTCGCGGCACGCCGGGTTCAAGCGCGTGGCGACCAGCGCCGCGACGGTGCAGATAAACCCATCCACCAACACCACGATGCCTTCCTGGGCGCAGGCCAGGTAAGCCCCCACCAGGGCAGCGATTTCAAAGCCACCGAGATTGCACAGGGTGTGCAGCGCATCCCCACGCTGCGCGGCATGCACGGCCAGCGCGCGTTCGATCACCGCCACCTTGTGACTGACGCCTTGGGCATTCAATCCGGTGCCCGGGCCTGTCAGCTCGGTCACCTGGCAATCGAGCAAGGCGCAGGCCAGCGCACTGGCGGCGGTGGTGTTGCCAATGCCCATCTCGCCGCCAACAAACAACTGCGCACCGCTTTCACGGGCGCGCAGCACACTGTCGCGACCCGCCTGCAATGCCAATCGGCCCTGGGCACCGGTCATTGCCGGGCCCTTGACGAAATTGGCGGTGCCCGCGCCGATATTCAGGTGACGCACGCCATGCAGGCTCAGCGAAGGGGTCACCGTACCGAGGTCGACCACTTCCAACTGCGCATCCAGTTGCCGCGCCAATACACTGATGGCCGCGCCACCGGTGACAAAGTTATGCAGCATTTGCCCGGTCACTTCCTGGGGAAACGCCGATACACCTTCGGCAACCACGCCGTGGTCACCGGCAAAGATGGCGATCCACAGCCGGTCCACCGACGGTTTGACCTGGCCCTGCAAGCCGGCCAATTGCACCGCCAGCGCTTCCAGCTGGCCCAGGGAACCGGCCGGCTTGGTCAATTGCTGCTGGCGCGCCAGGGCTTGTTCGTACGCCGAGGCGTCAATGGCCTTACAAGGGTTGAGCCACCAGGTGTCAGTCATAACGCAGTACCTTTCAACGTCAGGGGCAGGCCGGCAACCGTCAGGACAACACGCTGACAGCGCTCGGCCAAGGCTTGATGCAGCCAACCGGCTTCATCCACATAGCGGCGAGTCAATTCGCCCAGCGGCACGACACCCAGACCGGTCTCGTTGCTGACAAAAATAATTTCACCCGACAGCACGGCCAGGCTTTCCAGCAATTGATCGCGCTCGAACGCCAGGCGCTGCGCGTCTTCGAGCATCAGCAGATTGGTCAGCCACAGGGTCAGGCAATCCACCAACAGGCAACGACCGGGCGCAGCGTTTTCGCGTAGCACACGCGCCAGCTCGACAGGTTCTTCGATCAAACCCCAATGATCAGGGCGACGCTCGCGATGCAAGGCAACACGGGCATTCATCTCGCCGTCAAGCGGCTGGCTGGTGGCGATATAAATGACGGAAAAACCACACTCTGCAGCAAGCTTTTCAGCAAGGCGGCTTTTGCCGGAGCGGGCGCCGCCTAAAATCAGTTGAAGCATGAGGCCCCCCCTCCCCACCCACCACTCCACGATGCGAAGCGAGTCGTTTTTGATCCTGCTTTTGATCTGAAGTCGCCCCGTAAACCACGCTGGCCGAACGCAGGTTTGAATCCGTGGGTAACCCGGCAGGACGCCGGGTTAGCCGCACTGGGCCAGGGATGGCCCATTGCGGCGGCCCACGGATTCAAGCCTGCGTTCGGGCACACCGAGCCCAAGCGAGGTGCCGAGTGGTGGGGCGAAGGCCTTTTGCTTACTTTTGGGCCTTTCCAAAAGTGAGCCGCTGTAAGAGCGGAACCATAAGTGGCCGTTACCGCAGGAATGGATATGTACTCGGTATACCTGAACAATTCAGCACCTGATACACCGCTATCGGGGGCAAGTCGAATTGTCGCACCGCCCCTCCCACATTTGAACCGTGTGTACACCCTTAAACCCCACACAGCTTGCGCAATAAATCGGTGTCCAGATGGTTCTCCACCAGATCCGCCAACCGTTCGATATCACGCTCGCGAAGGGCGTGATAATCCACCTCCTGCACATCCTGCAACCCAGCCCAACGCAGCAACGCACTGCAAGCCGCCGGAGTCTCGAACACGCCATGCAGATACGTGCCAAGAATCTGCCCATCAGCACTTTGCGCGCCGTCACGGCGACCGTCCTCCAGCAGCACGGCGGCGTTCGCCAGGGCCGCGCCGCACGTCACGCCGGCATGGATCTCATAGCCACTGACCTCGGCGTCCTCCAGCAACAAACGCCCGCGAACATTACGCAGTTGCTTCTCTTCTTCCAGGGTGGTGCTGAACGCCAGCAGCCCCAGGCCGTCGCTGGAGCCGGCCGGCCCTTCCAGGCCCAACGGGTCGTGCACCTGCTCACCGAGCATCTGCAAGCCGCCGCAAATCCCCAGCACCTTGCCGCCGTAGCGCAAGTGCCGCGCCACGGCGGTGTCCCAGCCATGGGCACGCAGGTACGCGAGGTCGCTGCGCACGCTTTTCGAGCCCGGCAGGATGACCAGGTCGGCGGCCGGAATCGGCTGGCCCGGCCCGATGAACTGCAAGTCCACCTGAGGATGCAGGCGCAGCGGATCGAAATCCGTATGGTTGCTGATGCGCGGCAACACCGGCACCACCACCTTGAGCACCTGCGCCGCCTTGTCGATCTGGCGTTGGTCGATACCGTCCTCGGCTTCCAGGTGCAGGTCCATCACGTAGGGCAATACGCCCACCACCGGTTTGCCGGTGCGTGCCTGCAACCAATCCAGGCCGGGTTGCAGCAGTGCGATGTCGCCGCGAAAGCGGTTGATGATGAAGCCCTTGACCCGCGCCTGTTCGCTGGGAGAGAGCAATTCCAGGGTGCCGACCAGATGGGCGAACACCCCGCCGCGATTGATGTCGGCAATCAGCAGCACCGGGCAGTCGACGGCCTCGGCGAAGCCCATATTGGCAATGTCGTTGGCGCGCAGGTTGATCTCCGCCGGGGAGCCTGCGCCTTCCACCATCACCACCGGGTAGGCTTCGCTCAACCGCGCGTGGGAAGCCAGCACCGCCTGCATCGCGATGGCTTTGTAGTCGTGATAGGCCACCGCGTTCATGCTGGTCACGGCGCGGCCATGGATGATCACCTGGGAGCCGGTGTCGCTGTTGGGCTTGAGCAGCACCGGGTTCATGTCGGTATGGGGCGCCAGGTTGGCCGCCTGGGCCTGCACCGCCTGGGCACGACCGATCTCGCCGCCCTCGGCCGTCACCGCACTGTTGAGCGCCATGTTCTGCGGTTTGAACGGCACCACGGCAATGCCCTGGCGTACCAGCCAACGGCACAACGCGGTCACCAGGGTACTTTTGCCGGCATCGGAGGTGGTGCCTTGCACCATCAGCGTACTCATGAGGCGTCCTTGTAGGCAGCCAGCGCTTCGTCGAGACGCGACCAATCGGCCTCGGTGTCGGGCAGGCCAAACCGCACGCTGCTGTTGTGCACAAACAGGCGCAGCAAGATGCCGCGCTGGGCCATGAATTCGTGCATGCGCTCGGCGTGCGGGGTGATCAACCATTGGAACAACGCGCAGCCGCCCTGGGGTTGAAAGCCACGACGCTCGAGCAGTTCAAACAAACGCTGGCCGGCCTCGATGCAGCGTGCCCGCTGCCGTGCATGACCGGCAGTATCGCGCAGGCACACTTGGCCCAGTACCCGCGTCGGCCCGCTGACAGCCCAGGGCCCAACCTGTTCGGCCAGCAACTTGAGCAGCCTGCGCTCGGCCAGCACAAAGCCCAGGCGCACCCCGGCCAGGCCGAAAAACTTGCCGAACGAACGCAGCACAATCAGGCCGACCTGATGGGCCTGGCTCGCCAGGCTCAACTGCGGGGTGACATCCATGAACGCTTCGTCCACCACCAGCCAGCCGCCGCGCTGGGCCAGCCTTGTGTGCCAGTCCAGCAGGCGTTGCGGGGCCAGGCTCAACCCGGTGGGGTTATTGGGATTGACCACCACCAGCACGTCGAGGACGTCGAGGAAGAAGTCGACTTCCTGCTCCTGCACTTCACGCACCACGTAGCCGGCACGCCGCCAGGCCTCGGCATGTTCGGCGTAGCACGGCGACAGCACGCCGACCTTGCCGGCACGGCGCAGGCGCGGCAGCAACTGAATCGCCGCCTGGGAGCCGGGCACCGGCAGCAGATGCGCGGCGCCGTAATACTCGCTGGCCGCCTGTTCCAGGCCGTCGTCGGACTCCGGCAAGCGCGCCCAGGCCCGCAGCGGAATCTCCGGGATCGGCCATGGCCAGGGTGCGAGGCCGCTAGACAGGTCCAGCCAATCGGCCTCGGCAATCCCGTACTGAATCGCTGCCTTGCGCAGCCGGCCACCGTGCTCAAGCATAAAATTGCCCCCCCACGCAGAGAATCAGCAACCACAACCATACGCCGCGCTGCACCAGTTGCCAGCCGCGGTCGATAGAGTCGGCATCCGCCGCCGGGCCTTCGCCCAGTGGCGGACGCTGGTGCACCTCGCCGTGGTAAATCGCGGCGCCACCCAGCTCAACGCCCAACGCGCCAGCGCCGGATGCCATCACCGGCCCGGCATTGGGGCTGTCCCAGGTCGGCCCCTGGGTGCGCCAGCATTTGAGGGCCAGGCGGGTTTTGCCCAGCACGGCGTAGGTCAAGGCCACCAGGCGTGCAGGCACATAGTTGAGTACATCGTCGATCTTGGCCGCGGCCCAACCGAAACGCTCGAAGCGTTCGTTGCGATAGCCCCACATCGCGTCGAGCGTATTGCTCAGGCGGTAGAGCACCACGCCCGGTACGCCGGCGACGACAAACCAGAACAACGCGGCAAACACCGCATCGCTGCCGTTTTCCAGCACCGATTCGGTGGCGGCACGGGCGACTTCGGTGCGATCCAGTTCACTGGTCTGGCGGCTGACCAGGTAGCTCACCCGTGTGCGGGCCGCGTCGAGGTCATCGCTGCGCAGGGCCTGGGCCACCGGGATCACATGCTCGCCGAGGCTGCGCATGCCGAGGGCGCAGTACAACGCGAGGATCTCCAGGACCCAGCCGATATACGGCGCCCACGACAACGCGGTGGCCAGCAGGGTCAATGGCACCACGGCGATAACCCACGCGGTCACGCCATGGCTGCGCCAGCCCCGGCCACCGCTGTTGAAACGCTGCTCGATGCGCCCGGCAAAATTGCCGAACGCCACCAGCGGATGCCAGCGCCTGGGCTCGCCCAGCAGCGCATCCAGCGCCACTGCTGCGACACACAGCAAGGCCACACTCATTGACTCACTCCCCACGCATTTTCATACACCATGTCACTCAACGGCCGAGGCTCGGTCCAGCCTTCGAGCTGCAACATCGGTGCCGGGTAAAACTCCGTCACCGGCCCCAGGCACAAGACCGCCAGGGGTTTCGCACCGGGCGGCAGGCCCAGCAGGTCGGCCAGGGCCTGGGGTTCGAACAGCGAGACCCAGCCCATGCCCAACCCCTCGACCCGCGCGGCCAGCCACAGGTTCTGGATCGCACAGGACAGCGACGCCAGGTCCATCTCCGGCAAGGTGCGCCGCCCGAAGATGTGGCGCTCGCGATCATCCATCAACGCCGCCACCAGCACTTCGGCGCAGTCGTGAATGCCTTCGACCTTGAGCTTCATGAACGCATCGGAGCGCTCGCCCAACGCCTCGGCGGTGCGCACGCGTTCTTCTTCCACCAACTGTTGAATCCGGCTGCGCAACGCGCGGTCGCTGATGCGGATAAACCGCCAGGGCTGCATCAGGCCGACACTGGGCGCCTGGTGCGCGGCCTGGAGCAGGCGATGCAGCAATTCGGGCGCGACACTGCCGCCGCTGAAGTGGCGCATGTCGCGGCGTTCGGCGATGGCGCGGTAGACGGCGTCGCGGTCGGCCTGGGGGAAAGCGTTGTCGGTCATGGCCCTATCGGGGGCAAGCCCCCTCCCACAGTGGATGGGGTTTCAGCTCGGTCCGGGGCAAACAACGCGGCTACCGCCGTCGGATTCGACGGGAAATAGAAGTGCACGTAAGAGGCCGTCATCCGCCCCTGCCGGAACACCGCTTCGGCACCGCGCCCACCGTTCGGGCTCAGGCCACGGGCAATCGGCTGGCACTCGGTGCTGGTCAGGGAATGGTGGTACGTGTGCCCGCGCAGCACGCCTTCCGGCAGTTCGACACTTTGCAGGGCCAGGGCCGCGAGTTTCTTTTGCATCACCGCATCGCCTTGCAGCAGGCCGACCAGTTCGGCGCGGGTGCCGTCGACATCGGTGAGCGAGTCCAGCAGGTAGAGCATGCCGCCACACTCGGCGAGCAAGGGTTTGCCGGCGGCATGATGGTTACGAATGGCGTCAAGCATCGGCGTGTTTTGCGACAGCGCCTGGTGGTGCAATTCCGGGTAACCGCCGGGCAAATACAGGCTGTCAGCCTCGGGCAGCTGGCGATCATGGATCGGCGAGAAGAAGTGCAACTCGGCCCCCATCGCCCGCAGCAGGTCGAGGCTGGCGCCATAGGTGAAGGCGAAGGCTTCGTCACGGGCCACCGCAATGCGCACACCGGCCAGCAATGGTTCGGCCATGATCACTTCCGGCGCGGCGAAGGTCACCGGTGGCGGCAATGCGACTTCGCAGCTGCTGCCCAGGGCCTGGGCGGCGGCGTCCAGGCGCACGTCGAGGTCATTCAGCTCGCTGGCCTGCACCAGGCCCAAATGGCGGCTGGGCAGTTCGATCCCGGTTTCGCGGGACAGGGCGCCATACCAGCGCAAGCCTTCGGTGAGGCTGCCTTCCAGCAACTGCGCATGGCGCAGGGTGCCGACGCGGTTGGCCAGCACCCCGGCAAACGGCAGGTCCGGCTGATAGCGCGCCAGGCCCAGGGCCAGGGCGCCAAACGTCTGGGCCATGGCGGTGCCGTCGATCACACCGAGCACCGGCACGCCGAAATGCCGCGCCAGGTCGGCGCTGGACGGTGTGCCATCGAACAGGCCCATCACGCCTTCGATCAGGATCAGGTCGGCCTCACCCGCCGCTTCCCACAGCAGGCGGCGACTTTCCTGCTCGCCCACCATCCACATGTCCAATTGATACACCGGCGCACCGCTGGCGCGCTCGTGGATCATCGGGTCCAGGAAATCCGGGCCGCATTTGAACACGCGTACCCTGCGCCCCAGGTTGCGGTGCAAACGGGCCAGCGCGGCGGTGACGGTGGTTTTGCCCTGGCCGGACGCCGGTGCAGCGATCAGGACGGCCGGGCAGTGACGGGGCTGATTCAAAGTTCGACGCCCTTCTGTGCCTTGATCCCGGCCTGGAACGCGTGCTTGAGCATGCCCATTTCGGTGACGGTATCGCCCATTTCGATCAATTCAGGCTTGGCGCCACGGCCGGTGACGACCACGTGCTGCATCGGCGGACGCGCTTGCAGGTCGCTGAGGACCTGGTCCAAGTCGAGGTAACCATGCTTGAGGGCGATGTTCAGCTCATCCAGCACCACCAGGCCGATGCGCGGGTCTTGCAGCAGTTCGCGAGACACGGCCCAGGCGGCTTCGGCGGCAGCGATATCGCGCTGGCGGTCCTGGGTCTCCCAGGTGAAGCCTTCGCCCATCACGTGGAAACGCACTTGCTCGGGGAAGCGACGGAAGAACAACTCCTCACCGGTGCTGTTGCGCCCCTTGATGAACTGCACCACACCGCACTGCATGCCGTGGCCCATGGCGCGCGCGAGCATGCCGAATGCCGAGCTGCTCTTGCCTTTGCCGTTGCCGGTCAGCACCAGCAGCAAGCCGCACTCATTGGGGGAATTGGCGATGCGCTCGTCGATCACGGCTTTTTTGCGCAGCATGCGCGCCAGGTGGCGTTCGTCGCGGTCGGGGGTATCGGTCATGGCAGCTCTCCGTTGGGGCTGGACAAAAACGGCAGGCAGGAAAAAACAGACAGCCAAGCATCGCCCACCGTGATGCTGTTGGATGATCCAGGCCGGTCTCCGGACTCATGAGTGGTGCGCTGGCTCATCGACAGAGCGAACACGCCGACGGCGCGCCTTCCCATATCGCGGGCGATACAGTGGCAAAAGGCACCGTCTTGACTCATTTACCGTTGCGGGGGCAGCGCCGGAATCGCGGCAGCACTGTGTACAAGTGCGCTCGCTCACCGGCTTCCCTGTTTCACTCGGTCGACCCATGGGTCACAGAGCACCTGGAACAAGCCGCGAAGGTTAGTGGGTTGGGGGTGGAGCGTCAATTAAAGCTGGCCTTGCACTTGAACCATCGCACCAGCGCCCTCCTCTACCCTTACAGGTATCAAGGAGAACACCATGCATAAAACCAGACTCGCCCTACTCATCATGCTCGCCGGCACCCTCGCGGCCTGCGGTGAAAGCTCCACCCTGCAGGTGTCCGACGGCACCGGGCCGTCGCCGCAGCTACCCGAGCCGAACAAAACCCTGATTCCCACGGTGAACATTGCCCCGGCTATCGGCTGGCCGGAGGGCGTGAAGCCAACGGCGGCGGCCGGCACCCAAGTGGCGGCGTTCGCCGAAGGCCTGGACCACCCGCGCTGGCTGTATGTGCTACCCAACGGCGATGTGCTGGTGGCAGAAACCAATGCGCCGCCCAAGCCGGATGATTCCAAGGGCATTCGCGGCTGGGTCATGGAGAAGGTCATGGGCCGCGCCGGTGCCGGGGTGCCGAGCCCCAATCGCATTACCCTGCTGCGCGACGCCGATCACGATGGGGTTGCCGAGACCCGTACGGTGTTCCTGGAAAACCTCAACTCGCCCTTCGGTATGACACTGGTCGGCAATGACCTGTACGTGGCCGATTCGGACAAGCTGCTGCGTTTTCCCTATCAAGCGGGCGAAACCGCGATCAAGGCACCTGGCACCAAGGTGGTCGACCTGCCGGGCGGGCCCCTGAATCACCACTGGACCAAGAACGTGATCGCCAGCAAGGACGGCAGCAAGCTGTACGTGAGCGTCGGCTCCAACAGCAACGTCGGTGAGAACGGTCTTGAGGCGGAACAGGGCCGGGCGGCTATCTGGGAAGTGGATCGCGCCAGCGGCCAGCAGCGCATTTTCGCTTCCGGCCTGCGCAACCCTAACGGCATGGCCTGGGAACCCCAGAGCGGCAAGCTATGGACGGCGGTGAACGAGCGCGACGAGATCGGCAGCGACCTGGTGCCCGACTACATCACCTCGGTCAAGGATGGCGGGTTCTATGGCTGGCCCTTCAGCTATTACGGCCAGCATGTGGATGTACGCGTCACGCCGCAGAACCTGGACCTGGTGGCCAAGGCAATCGTGCCGGACTATGCGGTAGGGCCGCACACCGCGTCTTTGGGACTGACGTTCGCCGAGGGCAGCAAACTCCCGGCGCCGTTCAGCAACGGCGCGTTCATCGGCCAGCATGGCTCATGGAACCGCAAGCCCCACAGTGGCTACAAGGTGATCTTCGTGCCGTTCGAGGCAGGCCAGCCTAAAGGGCAGCCAGTGGACGTGCTGACCGGGT
Source organism: Pseudomonas sp. Yb2C2 (assembly GCF_052112325.1). NCBI lineage: Bacteria > Pseudomonadati > Pseudomonadota > Gammaproteobacteria > Pseudomonadales > Pseudomonadaceae > Pseudomonas > Pseudomonas sp. Yb2C2. The sequence goes on along the minus strand of NZ_JAVAJK010000001.1, from coordinate 217,854 downwards.
TTCTCGATAAAGATGAGAACGCCATGGGCCGGCCGGTGGGCGTGGTGATCGATCAGCAAGGGGATTTGCTGGTGGCGGATGATGTGGGGAATAAGGTGTGGCGGGTGTCGGCCACTAGGTAGCGAAGCCGCAAGCTTCAAGCGTGGAGCTGCAAGGTGGGATTGCACCCTCTTGCAGCTTACGACTTGAAGCTTATCGCTGATTTCAGGGATTACGTGCCAGGTTTGCTGGCAACACACGCTTGGCGCTCAGATAGGCATTCTGCCAATACGCCTTGGACAAGGTGTCCAGCTTGACCGTACCGCCGGTCTGCGGCGCATGCACAAAGCGACCTTCGCCCACGTAAATCCCGGCGTGGCTGACCTGGGAGCCGCCACCGGTGGCGAAGAACAGCAGGTCGCCGGTCTGCAGGTTCTGCTCGCTGACATCCTGGGCGCGCATCACGATCAGTTCGCGAGTGGTGCGCGGCAGGGAGATGCCGGCGGCGTCGCGGAAGACGAAGCCGATCAGGCCACTGCAATCGAAACCCGAGTCCGGCGTGTTGCCGCCCCAACGGTAAGGCGTGCCGACCAGGCCCAGTGCACGAAAGAGTACGTCTTCGGCCGCAGGCGAGAAATTCTGGGTGGAATAGTTGAATACCGGCTTGGGCTTGACCGCAACGGGAGCGGGCGGCGGCCGGCTGGCGCAGGCGCTGATAAGCGCGGCGCAGAGAATAAGGAGCAGGCGGGCTGAGGTCGACATGTGCAGAACAATCCTGGTCTGGATGCGGCTATCGCTGCCGAACGCTGAAAACCAGAACGCGCAAGCAAAGCTCGCGCGAACGGATTACAACAATGTCCAGGGATTCTAGCGCTTACACGTCAAACTTCAAGTATCACTTTAAGTTTACTTACTGGCGGTAACCGTAGTCGGGGCCATGGCGAGTGCGCGCTTGGCTTCGATGAAGGTTTTGCTCCAGTAGCTGTCACCCAGGCTGTCGACTCGAACACCGCCACTGCGACGGCTGCTGGAGTGGATAAACTGGTTATCGCCCAGGTAGATACCGGCATGGCTGACGCGACCACGACCTGCAGTACTGAAGAAAAGCAGATCACCGGGCTTGAGGTTGTTGCGCGCGACCAACGGTGCTTTCACGTTGATCATTTCGCGAGTGGAGCGTGGCAGGTTCATGCCAGCTTCTTCACGAAACAGGTAGCCGATGAAACCGCTGCAGTCGAAACCGGCTTCAGAGGTACCGCCGAAACGGTAACGGGTACCGATCAGGGACATGCCGCGTTCGAGGATGCTGTCGGCCAGGACTGGAAGCTGGTAAGGCTTGTTGCCGGAAAAATCGGCCAGTTCCTTTTCGGTTGCCACCTCTTCTTCATAGACAGAAGCAGACTGTGCAGCAACGAATTTTGCCTGGGACTGTTGTTGAGGTTTTTGCTGCTCAACCACCTGTTGAGGGTGGGAGGCGCAACCAAACAACAGGGTAACGAGTGCGAGGGGCACGAGGGGTGCGAAGCGATTTAGCATGGGCACGACCGTGGCTGGTATGTAAAGAAGTCGAGACTATGCCTTCTATCACATCGATTTGCAAATTCAATCGTGCTCTATGTGACTTCGCGATTGGACTATGACATCTAAGCCGTAATTCCATTTATCGGTTCACATGCGTAGCCAACGTGGCTTAAACGCAGGATTTCTGGCGCCTGTAAATTGCCGAACCCCGTAGATTCAATCAGTTACCAGCCCAACGTTTCCTTGAGAAAAGGGATCGTCAATTTTCGTTGAGCCTGCAAGGAGGCCTGATCGAGCTGCTCGAGCAAATCGAACAACGCGCTCATGCTGCGGGTGCCACGGGTGAGGATAAAGTGCCCGACTTCATCGGTGAGGTGCAGGCCGCGACGGGATGCACGCAATTGCAGGGCACGCAGTTTGTCTTCGTCGGAGAGTGGGCGCATCTGGAAGATCAGCGCCAGGGTCAGGCGCGACTTGAGGTCGGCCAGCTTCACCGGCAACTCCCGTGGCGAGGTGGAGGCCGCAATCAACAAGCGCCGGCCGCTGTCACGCAGGCGGTTGAACAGATGGAACAGCGCCTCTTCCCAATCCGCCTTGCCGGCCACTGCCTGCAGATCGTCCAGGCACACCAGTTCGTATTGCTCAAGGTTGTCGAAGATCCCGATGCCGCGATCCATCAACTCGGCCAGGGGCAGGTAAACCGCCGGCTCGCCCATCTGCTCGAAACGCAGGCAAGCGGCCTGCAACAGGTGGGTACGCCCTACGCCGTGTTTACCCCACAGATAGATCAGGCTTTCGGTCCACCCGGCGTCGGCTTCGCAGAGCCGCTCGACATAGCCGAGTGCAGCGGCATTGGCGCCTGGGTAGTAATTGATAAAGGTAGCGTCATCACGCAGACGCACACCTAAGGGCAGCTGAATCGGTTTCATGCTGACTGAACGGCTCCCATCGAACCGTTAGTGGCCTCTGTGTAAAGTTTGCAAAGTTTATACCCGTGACGCCGGGCGCACAATGCAGCAGACCACAAGCAAAATCAAAGGTTTGCGTTAACTTGCCGGTTTTAAGCGGATTGTTTGACGCCATAGCCCCATAAACAACAAACCCGGCCGAAGCCGGGTTTATGACGCAGCGGTTACAGGTCGGGGTCTTCGACCCCCGTATAGGCGTCGGAATCCTTGTACAGATCGTGCACATGACGCACCAGCACCATGATCACCGCCGCCACCGGCAGTGCCAGCAGAATGCCGGTAAAACCAAACAGTTCGCCGCCCGCCAGGATCGCAAAGATCACTGCCACCGGGTGCAGGCCAATCCGGTCCCCCACCAGCAACGGCGTGAGCACCATGCCTTCCAAGGCCTGGCCGACCATGAACACCGCGACAATCCCCAGCATCGGGTACAGGTCGCCGCCAAACTGGAACAGGCCAGCCACCAACGCCGCACCGATACCGATCACAAAGCCCATATACGGCACGATAGCGGCGAGGCCGGCGATCAGGCCGATCAACAGGCCCAGCTCCAGGCCGATGGCCATCAAGCCCGCCGCGTAGATGATCCCCAGTGCCAGCATCACCAGCAACTGCCCACGCACAAAGGCGCCAAGCACCTCATGGCACTCGCCGGCCAGGGCCACGATGCGCTCTTCACGGTTGCGGGGCAGCAGGCTGCGGATCTTGGCCATCATGATGTCCCAATCGCGCAGCAGGTAGAACGCCACCACCGGAATCAGCACCAGGTTGGTCAGCCAGCCGATCAGCGCCAGGCTGGACGCGGTCGCCTGGCTGAGGATCACCCCCACAATATCGGTGGTCTGGCCCATGTGCTCGCTGATCGCCGCCTTGACCTTGTCGAACTTCCAGAAACCATCCGACAGGCCCAACTTGGCCTGGGCCCACGGCATCGCCGTGTGCTGCAGCCAGTCGAGCATCTGCGGCGCCAGCTCATAGAGACGAAACAGTTGCTTGGCCAGCATCGGCACCAGCACCAGCACCAGCGCGGTGATGATCAATGTGAACAACGCAAACACCGCAACCACGCCCAAGGTCCGCGACAGACCGGCTTTTTCCAGGCGATCCACCACAGGATCGAACAGATAGGCGAGCAGCAACGCAACCAGGAACGGCGTCAGGATCGAATGCAGCAGGAACACAAAAACGCACAGCAGGACGATCCCGCCAAGCCACACCCAACGACGCGTATCCGCCATAAACCACTCCATTATTTGCTTCTATCTATATAGGAAGAACTTTTACCAACGAAAATGCAGTTGCGCCTGGGGCGCAGGTGCCGCTGCCGGTTGTGTGCCATCGACCGCAGGCTGCTGCGCCGGGGCCTCACCGGCAGGCACTTCCTGCAACTTGGCCAGGCTCAACTGGGTACGCAACTGATCGGCGCTGCCGTTGACCCGATACACAATACGATTGCCATCCACCCATTGCGGCTGACCGCCAAACGGCTCAAGCAGATGCCCCAGGGCCGCGTACCGCTCCAGGTTCATGCCCTGCACTTCCAGCAGTTGCTCGGTACTCACACCGGGCTTGACCGCAAAGCGCGGCGCCAGTTTTTGGCTGACCGCCAGCATGACTGCATCGGCCAGCGCGCCCGTGTCGGCGCCTTGCGCGGCGCCCTGCTCGCTCTTGTCACCCAGCCACAGGCGCCATTTGGCCTGCCATTGATTGCCTTCCTGGCGTGCATGCACGGCCAGCAAGGCGTCGGCACCGTAGCGCTCGGACGCGGCGCGCAACGGCGTGGCATCGGCGTTTTCAAGATTCGGCGCGGTGGCGACCACCTGTTCATCCAGGTCCCCCAGGGGCAGGCGCAATGGCAAGCCACGGTGCTGTGCCGCACGGCGCAGCGCCTGGGCAGCGGCCTGGCCATCGCCGACCAGGCTGCTGCCTTCGGTGGAGTCGTTCAGCCACCAGCCAAGGATTGATGGCCGATTGCTGCCCCAGATAGACAGGCCGGCGTCACGCAAGGCGCGATCAGTGCTGACCGGGTCGAAGTCCACTTGCAGGCTCTCGGGCGGGCCGGCGTCGTAACCGTATTGAGTGATGATTTGCTGCGGATCCTTGCGAATCGCCGCCAGGCCCGGGCCTTGCGCAGCCTTGGCGTCGCCGGTGAGGCGGATCACCAGGGTCTCCACCGCGCGCTGGGTCGCCTGGTCGCGCTCTTGCGGCGATTGGCTGCTGACGGGTTCGAGTACCTGGTACAGGCCATTGAGGGTTTCGGCATGACTCGCCAGGCTGATCAACGACAAGCAGCCTACAAAAAAGACATTACACAGACGCATGGAAGATTCCCGAACGACAAATTTAGCGGCTGGAACAGACCGCGTGAAATCGGTATAGCCAGGCTGTGACCACAGCGACAACTAAAACATTCACGGGGTCCTGGTAAGTTTTCGCCATGTCATTAACGACAGCGGTTTAAAGGCTATACCTTAATACGTGCCTGAACAGACCCGATCAGCATTTTTTTAACCTGCTTTTTTAAATCTATCTGCCCTGCCCGTCGGCCCGAGGATGGCCGCTGCCCCTCAAGCCTGATAAAATCGCGCGCCTTCGCAGACCGTCAACGGCTGGGCCTTTTACCAAAAGTGCCCGCCCGCTCGGTCGTTACCCCTGAATCCCCCCTAAAGGCCTGGATCATGAGCAAGCAACCCTCCCTGAGCTACAAGGACGCCGGTGTAGACATCGACGCCGGTGAAGCATTGGTCGAACGCATCAAGAGCGTTGCCAAGCGCACTGCGCGCCCCGAAGTCATGGGCGGCCTGGGCGGTTTTGGCGCCCTCTGCGAGATCCCGGCCGGCTACAAGCAGCCTGTATTGGTTTCCGGTACCGACGGTGTGGGCACCAAGCTGCGCCTGGCACTGAACCTGAACAAGCACGACAGCATCGGCATCGACCTGGTGGCCATGTGCGTCAACGACCTGGTGGTATGCGGTGCCGAGCCGTTGTTCTTCCTCGACTACTATGCCACCGGCAAGCTGAACGTCGAGACCGCCACCCAGGTGGTGACCGGCATCGGCGCCGGCTGCGAACTGTCGGGTTGCTCCCTGGTCGGCGGCGAAACCGCTGAAATGCCAGGCATGTACGAAGGCGAAGACTACGACCTGGCCGGCTTCTGCGTCGGCGTGGTGGAAAAAGCCGAGATCATCGACGGCTCCAAAGTGGCTGCCGGCGACGCCCTGCTCGCCCTGCCATCCTCCGGCCCGCACTCCAACGGCTACTCGCTGATCCGCAAGATCATCGAAGTGTCCGGTGCCGACATCGAGAACATCCAGCTCGACGGCAAGCCGCTGACCGACCTGCTGATGGCCCCGACCCGCATCTACGTCAAGCCACTGCTCAAGCTGATCAAGGACACCGGCGCGGTCAAGGCCATGGCCCACATCACCGGCGGCGGCCTGCTGGACAACATCCCGCGCGTACTGCCAAAAGGCGCCCAGGCGATCGTCGACGTGGCCAGCTGGCAGCGTCCTGCGGTATTCGACTGGCTGCAGGAAAAAGGCAACGTCAATGAAACCGAAATGCACCGCGTGCTGAACTGCGGCGTGGGCATGGTGATCTGCGTGGCGCAGGAACACGTTGAAACCGCGCTGAACGTATTGCGTGAAGCCGGCGAGCAGCCTTGGGTCATCGGCCAGATCGCCACCGCTGCCGAAGGCGCGGCTCAGGTTGAACTGAAGAACCTCAAGGCTCACTGATGCCTCGGACCTGTGATGTCGTGGTGCTGCTTTCCGGCACTGGCAGTAACTTGCAGGCCCTGATCGACAGCACGCGCACCGGCGACAGCCCGGTGCGCATCGCTGCGGTGATCTCCAACCGCAGCGACGCCTACGGCCTGCAACGCGCCAGGGACGCGGGTATCGAAACCCGCTCGCTGGATCACAAGGCTTTCGAAGGCCGCGAGGCCTTCGACAGCGCCTTGGTCGAACTGATCGACGCCTTCAACCCCCAACTCGTGGTACTGGCCGGTTTCATGCGCATTCTCAGCCCGGGCTTCGTGCGGCACTACGACGGGCGCCTGCTGAATATCCACCCTTCCCTGCTGCCCAAGTACAAAGGCATGCACACGCACCAACGCGCCCTGGATGCCGGTGACAGCGAGCATGGCTGCAGCGTGCACTTCGTCACCGAGGAACTCGATGGCGGGCCTCTGGTCGTACAGGCAGTGGTTCCGGTAGAGTCTGACGACTCGGCGCAGACCCTTGCGCAACGGGTTCATACCCAGGAACACAGGATTTACCCGCTGGCTGTGCGCTGGTTTGCCGAGGGGCGGTTGATTCTTGGTGACCAGGGTGCATTATTGGACGGTCAGTTACTTGCGGCCAGCGGCCACTTGATTCGAACCTAGGAGATTTTATGCGTCGCGCCTTGCTCTTCGCTTTTGCGCTGTTCGCCTTGCCTGCCGTGCAAGCGGCAGATCTACACCCGTTCTCCGCCAGCTACACCGCCGACTGGAAACAGTTGCCCATGAGTGGTTCGGCAGAACGCAGCCTGACCAAGAACGGTGACGGCACCTGGACCTTGAACTTCAAGGCTTCCATGATGATCGCCAGCCTGACCGAAACCAGTGTGATCCTGTTCGACAAGGACACCCTGCAACCGAAGAGCTACGCCTTCGAACGCGGCGGCCTGGGCAAGACCAAGAAGATCAACCTGGACTTCGACCCGTCGACCAAGAAAGTCACGGGTTTTGAAAACAAAGACCCGGTCAATGTGCCCCTGCAAAGCGGCATGCTCGACAAGTCGACCTACCAGTTGGCCTTGCAGCGCGACGTGGCAGCCGGCAAGAAAAGCATGAGCTACAACGTGGTTGAAGGCACCGACGTCGACACCTACGACTTCCGTGTGATCGGCCCGGAAAAGGTCCAGACCAAGGTCGGCAGCATTGACGCGATCAAGGTTGAGCGCGTACGCGACCCGACTCAAAGCAAGCGCATCACCCAGATGTGGTTCGCCAAGGACCTGGGTGGCATCCTGGTAGCCCTGCGTCAGGTGGAAACCGACGGCAAGGAATACAACATCATGTTGCAAGACGGTACCGTTGACGGCAAAGCCATCAAGGGCAGCTGATTGGATTGATGAGCTGAGAAGAGCCTCGCTGAATGCGGGGCTTTTTTTCGTCTGGGGGTTTTGGGTTCAAGTGTCTGCCGTCATCGGGAGCCCAACATGAAACTTCTGTCATAAACCTCTAAAGCGGTTTACTTAGCAAGCTAACAAACCGTATAAAAAGACCTGCGACGACTTGCCGCATACCCACCAGAAATTGGAGCAAGCAGATGACTGTAAAAGTAACTGAACGCGACGACGAACATATGTCCCACGAAGCGCTGGGCCATGGGATTCACATCTGGGATGTCCACCAACAAGACCTGCTGGTCGGCATGTTTCATAACGAGAGCGACGCTCATAATTATAAAAACGAGCTCGAAGCCCTTGAGATGAAACGCCAGGCGCAAAGCTCCTGAAACTTCAAAATCCTGTAGGCCCCCCAGCCCCACGCAGTTGGGGGGCCTATAAAACACAAACCCCGCCTTTTGAGCGGGGTTTGTGTGTTCTGGGGCTGCTTCGCAGCCCAACGCAGGGCAAGCCTGCTCACCACAATTCGTAGCTACAGCCTTACCACATCAAATCATCCGGGATCTGGTAGGCCGCGTACGGATCATCCTCATCCGGCACCTGGCTTTCGGTGAGGATATTGAGCTGCACGATACGTTCCGGGGCGCGCTCCTGGATCTTCAGCGCGGCTTCACGGGGGATCACCTCGTAGCCGCCACCGTGATGCACGATGGCCAGGGAGCCGTTGCTAAGCTTGTTGCGCATCAACGTGTTGACCGACAGGCGCTTGACCTTCTTGTCATCCACGAAGTTGTAGTAGTCCTCGGTCGTGAGCTTAGGCAGGCGCGAGGTCTCGATCAGTTGCTTGACCTGGGCCGTACGGGCCTTGGCCTCGGCTTTTTCCTGTTGCTGGCGGTTCAGCTCCTGGTCACGCTTGACCTTCTCGGCCTGCGCTTCGGCGGCCAGGCGCGCCTGGGTGTCATCGGCCTCGACCTGGCCCTTGTGGACCAGGCGCTGCTGCTTCTGTTTCTCTTTGCCGACCTGCTTGGCCTGCTTTTGGTTGACCAGACCTGCTTTGAGCAACTGGTCGCGAAGGGAAAGGCTCATGGTGCTTACTCACTTAGGCAACTGCTCAACCGCAGCTGGACACGTTCTTTTCCTGACGTTTGGCTTCGCCCCACAGGGCGTCCAACTCTTCGAGGGTGCAATCTTCTATGGGTTGGTGGGTGTCGCGCAATGCCTGTTCGATAAATCGGAAGCGTCGCTCGAACTTGGCATTGGCGCCACGCAGCGCGGTTTCCGGGTCGACCTTGAGGTGACGGGCCAGGTTGACCGCCGCGAACAGCAGGTCACCGACTTCATCGGCGATGGCCTCCGGGTCGTTGTCGGCCATGGCTTCGAGCACTTCGTCCAGCTCTTCGCGCACGTTATCCACCACCGGCAACGCCGATGGCCAGTCGAAGCCGACCTGGCTGGCGCGCTTCTGCAATTTGGCGGCCCGGGACAGGGACGGCAAGGCGCTGGGCACATCGTCCAGCAGGGACAGCTGCTCCGGCGCGTCGGATTTTTCCGCACGCTCCTCGGCCTTGATCTGCTCCCAACGTTCCTTGACCTGTTCTTCACTCAGTTGAGGAATATCCAGCGGCGCATACAGATCGCCGGTCGGGAACACATGGGGATGGCGGCGAATCAGTTTGCGGGTGATGCTGTCGATCACCCCGGCAAATTCGAAACGCCCCTCTTCCCGCGCCAGCTGGCTGTAATACACCACTTGGAACAACAGGTCGCCCAACTCACCCTGCAGATGATCAAAGTCGCCGCGTTCGATGGCGTCGGCCACTTCGTAGGCCTCTTCCAGGGTGTGCGGGACAATGGTCGCGTAGGTTTGCTTGATGTCCCACGGGCACCCGTATTGCGGGTCCCGCAGGCGGTTCATCAGGTGCAGCAGGTCTTCAAGTGAATACATCTTTCTGTGTCCGATCAGTGTGGGAGCAAGCCCCCTCCCACATTTAGCCTGCATTCATTCTGCGAATCATGGGGTACGGTTGCGCCGCGTCTCAATGATGTTCGGCAACTGGGAAATCCGCCCCAGCAGCCGCCCCAGCGCGTCCAACCCCGGAATCTCGATGGTCAGGGACATCAACGCGGTGTTGTCCTCTTTATTCGAGCGGGTGTTGACCGCCAGCACGTTGATGCGCTCATTGAGCAGCACTTGCGAGACGTCGCGCAGCAGGCCGGAACGGTCGTAGGCACGGATGATGATGTCCACCGGGTAGGTGAGCACCGGCACCGGACCCCAGCTGACCTGGATAATCCGCTCCGGCTCGCGCCCGCCCAGTTGCAGCACCGAGGCGCAGTCCTGGCGGTGAATGCTTACGCCACGGCCTTGGGTGATGTAGCCGACGATGGCATCCCCCGGCAACGGCTGGCAGCAGCCGGCGATTTGCGTCAGCAGGTTGCCGACGCCCTGGATCTGGATATCGCCGCGCTTGCCGGGCTTGTAGCCGGTGGCCTTGCGTGGGATCAGCTCCAGTTGTTCGTTGCCGCGCTCCGGCTCGACCAGTTGCTGGGCCAGGTTGACCAGTTGCGCCAGGCGCAGGTCGCCGGCACCGAGGGCGGCGAACATGTCTTCGGCGATCTTCATGTTGGCCTTTTCGGCCAGCTTGTCGAAGTCCACCTGGGGCAGGCCCAGGCGGCCCAGCTCGCGTTCGAGCAGGGTCTTGCCGGCGGCGACGTTCTGGTCGCGCGCCTGCAGCTTGAACCAATGGACGATCTTCGCCCGCGCCCGCGATGTGGTGATGTAGCCCAGGTTCGGATTCAGCCAGTCGCGGCTCGGCGTGCCGTGCTTGCTGGTGATGATCTCGACCTGCTCGCCGGTTTGCAGGCTGTAGTTGAGCGGTACGATGCGCCCGTTGATCTTGGCGCCTCGGCAGTTATGGCCGATCTCGGTGTGCACGCGGTAGGCGAAGTCCAGCGGCGTGGCGCCCTTGGGCAAGTCGATGGCATGGCCGTCGGGGGTGAAGATGTAGACCCGGTCCGGCTCGATATCCACGCGCAACTGTTCGGCCAGGCCGCCGATGTCGCCGAGTTCTTCGTGCCATTCCAGCACTTGGCGCAGCCAGGAGATTTTCTCCTCGTACTGGTTGGACCCGGCCTTGACGTCGGTGCCCTTGTAGCGCCAGTGCGCGCACACGCCCAGTTCTGCCTCTTCGTGCATGGCGTGGGTGCGGATCTGCACTTCCAGCACCTTGCCCTCGGGGCCGATCACCGCGGTATGCAGCGAGCGATAGCCATTTTCCTTGGGGTTGGCGATGTAGTCGTCGAACTCCTTGGGAATGTGCCGCCACAGCGTATGGACGATACCCAGCGCGGTGTAGCAGTCGCGCATTTCCGGCACCAGCACGCGCACCGCACGCACATCGTAGATCTGGCTGAAGGCCAGGCCCTTGCGCTGCATTTTGCGCCAGATCGAGTAGATGTGTTTGGCGCGGCCGCTGATGTCGGCATCGACCCCGGTGGCCTGCAGCTCGGCGCGCAACTGGCCCATCACGTCGCTGATAAAGCGCTCACGGTCGAGCCGCCGCTCGTGCAGCAGCGTGGCGATCTGTTTGTATTGATCAGGTTCGAGGTAGCGGAAGGACAAGTCCTCCAGCTCCCACTTGATATGGCCGATACCCAGGCGGTGGGCCAGGGGCGCGTAGATGTCGAAGACTTCGCGGGCAACGCGGTTGCGCTTTTCGTCGTCCGCGGTCTTCACCGCACGGATTGCGCAGGTGCGTTCGGCCAGCTTGATCAGGGCGACACGCACGTCGTCGACCATCGCCACCAGCATCTTGCGCAGGTTTTCCACCTGACCCTGGGTGCCCAGCACCATGGACTGGCGCGGGCTGAGGCTGGCGCTGATGGCGGCCATGCGCAGCACGCCGTCGATCAGCTTGGCCACCACCGCGCCAAAACGCTGGCTGACGGTCGGCAACTGGATGTGCCCTTCGCGCACGCCGCGATAGAGCACGGCGGCGATCAGCGAGTCCTGGTCCAGCTTGAGATCGGCAAGGATCTCGGCGATTTCCAACCCGGTGCGAAAGCTGGAAGTGCCTTCGGCCCACAGGTTCTTCGCTGCATTGTCTTGTTGCTCAGACTCACGAGCGAACTCGCAGGCTGCTTTCAAGGCTTCACGGTCCAGTGCCGGGTCGACACTGATGGCATGATCCAGCCATGCCTCGAGATTGATACTGCCGTCGGTGTTGATCGGCTGGTGTGCTCTCACCTGTACCATCTTGCTTACCTTCCCTATGACGCACCTTGGATGCGCCAAAATCATCGCCGACCTTTTTACTGCGAGCTCCGCGGCAGATCATAGGCCTTGGAGAACGCAGGCCAGTCGGATTAAACGGGCATCCTAGCCCGCTTCAAATAACGCCATGGCCTCGACATGCGCTGTCTGCGGAAACATGTCGAGGATCCCGGCACGTTTTAGCCGGTAGCCTTGCTTGACCAGCTCAACCGTGTCCCGCGCCAGCGTCGCCGGGTTGCAGGACACATACACCAGGCGCCTGGCCCCCAGGGTGGCGAGCTTGCGCACAACCTCCAGGGCACCATCGCGGGGTGGGTCCAAGAGTACCGCAGAAAAGCCCTGTTTGGCCCATTCCACGTCATTCAAAGGCTGGGACAAATCGGCCTGAAAAAACTGCGCATTATGCAAATTGTTGCTGATGGCGTTCCGTGCAGCCCGGTCCACCATGGTCTGCACACCTTCCACCGCCACCACTTCGCACACCTGTTTCGCCAGCGGCAGGGCAAAGTTGCCCAGGCCGCAGAACAGGTCCAGCACCCGCTCAGCAGGTTGCGGCGCCAGCCAGTCCAGGGCCTGGGCAACCATCGCCTCGTTGACCCCGGCGTTGACCTGGACAAAATCCCCCGGTCGGTACGCCAACTCCAAGTCCCATGGGTCCAATCGAAACCCTAGTGACTGATCGGGCTCAATCGGTTCCGGCTGACCTTCACCATGCAGCCACAGCTGGGCGTCATGGAAGCTGCAGAATTCTTTCAGGATCAGCAGGTCCGCCCCCGACAACGGCGCCATATGCCGCAGCAACACGGCGACGGACGAACCACTGAACAACTCCACATGCCCCAGGGCCTGAGGTTTGCTCAGGCGGCGCAGCATGTTCGGCAGGCGCTGCATGATCGGTTGCAAGGCCTGTACCAGCACCGGGCAATCATCGATGGCGACGATGTCCTGGCTGGCCACGGCGCGGAAACCCACCTCGAGCTTCTTCGCCTTGGCATCCCAACGCACCGCCACCCGGGCGCGGCGCCGGTAAGCGAATTCCGGCCCACTCAATGGAGCGGCCCACTCCTGCGGTTCGACACCGGCCACGCGGGACAGTTGCTCGGCGAGCATGCGCTGTTTCAGGGCAAGTTGTTCGGCATGGGGCAAGTGCTGCACGCTGCAACCGCCACAGCGACCGAAGTGCGCGCACGGTGCCGGACGGCGCAGTTCGCTGGCCGTGAACACACGCTCGGTGCGGGCCTCGACCACCTTGCCGTGGGTGCCCAACACTCGCGCTTCAACCTCTTCGCCGGCCAGCGCACCGTTGACAAACCAGGTGCGGCCTTCAAAGAACACGATGCCGCGGCCGTCGTTGGCCAGGCGCTCGATGGTCAGGCGTTGCTTCTTGCCCACGGGAATCTGTGGGGCCCGGCTGCCGCCCGTCGGTTGGAAGCGCAGGCCTCTCTCGTGCTTGGCCATCAGTTGGGTTCGTCGAAAATGCCGGTCGACAGGTAACGGTCGCCTCGGTCACAGATGATCGCAACGATCACCGCGTTTTCCACTTCCTTGGACAAGCGCAACATACCCGCCACGGCGCCGCCGGACGACACGCCGCAGAAGATGCCTTCTTCACGCGCCAGGCGGCGGGTGGTGTCTTCGGCTTCACGCTGGGCCATGTCGATGATGCGGTCCACGCGCGTCGCGTTGTAGATCTTCGGCAAATACTCTTCGGGCCAGCGACGAATGCCTGGGATCGCCGCGCCTTCCATTGGTTGCAGGCCGACGATCTGGATCGCCGGGTTCTGCTCCTTGAGGTAGCGCGAGTTGCCCATGATGGTGCCGGTGGTGCCCATGGAACTGACGAAATGGGTGATGGTGCCCTGGGTCTGGCGCCAGATTTCCGGACCGGTGGTGGTGTAGTGCGCTTCGGGGTTGTCCCCATTGGCGAACTGGTCCAGCACCTGGCCACGGCCTTCGGCGGCCATGCGCTCGGCGAGGTCGCGGGCGCCTTCCATGCCTTCTTCCTGGGTGACCAGCACCAACTCGGCGCCATAGGCGGTCATCGCCGCCTTGCGCTCGGCGCTGCCGTTGTCGGGCATGATCAGCACCATCTTGTAGCCCTTGATCGCGGCGGCCATGGCCAGGGCGATCCCGGTATTACCCGAGGTGGCTTCGATCAGGGTGTCGCCGGGCTTGATCTGCCCGCGCAGTTCCGCGCGGGTGATCATCGACAGCGCCGGGCGGTCTTTTACCGAGCCGGCCGGGTTGTTGCCTTCGAGCTTGAGCAACAGGGTATTGCTGGTTTCACCCGCCATGCGTTGCAAGCGGACCAGGGGCGTGTTGCCGACGCAATCGGCGATTGTAGGGTACTGCAAGGTCATGGCGTATTCGCAATCCAGACTGCGGGGGCGAACATCATACCGGGAAAGGTCGGCGGGCCATATCACGCAAAGTGTGGTGCTTATGGCTTAAAGGAATAAGCGAGGGAGGTGCTGGCTGGGCGGGCGCCATCGGGGCATGGGTATCTACACAACTTCCAGTGAATACGGAATCTATGGCAATTAGGCTTCTGTGGTGAGCGGGCTTGCCCCGCGCTGGGCTGCGAAGCGGCCCCAATAAGGTCACCGCAGAGTGCCAGAATCAATCGAGGTGAAGGTTTTGGGGCTGCTTCGCAGCCCAGCGCGGGCGGTGCGACGATTCGACAAGCCCGCTCACCACAGAGTTATGTGTCAGCCTTTAACAGTTGTGTAGATACCTATGGCCATCGGGGGCAAGCCCCTCCCACACTGGACCGCATTCTCATGCTGGAACTCGGTCGAATGTGGGAGGGGGCTTGCCCCGATGGCCGCGCCTCGATATCCCGCCTAGCGCAAATGCCCATCGCCATGATTTCTCCGAAAGACCTCCTCCCCCATCGCCGCAATCTGCCCTTCGATCAATGCATCAAACGGCTTGAGCAACGGCTCGAACGACACCGGCGCCTCCAGCACCTGCAACGCCTGCACAATCGCCTCCACCGTCGACAACGCCCCTGGCCCCGGCGCCTTGCGCAGTCGATAGCGGGACACGGCGCCCTCGACCAGCGTCACCCGAGGCAGCGCCGCCAGCAAAGGATTGAGGTGCAGCAGTTTGCGAGCCTTGCGCCAGGTGCCGTCGGGCACCACTAACAATAACGGCTGATCGCCGGGAGCATAGGCTTGCAGCGGCTGGGCATCGTCAGCCGGAAACAACAGCCGCGCCTGATAGCCGGGCGGGTTCAACAGGGTCGGCAAGTCATCAAAGACCTCGCCCACCACCAACTGCGCATTGTTCAATCCCAACGCCGCCAGCCGCGCGGTATTGAGCGCATGGTTGACCTCACTCGGGTGCTGCAAAACAAGCACACGTGTGCGGCTGTCGAGGCTGGGAATCAGCGCGCACAGGCAATGGGCGGCGGGCCTGAGGCAGCGGGAACAGTGGGGTCGGGACATGGTTGTTCAGGCCTGGTTGAGCTGGGCTTTGAGTAGATCGCGGAAGGTCTGGATCAGCGGTTCGCGGCTGCGACCCCGGCGCATGATCATCGAGAACGGCGCCTGGTAGCCGAAGGTCGCCGGCAGCAATACGCGCAGGTCGCCCTTGTCGGCCCAGGCCTGGGCGTAGTGCTCGGGCAGGTAGCCGATGTAGGCACCCGAGAGCACCAGGATCAGCTGCGCTTCCATACTTTCCACCGTGGCGGCGCTGTGTTTGAAGCCGTGGCGCGCCAGTTCGGCCTGGCTCCAGTAGCCGCGCCCGACCATGCGCTGCTGAGTGATCACCTGCTCGGGGATGCGTCGTTCGCTGAACAACGGATGGCGGGTGCTGCAATACAACCAGTGCTGCTCGCGGTACAGCGGCATGTAGATCAGCCCGCTCATGCGGTTGGAGAAGGCACCGATGGCCAGGTCCAGGCGGTTGTCCTGCACGCCGAGTTGCAGTTCGTAGGGGCTCATCACCGATAGATTCAGGTGCACCGCCGGGTGCTCCAGGCTGTAGGCGCCGATAACCTCGGCGAACGGCAAGGCCTTGTCGCTCACTGTAGAGTCGAGCACGCCGAGCTTGAGCGTCCCGCGCAGCTCGCCCTTGAGCGCGGCGGCGTATTGCTCGAAGCCTTCCAGTTCGCCGAGCAGGCGCAAGGTTTCCTGGTGAAACAGCTCGCCCTTGCTGGTCAGGCTGAACCCACCCCGCCCGCGATGGCACAGCACCAGGCCCAACGCACTTTCCAACTGGCTCATGTAGGTGCTGATGGCCGAGGTGGACAGGTTGAGTTCGTGCTGGGCATTGGCGAACCCCTGGTGGCGCACGACGCTGACGAAGATGCGCAGGAGTTTCAGGTCGGGCAAGGCGCTGGCCATGGTCGGCTCCGGGTGTAGATGTGGGCAGTCTACCTGCCCGCATTAGTTTAGAAAAACCTGAACTAAGTATTTGCCCCTGCCGATTCTTCCCTTCCTGCGCTTTTCGCAGAATCGGCCCCTGATAAACACAACAACGATGAGGCAATCCCGTGGACAAGATTTTCCACCAACCACTGGGCGGCAACGAAATGCCGCGCTTCGCCGGCATCGCCACCATGATGCGTCTTCCCCACCTGCAATCGGCCAAGGGCCTGGATGCGGCCTTTATCGGCGTGCCCCTGGACATCGGCACCTCGCTGCGCGCCGGTACCCGCTTCGGGCCGCGTGAAATCCGCGCCGAGTCGGTGATGATCCGCCCTTACAACATGGCCACCGGTGCCGCGCCGTTCGACTCGCTGTCAGTGGCGGATATTGGCGACGTGGCGATCAACACCTTCAATCTGCTGGACGCCGTGCGCATCATCGAAGAGGCCTACGATGAGATTCTCGAGCACAACGTGATCCCGATGACGTTGGGCGGCGATCACACCATCACCCTGCCGATCCTGCGGGCGATCCACAAGAAACACGGCAAGGTCGGGCTGGTGCACATCGATGCCCACGCCGACGTCAACGACCATATGTTCGGCGAGAAAATCGCCCACGGCACCACCTTCCGCCGCGCCGTGGAAGAAGGCCTGCTCGATTGCGACCGCGTGGTGCAGATCGGCCTGCGCGCCCAGGGTTATACCGCCGAAGACTTCAACTGGAGCCGCAAACAGGGCTTTCGCGTAGTGCAGGCCGAAGAATGCTGGCACCACTCCCTCGCGCCACTGATGGCCGAGGTGCGGGAAAAAGTCGGCGGCGGCCCGGCGTACCTGAGCTTCGACATCGACGGCATCGACCCGGCCTGGGCGCCCGGCACCGGCACCCCGGAAATCGGCGGGCTGACCACCATCCAGGCGATCGAAATCATCCGTGGCTGCCAGGGCCTCGACCTGGTTGGTTGCGATCTGGTAGAAGTTTCGCCGCCCTACGACACCACCGGCAACACCTCGCTGCTGGGCGCCAACCTGCTGTACGAGATGCTCTGCGTACTGCCTGGCGTGGCGCACCGCTGATGAGCGTGCCGCAGGTATTGAAAGCCGCCGCCGACCTGGTGTCGGCCTTTGCGCGTAACGACCGCGCCGCCTACTTCGGCGCGTTCACGGCCGATGCCAGCTTTGTGTTCTACACCCTCCCCCAACCGCTGCTCAGTCGCGATGCCTACCAGGCGTTGTGGGACAGCTGGCGCCGGGATGAAGGATTTGAGGTGCTGTCCTGCACCTCAAGTAACGCCGTGGTCAGCCTGCAGGGTGACGTGGCGATATTTATCCATAACGTGGCCACCGAGCTGCGCATGAACGGGGAGCAATTCTTTAGCCAGGAACGCGAGACCATTGTCTTCAAACGCCAAGGATCTCGCACAGAACAACAAGAAGGCCCGTGGCTGGCCTGTCACGAACATTTGTCCGCTATGCCGGAAGGGCTGCCGTCCCCTTAGCCAATGTGATCGGAGCTGATCATGAATAATAAAAACAACGATAAAAGTATTCGCACAATAGAAACCAACGGGGTCGAACAGATCCCGGACAACGAACGTACCGCCACCCCCAAGGATCTGTTCCGCCTGATCTTTGGCGGCGCCAATACCTTTGCCACCGCCGTGCTCGGTTCCTTTCCGGTGTTGTTCGGCCTGTCGTTCCAGGCCGGCGTCTGGGCGATTGTGCTGGGTGTGCTGGTGGGTGCGTTGATCCTGGCGCCGATGGGCCTGTTCGGGCCGATCAATGGCACCAACAACGCAGTGTCTTCCGGTGCGCACTTCGGCGTGCACGGGCGGATTGTCGGCTCGTTTCTGTCATTGCTGACGGCGATTGCCTTCTTCTCACTGTCGGTGTGGAGTTCAGGCGATGCGCTGGTCGGCGGTGCGAAACGGCTGATCGGCCTGCCGGAAACCGACCTGACCCTGGGCCTGGCCTACGGCGTATTCGCCATGCTTGTCCTGACGGTGTGCATCTACGGCTTTCGCTTCATGCTGTGGGTCAACCGCATTGCGGTCTGGGCGGCAAGCCTGCTGTTTCTGTTGGGCATCTTCGCGTTCGCGCCGACCTTCGACAGCCACTTCGCCGGCACCGTAGCCCTGGGCCAGGCCGGCTTCTGGGCGGCCTTTATCGGCGCGGCGCTGGTGGCCATGAGCAACCCGATTTCCTTCGGGGCGTTCCTGGGTGACTGGTCACGCTATATCCCGCGTGAGACGCCGAAAATGCGCATCATGCTGGCGGTAGTCCTGGCACAGATCGCCACCTTGATCCCGTTCCTGTTCGGCCTGGCCACCGCCACCATTGTGGCGATCAAGGCGCCGGACTACATCGCGGCCAACAACTACGTCGGCGGTCTGCTGGCGGTGGCACCGACCTGGTTCTTCCTGCCGGTGTGCCTGATCGCGGTGATTGGCGGCATGTCCACCGGCACCACCTCGCTGTATGGCACCGGGCTGGACATGTCCAGCGTGTTCCCGCGCCTGCTGTCGCGGGTCAAGGCCACGCTGCTGATCGGGGTGATGTCGATTGCCTTCATCTTTATCGGACGTTTCGCCGCCAACCTGGTGCAGAGCGTGTCGACCTTCGCGGTGCTGATCATCACCTGCACCACGCCATGGATGGTGATGATGATCATCGGCCTGATCGTGCGTCGCGGCTTCTACTGTCCGGATGACCTGCAGGTGTTTACCCGGGGTGAAACCGGCGGCCGCTACTGGTTCAGCCATGGCTGGAACTGGCGCGGGCTGGGGGCCTGGATTCCGAGTGCGCTGGTGGGCCTGTGCTTCGTCAACTTGCCGGGGCAGTTTGTCGGGCCGCTGGGCAACCTGGCCGATGGCATCGATATCAGCCTGCCGGTGACGCTGGGGTTGGCGTCGGTGGTGTACCTGACGTTGTTGCGTGTGTTTCCGGAGCCGGCTTCGGTGTATGGCCCCAAGGGTCCGCTTCGCAGCCCTGCGGGAGCAGGCTCCGCTCCCACAACAAGTTCGCCTGTTACCTAAAACAATAATCGGAGACCCGCCGTCATGGCTTTGGATTTATTCGTCGTACTCATCTACGCCGCCGGCATGCTCGTGCTCGGCTATTACGGCATGCGCCGCGCCAGGACCCACGAAGACTACCTGGTGGCCGGTCGCAACCTGGGCCCGTCGCTGTACATGGGCACCATGGCCGCCACGGTACTGGGCGGTGCATCCACCGTCGGTACCGTGCGCCTGGGTTATGTGCATGGCATCTCCGGCTTCTGGCTGTGTGCGGCGTTGGGCATGGGGATCATCGCGCTGAACCTGTTCCTGGCCAAGCCGCTGCTCAAGCTGAAAATCTTCACCGTCACCCAGGTGCTGGAAAAACGCTACAACCCCATGGCCCGCCAGGCGAGTGCGGTGATCATGCTGGCCTATGCGCTGATGATCGGCGTGACCTCGATCCTGGCCATCGGCACGGTGCTGCAAGTGCTGTTCGGCCTGCCGTTCTGGATTTCGGTGTTGCTGGGCGGTGGTGTGGTGGTGGTCTACTCGACCATCGGCGGCATGTGGTCGCTGACCCTCACCGACATCGTGCAGTTCGTAATCAAGACCGTCGGCCTGATGTTTATCCTGCTGCCGATCTGCCTGTACCGCGTCGGCGGCTGGGATGAGCTGGTGGCCAAGCTGCCGGCATCGAGCTTCAGCTTCACCGCGATCGGCTGGGACACGATCATCACCTACTTCATGATCTACTTCTTCGGCATCCTGATCGGCCAGGACATCTGGCAGCGGGTGTTCACCGCCCGCGACGAAAAGGTCGCCAAGTACGCAGGCACTTTCGCCGGCTTCTACTGCATCCTTTACGGCCTCGCCTGTGCGCTGATCGGCATGGCGGCCCATGTACTGATTCCGGACCTGGACAACGTCAACAACGCGTTCGCGGCCATCGTCAAAGTCTCGCTGCCGGACGGCATCCGCGGCCTGGTGATCGCGGCGGCACTGGCGGCGATGATGTCCACCGCCAGCGCCGGCTTGCTCGCCGCCTCCACCGTATTGACCGAAGACCTGCTGCCACGCCTGCGCGGCGGCAGACAATCGAGCCTGGCAATCAACCGCCTGTTCACGATGCTGACCGGTATCGTCGTGCTGGGCATCGCACTGGTGGTCAATGACGTGATCAGCGCCCTGACCCTGGCCTACAACCTGCTGGTGGGTGGCATGCTGATCCCGCTGATCGGCGCGATCTTCTGGAAGCGCGCGACCACGTCGGGGGCAATCACGTCCATGACCCTGGGCTTCGTGACGGCGCTGGTGTTCATGTTCAAGGATGGCCTGGATGCGAACACGCCGATCTACTACAGCCTGGCGGTGGCGTTGGTGAGTTTTGTACTGGTGAGTGTGTTGTCACGCCGGCCAGAGGGGGTCGCGGCCAGCGCGGTTTGAGATAGAGCGGGATTTAGAGCGGTTTCTTCAGCGGGCGCGACGTCGGATGTCGCGCCCTTTTTTTGTTCAGCTGTACCAATGTTAGCTATCTCTGCCTCCAATGATCACCATGACCAAGCCCAGAATAATAAATACTGAAGCGACGACATAAACCAAATCAAGATACTGTCCCGGTCGCATTTCTTGAATACCAAACACACTAACCGGAACGGCTAAAGAAGCCATACTTGAACGAATCAAAGCCACACGTGACACAATATAAAACCATAACGTAAAGGCAACAACCGATGCCCCTATGCATACATAGACCAATGAAATAACACTATCAAACACAACTTCAAACAATATTCCACCGTCCACATAATAAGCCAGAGCCACAAGCCCTACGGAACCGAACGTCATCTGCCACGCAGCTATGCAGAACATGTCTTTTTTGGCTAGCTTAGCTTTTAAAATTAAACTAGAGACCGACCAAGATACTGAAGATCCAATAAGCAATAGCACTCCCATGCCATCATCAATCGAAAGTCCAGAACTCGTCATTAAAAAAACACCAACACAAGCAGAAACCAAACCCAAAACCTTAAAAATAGAAAGACTTTCACGCAAGAAAAACCAGCCTAACAAGCTTGTCCAAACCGGAGTGGTATAAATCAATATCGCTGACTTAGCCAGTCCAACCTCAATTATTCCATATGATGCAAGAGAGAACATAATTGTGGTCTGAAAGAGACCAACCAGCAAAATATAAAACCACTCACTCAAGGTATAACTAACATATCGCGAACTAAAAAAAATAAAAAAATGCATTATCAAAGAGGCCAACAGGAAGCGGAAAAGGAAAACGGAGTAGACCATTCCAAACCGATCATCGTAAAAAACCATCCAACCACCCAAATTACAATCAGCAGACACAGTGAAAAATTTATAACATTAGCATTTGAGCTTAAGTGCCTCATCTCACCACCCCAACGCAAATGACACTTGACAAAAATCAAACTTTTGAACTGCCTATTATCCTACATATCATCTCATCGTAACCCACACCTGAAAGTAGGCATGCTTTCACAAAAACACTCTGAGCATTAAGACCCGGCAATGTATTTACTTCAAGCAGATATGGAATCCCTTCCCTCACAATAAAATCAAATCTGGCATAACGTCCAAAATTTAAAATCTCACACAGCCGACAAATACTCGCCTTGATTAAATCAACAACGCTCTCAGGGATGCAATCAGCGACCTCGTATCGAGTATCACTTGAATTAAACTTAGCATTAAAATCAAAAAAATCTTTGGAATGAGTTATAGATAAAAATGGTAATATTTCCCCAGCAAGAACAGCAACTGTTATTTCAAAACCGCAAACAAATTCCTCGAACAATAACCTACCATTAAACACTTCTGCATTTAGAACTGCGCGTTCAAACCCAACATCATCAACTACCACACTCACCCCTATACTACAACCTTGACAGTCCGGCTTTACAACAACACGCCCACCCAAACGATTTCTTATTTCATTATAATCGATGCCCCCTGCGCCCCTTACAACCCCTTCAGGTACTACAATAGAGTTAGCGGACGCTACAAACCTAGTTAAAATTTTACTCATACATATAGAGCTTGCTTCCCTACTGGCACCATTATAGGGAACCCCCAACAAATCTAATAACCCTTGCACAACACCATTTTCGCCATCTCCGCCATGCATGGCATTAAAAATGTAATCCACGTCATCTAAAGATAAATCCATAAGATCCAAAACTGACCCTACTGTTAGAACCTGATACTTAAGCCCCATTCTACGAAAGGATTCCTCTACACACTCTGCTGTCCTAAACGACACATCTCTTTCGGATGAGTCACCACCTCTAATTATCAAAAAATTTGAATTTTTCATACACCCTCCTAAAATTTAAACAAGGCTTTGAAGTTTAAACACCTTAACCGCAATAATCTCGGCAGCCTCTCTAACCTCCTCCTCTTTAATAGTTGGGCTAATGGAAACTCTAATAGAGCAATTTGCCTGCTCATCACTTAGCCCCAGACCTTTTAACACATATGAAGCCTGCATATTATTGGAGTTACATGCCGACCCCGCTGCTATACAAACGCCCTCTAACGAGCTTATTAATACTTCGGATCTTACTTTATAAAAATGCAAGCTCAGTATATGAGGAATCGTATATTCAGCAGGCACATTTAATTCAAATCTAGCTCCATGAGACTTGATCACTGAAAGGAAGCACGACCTTAATTTAGCTACCTGCCTCCACTCTTTTTGCAAGTCAGCTCTACTTCTCAACTCGCAGGCCGCACCAAAACCAACAATCAACGGAGTAGGCATAGTTCCGCTTCGAAGACTGTTGACTTCGCCACCAAAAAATAATGGCCGCAACTTCCTCCTAGCGTTATCATTCAGATACAAGCCTCCGATACCTTTCGGACCACCTATTTTGTGAGCAGAAAAAGAAACACAATCTATACGCGTCCCCTTTAAGCTTAACGGAATTTTTCCAAAAGACTGGACAACATCTAGATGAAGTATTATTTCCCGCGATGCTGCAACCTCCGACAACATATCCAGATCCTGAATTACTCCCACTTCGGAATTCACATGACACAAGCTCAACAATTTCGTATTAGAATCAATTTCACGCTCTAAGGACTTTTTATTAATACGACCGTCAGACTCAATCTTAACATAACGAACATCCACCCCCCTGCGACAAAGCTCACGTGCAGCCTCAGTAACTGACTTATGATCAATGGCTGAAAATATTGCATTTGAGGGAGCAGTCTCACCATATTCAAATGCACCTAGAACTACAATATTATTACTTTCCGTTGCACCTGACGTAAATAATATCTCAGCCGGGTCGACTTGTAATAGCTTAGCCACCTTGGATCGAGCGACATTTATTGCATGACGTGCTACCTTCCCCATACTATGAGGAGAAGCTGGGTTAGCATAATCATCGAATTGATAAACTTTCATAATATCAACAATATCACTTTCGCACTTTGTTGATGCTGCAAAATCCAAATAGATTGTTTTCATGCCAGACCTCACAAATAGGACGCGCAAAAAAATAAAAACTTCTTTGACTAGGATCTAAAAACCGACACACTAACTAATTTATTGAAAATAGCATCGACGCTCATTTCTCCGCTGCCTCCTGGATCAGCAACAATAACCTTCATCCCGTTTAGTTCGTAAAGTTTAAGAGCTATTTCTATTCCTACCTTAACGGGCGAGTGGCATTCATTAGGTGCAAAAATAAGAATCAGCCTATGGCCATACTCATACACCTCACGCAACATCTCGGTTATCTCCCCAGCACAACCAGTTACGCCACAACTAATTAGCTGACTATAATTTCCATTATTATCAACGAAGGAAATCTCCGTTTCTTTTAAACCATCACCAACATACTTTCTTTCCAGCTTTCCTTGCTGTACAAGCTTAGTAGCGCTTTTTTGAAATCTATACTTCAGCCAGGTTTCCGGAAACGCGAGATTATTTTTTCGACTAGGAAGTATGTCTTCTTCCGAAAAAAGGCCCTGGGCCTTCATAGATTTTTTGTACGAAGAAGGCAGGCTCTGAAAATGTCTGTAAAACCGGTCCCTATGTTCACCAGCCGAGCCAAACTCGGGAGTGTATTGCCAATCATTTATCAAGAGCAAAAATCTGACTTTATTTTTGGTCTTAATTTTATAAACTCCACCTATTTTAAGAGCCATCTCCCAAGTGTACAAAGGAAAAATACCTACTCTATCGCGTACCCTAGCCCTAATAATTTCACCTTGTAAGTCTTGAGACACACCAGGCACTAATGAATTCGATTCCGAGTCATAGAACAGCATAAAATGCCCTCCCATAATCACCAAGTCCTGGCTATTAAAATCCAGCAATTGTTCTTGCAAAAATTCTAACATTTCTGCTTCCGAAGAAACGTATTTTTGATCTTCGCATATCATAACTACACTCCATATTTACTATGATTAAATACGGTTCACCACAACTTTATTTAAAGCAAAAATCGTCACACCAATTTCTAAATAATTTGGAATTTGGTTTCTCCTCAAAGACTCAGTAATTCGCGCGATCGACATACCACCTCAAACACCTCCTCATACTTTGGTTTTCCTACGTGCAGCATCGGGTACTCGGTAGAAGCCTCTCCGAAGCGATGAAATAAATCCATCATATGTACTTCCAAAACTGGCCACTTGAGATATTTGTAGTTCGCTCCATTATCTAAACCCTTTAATGGATGTTGCACAGCCCAGTTCATAGATACGACTACTGACGCTTCAACACTACAATTAATTTTTTCAATAAAATTGAGGAGCCTAATTCGCGACAAATGCGTCTCGCCAAGTCCAAAGAGCAACGCAAATCCGATCCTTATGCCACAAGAACTTAGTAGGTCACATGCTTCCTCAACTCGACTTGCCCAGGAACTCAATTTTGCTGACGTATCCTTATTCATTCCGCCTATTGAATAAGGATCTAGTGTTTCAATACCTAGAAAAACATAACTTAACCCAACAGCAGATAACCGAGCCAACTCCTCCGGGCGAGAAATAATTTGATCAACCGTAAACTGTGCGCCAAACCTCACAGGCAAATTGTCGCGCTCCATCAACTCACAAAAAGTTCTTATATTAGATCTTTTCCCCAGTAAAAATGTTGAATCTTCAACAAAAGCTGATGATTGCGTCTCCCTATACTCTAAAAAGATTGAGTTCGCCGCCTCACCTAATTGCCTATAGAGGCTGAATGGAGCTCCCGATATATTTTCAGGCCGCCCTACCACACTTAATCGCTCGCTACAAAAATCGCAGTCGAACACACAACCCGCCCCCGTATCGCTATAAACATGTGCTGTATGGAGGCCACCAAAAACCGTAAACCTTGATGTCGCACCAAATAATTTTGTAATACTTGGCAAGGTAGCTTTTTCGATTCGACCATATTTGCTGGATAACGTGAAAATTTCCTTCGATCTATTTATTGTGCCAGCGACCCAGTTGCCAGATGCATCACTAACATCCAACATTAAACGTTTTCTATCACACCGCCCTTCAAATTTTTTTCTACCTAAGGACTCTCCCAACCTGAAGATTAAATCTTCGGCCTCTCCTCCCACCACTAGGTCGAATACGTCCTCCAACTCCTCATTCGAAACAAGTTGAAGCGGCGAAGATCTATGATGAACAACTCTATTACTTTCATCTTTATACATAGATTCGGAGACATGCCGCCCCCCGAGCACTATGACACACTGGTCACCCATCCTTGCCCTGATATACGAGGCACACTCTAGTGCTCCACGCATACAAACGGACATTGCCCCGATCAACACCAAGTTTGGTTTTTCCAACTCCAAAAGTTTATCTAATCCGGGCAAGTCATCTAGTGAATACATCAGCATGCACGACTGTCGCCGCTTCAGGTAACCATCGGCCCAATTACTATCTCCCCATGCCCCTCTACCTTCATCTGCGGCGAACGCTGCAATACGAAGAGCATTAAATAAACTTACCGGATCAAAACTATTTACTATTGAATCTTTTTTCCCGCAAAGATGCTCAGGCGCTGCAATCGCTATCACCTGAAGTTTCATAGCTCCACACCTTCTGACGAACCTATTGATAAAAGAACGGTATTTAAATCCTCTGCGAGCTCACGCCAATCTTCCAGGCCTACGTATATCCTCACGCAGGACGAACTAGAAAGCGTATTATTTGAAGCAATTCTCCAAGTGCCAGGGTCAAAAATATAGTATGAGGATGAATTACCTCCCCAACCGTACGCTGATCGAAATAGGACTGACCTGTCCATCGCAGCAGTCAACTCTTTTATTGACACATCAAAAAAGCAAATAGTGAAGACTGAACACGCACCACAAAAATATTCTTTCCAGCTTTTATGGCTTGGGTGGCAACTTAAAGAAGGATGCAAAAAACTAGCATGCGGACATTTGTATTGAATATAAGCCAATATACGCCTAGTGGATGAATCTTGTGAGACCACTCTAATTCTCAACGTACTTAAACACGTTGCCAATCGCTCTGCGCACGTAGGTGACACGCTCAACCCGAGCAAGGCAGAACTTTTTCGAAAAATTATCTCCATGTTTTTTTCGCAAGTAACTATTGCACCGAGTGCAACCCCCACGGTTCCTCCGTAACACTTGCTTAGTGAAAGGATTACGACATCGGCACCAAATTTTATAGGGCAGAAGAAAACAGATGAAGACCAGGTATTGTCAAATACACACTTGACCTGCGCTTGTTTAGCAACCTCAAAAACCTTTTTAATATCCGGAATTTCATAATCAAAACCGCCAGGAGCTTCTAATAACACACAGAATGTTGAGTCCGCCACAAGCTCGTCAACTGTTACTTTCGACACTTCTCTAACTCCGAGCCTCCTTAGCCGAAACCCTAGACGGCATGCAAGTTCGTTTAACAAGTTGAGTGTTGAGTATGTTAACGAGTCAGAAACAAGTAATGTTCCACCTCTGCGCGAAATTGTAGAGATCACCAGAAACAATGAACTCTGTCCTGACGGTGTCAAAAGGGCACCCTTCCCGCCTTCCAAGATAGCGATAGAATTAGCTACTGCTTCGACGGTAGGTGTACTAATTGCCCCATATTGAAAACTGGAGTCGATTCTATCGCTTTGCTTCTCGAGCAAACTATCCCCCACTCCGACATTTGCTGTAGTTCTGTCCATGAGAACATTGGTCGCTGATACAACAGGAGGACTCGCTAGAGCAATTCCCGAAGTGTGATACTCGGCAACTCTAGCAAATACTGTATTACTTTTAGGCCGGTGAAATTTACTCCTTAAAATACGCATGCGCTAGCACCATTGAGGAAAGCACTGGAGCCACATTATTCTTTGGAGGAACAGCTTTTCATATTTAAATTCTACGTTCATATACCTGTCCTTTTTATCAGTAGGTTATTGAAGCGCACACGATAAAACTATTTCCTATTCAGCATTCAACCTACGCTTATTTTTTTAATCAAATAAGCCAACCGCTTCCGATAAACACGTAGTCCAGTTCCGACACTTGAAGACTAAAGCCTGACTCATATGCAAAATTTATATTTCACCGCCCTATTACCATCAAACGACAGCCGCTTATAATCAAGGAAGGGATAAACAAACACGCCGATCTACTAAAGCCTGGCGGTAGGGCTGGTGAGCTTTGTGCTGGTCAGTGTGCTGTCACGCCGGCCCGAGGCGGGGGTGGTTCGGGCGGTGTAAGCAATAACGGGGGTTGGAGCGGTTTCTTCAGCGGGCGCGACGTCGGATGTCGCGCCCGTTTTTTATCATGAGTACATGGCCGAAACTGCGGGTGCCTTTGCCTGGATGATTTCCTCGACCAAGGAGGCCCACACCAATCCCTGGGTGGTGCCGCCGGCATACGTTCCGCCGGCGGCAATGCGGTTGTAGGCGGAGCAATAAACTATCGACAGTCCATCCGGAGTGCCAGGCCTGGCACATTCGATAATTTGCAAGTCGCCACTTTCGATCGCCCGGCGGTAAGACTTTGGAAAGTGACGAGAAACGGCGGCTTGACATGCCGTCAGTATCTGCTCCTTGTACGCAGGCGTGGAATCGGGAGGAACCTGCCCACCAGAGACAAGAATATAGTCCCCGTCCAAGCGGCAATTCATGACACCAATGGGCAGATCGTACTGCAGTTTGAGTCCGCGCATTCCGACAGCTTCACTACCAACAGCACGCATCTTAAAAAACCAGCCAATGATCGCGATGACTTCTTCTTCCTCTACCCCCATGGCAGTGACGACGACGTGTTCTCTGCTCAACTCAGCAATTTGGACAGGACTTAGATGCTGGGGTAGGAACTGAACCCCAGAGCGCGCCAAAAGCGCCACTATCTCATCCCTTAGCTGTACAAATTCCACATCGTAACCCGATACTTCAATAGCCCGAGCGATCCCTGGGACCCCATAACTTTTCTGGAATTGAAGGCGACTGATCTCTACAAGTTCACGTCCTGGCTTGCCACTCGGCCAAGGCCTTTTTTCAATATCGCGTTGCTCGTGGATCGCGGCTTCTACGCCACTAGCGTCGTCCATAAACGCTCGTACAATCCGCGACCGTGCAAACCGTGCTAACGATGGATTGTCGGCCAGAAACTTTTCAAACAGCTCAATGCCTGCACGGTTGCACTCCACGGCCAGGTACTGGTTTCCAGGCGTCAGATAAGCGTTGTCCAGCGGCTTTGCAGTCGTCTCCGTGGCTGAAAGGTGGCGCATGTTCACCTGCTTATGAGTGGCGCCATCGCTCTGCTGATGTCCTCCGTAGACCGAGACCTGATAATTGGCCAGGCGGAACATCACGGCTTGGAGCAGGCCGTTGATGCCTCGACCGATGATCGATACGCGCGGCGCGCCGGCATCTGCCTGTTGCGCGGGGATCATCAATGAGTGGGCAAGTTTGCGCCGGACCAGGCAGCGCAAGGTGGTCAGGCTCAGTTGAATCGAGACGGCATAGTCAAGGTCGCCATGGCAGGCTTCAGTCATTGCCGCCTGGGTTGTCAGGGTCGCCGGTTTGCGCCACTTGGAGACACTGCAGCCGAGTGCCTGCGCGCGCACCCGAAATGCATCCAGTGTCCCAGGCCCGTAGTCCAATACAAGCTGGATAGCTTCAGCCGTTGCCAGGGCCCGCAAAGCGTCATCGCTGAAGACATCCGGCTTGGCGACGCAGACCAGACGAGCCTGTCTGTGCAGGCACTGAATAAGGGCCCGATCAATGCGATGGGTGGACTCATCATTCAGGGATAAACAGATAGCGACGGCACGAGCCCCCTCCAGCACCTCGAACCAGTCCACGCCAAAGGACACTCGGCTGTCGGAATAGGCTCTGCCGAGAGTGTCCGGCCTCTGACCATGTCGATCCAATACCTTGATCCGAACCTCCGGATCTCGATCAAGCAACAACTTGACCAGCTCCCTGCCCACGTTGCCGTATCCCAGCACACAGATGTCGCGCGGCAGGGAGCCATCGGCCAGTGTCAGCCAGCGCGCCATATAGGCGGCGACATGTGGCGCGTT
Source organism: Pseudomonas sp. Yb2C2 (assembly GCF_052112325.1). Classification (NCBI taxonomy): domain Bacteria; kingdom Pseudomonadati; phylum Pseudomonadota; class Gammaproteobacteria; order Pseudomonadales; family Pseudomonadaceae; genus Pseudomonas; species Pseudomonas sp. Yb2C2. Next base: position 188,076 of record NZ_JAVAJK010000001.1, on the reverse strand, counting down.
GACCCCCGGCGTATTGACTACGCGGATGTCGTTGGAGCCGCAAAGGTCCAGTCGCACCTTATCCAGGCTCGTACCTCTGCGGATCAAATGGAGGTCGCCAAACGGGTGGGATATGCGCCATTGAGCGATGACGTCTGCATCGATCGCCTGGTCCCCGACAATGATCGCCGATGGACTCAGGAGACCGATCTGTATGAGCAGATCGTGTTTGGTCAATGTCGGGGGAAAGAACACCACGTTGCTGGGTGCGTGAGCCTTCCAGACTCTCGACACTGGTGCGAGATGCAGGATATTTCCGGTTATGGCGATGAGTGACGCGGCGACTGGCGGAATGGAAGAGAGCCTCATAGCTGTGTCTCCAACACTTCTGACGGACTGATGCCTCGCAGAGAGCCCTTCAATAAAGGTGGGCGTTATTGGAAGGCCGTTGAGGAACTCAACCTACGCTCATGGTTTGAATTGAATAAGCCAGCCAATTCTGATGAACAAGTAGCCTGATTCCGACACGTGAAGGTCAGAGGCCTGACTGACCTGCATGGATTCGGACTACTCGCCCAAGCTACCGAGGGGCGAGTGAGTGTTATGGCGTGAGGGGGCTATCGCGCAGGCCCGAGGCAAGGGTGACTGGGGCGGCGGGAGGTAGGACTGGCGTTGGAAACGCTGTGTGGACGCTGCGACGTGGGATGTCACGCCCGCTGGTTTTGCCTGGCGCAAAATAAACGGTGGGAGCGGGCTTACTCGCCCCCACCTTTAATCCTGCTTCAGCCAGAGATTATCTGCGGCGAGGACGACGCTGCTCGTCATCGGTACGAATCGGCACCGGTTGCAGGGGTGGCTCGATCAAGCCCAATGCAACGCCAAGGTCGTGGAGCCAGTTCTGGATTTTCTCTTTCATGGTTTGCCCCCTTTGAGGGAAATGCTGGTCGGCGCAAGTTCTGTCGCCTTTTCCTACATTGATAGTAGCCCTAAGTCCTACGTATTGCTTGAATGAAACCACAACGAACTGTTACTGAATTGATGCAAATCCTGACGGATCGCTCAAGCAATCGCACGTGCGTCTTGCAGGACCTCGGCCCTGCCCTCTTGCTGCAGGTCGATCCATGCGTTGAGGTTAGCGCCGAGCATACCCTTTCGCCACATCAGCCAGGTCGTCGCAGTGGCAAATTGCCCTGTCAGCGGATGAACGGACACGCTGTCCTTACCTGGCAGGCTGTCGAGCATGGATTCGGACATCAGCGCCACCCCTGAACCGGCGATGACACAGGCGAGCATGCCTTGGTAAGACTCGATCTCAATCGCCCGCCCCATGGCGACGTGCTCGTGGGAAAACCAGGTTTCCAGGCGCGCGCGGTAGGCGCAACTGCGGCGAAAAGTGAACACCGAACGGCCAGCAACATCCTGTGGCCCGCGCACCGGTGGGTGGTCGGCTTCGCATATCAGCACCAGGCGTTCTTCGCACAGGGCCACACCGTCCAGGGAGGCAATCGTGATGGGCCCGTCCACAAATGCGGCGTCCAGGCGACCGGTGATCAACCCTTCGAGCAGTTCACCGCTGGGCGCCGACAGCACCTGGAGGTTCACCATCGGATACGCCTTGTGATAGCACGCCAGCAGCTTCGGCAAATGCACTGCTGCCGTGCTGTACATGCTGCCCAGTACAAAATTGCCGGCCGGTTGCCCGCCTTGCACGGCGCCATGGGCTTCATCATGCAGCGCCAGCAGACGAGTGCTGTAGTCCAGCAACACCTTGCCCGCCGGAGAAAGCTGCAAGCGCTGGCGCTCGCGCACGAACAATTCCACGCCAAGCTGTTCTTCCATCTGCTTGAGCCGGGTCGACAAGTTCGACGGCACTCGATGCAGGCGCTCGGCAGCGCGGGTGATGGAGCCCTCTTCCGCCACGGCCTGGAAGATGCGCAATTGACTGAACTCCATGGCTTTCTCCAAAACTGAACAAGTTAATCACTATTATTCATTTTTACAGAAAGTCAATCCGCTCTAGCCTGACGGTATTCGCTTACCCGCAGGACACCCGACCATGTCACCCCTCACCCGCTTACTCGCCAGCTTTATCGCCCTGATGATGGCCATGGGCATTGGCCGCTTCGCCCTTACCCCGCAAATGCCCCACTTGCTCAGTGAAGGCCAGATCGACCTGACCGGCGCCGGACTGATCGCAGCGGCCAATTACCTGGGCTACTTCGTAGGCGCGGTGGATTCGATTTTTGCGCGCAGCCATCACCATGTGCGGGGTCGCCTGTATGGCGGGCTCTGGTTGTGCGTGCTGCTGACCCTGGCGTCTTACTGGACCCAGGGTTTCTGGCCACACATGCTGTTGCGCTTCGGTACCGGCGTTGCAAGTGCCTGGGCATTGGTGATGATCACCAGCCTGAGCCAGCCGCTGGCGATTGCCGCCGGGCGTGCACGCCTCGGCGCCCTGGTGTTCGCCGGGCCGGGGCTGGGGATTGTATTGACCGGGTTGCTGGCGCTGGGCTCCAACCTGTTGGGCCAAAGCTCTGCAACCTTGTGGCTGATCTACGGCGTAGTGGCGCTGGTGATGCTGCTGGCAATCTTGCCCTTCCTGCCACAGCCGTCCGCCGTCACTGCGCCTGTTGCAAGCCGCGCCGACACGGCCAGCAACGGCAGCATTACTCACCTGTGCTGGATCTACGTGTTGTTCGGCCTGGGCTACATCATTCCGGCGACCTTCCTGTCACAGATGGCCAGCGCGCAATTCAAGGGCGCCTGGCAGGCTGATCTGTTCTGGCCCTGCTTTGGTTTGGCCGCGGCGATTGGGGTAGTGGTCGCAAGCCTGCGTCCCAAGGACCCGGACACCACCCGCCGCTGGCTGATGACCACGTTGTGGCTGCAGGCGGCCGGGGTATTCGCCTGCCTGCTGGGCAACGGTTGGGGCCTGGCGCTGGGGGTGTTGCTGTGCGGCGGGCCGTTCCTGGCCTGCATGCAGTTGGTGATGGCGCGCCTGCGGGACGTTGCGCCCCACGGCTATCAGCGCAACACCGGGCTGCTGACCGCCAGCTTTGCCATCGGCCAGTTGAGTGGGCCGTTGCTGGCGTCGGTGAGCAGCCACCTGAGCGGTGGCCTGCAAGCGGCGTTGGTGATTGCCGGTGCAGGCCTGTCAGTGGCGGGAGGGGTGTTGGTCAGCCGGCGACCAACGGTGCCGGCGCACGAACCTGCTCACGCCGCGCCAACACCAGGAAAAACAGCCCACCCAGGAAGCAGCCGGTGAACCAGGCAAAGTTAGCCATGCCCTGCAACGCCGGCGTGAAGGTGATCGCAACACCTGCCAGGGTCGCAGGCACCAGGGCCTTGACCGCCGTCCAGTTCACACCGCCGTCGAAGTAATAGCGCCCGCTCGGGCTGTCATCGAACAGCGCGTCCACGTCGATCTTCTGCTTTTTGATCAGGTAGAAGTCCACCAGCAGAATCCCGAACAGCGGGCCGATAAAGGCCGCGAGGATATCCAGGGTGTAGTGGATCATCAGCGGGTTATTGAACAGGTTCCACGGGGTGATGAAGATCGACGCCACCGCGGCGATCATGCCGCCGGCGCGCCAGCTGATTTTGCTCGGTGCGACGTTGGCGAAGTCGAACGCCGGTGACACGAAGTTGGCGACGATGTTGATGCCGATGGTGGCAGTCACAAATGCAAAAGCGCCCAGCAGCACCGCCATGCTGTTATCAATGCGCGAGACGGTAGCGATCGGGTCATGGAGCATTTCGCCAAACACCGGCAAGGTGCCCGAGACGATCACCACGGTCACCAGGGAAAACGCCAGGAAGTTCACCGGCAGGCCCCAGAAGTTGCCACGCCGCACGTCCTGCATGCTGCGGCAATAACGGCTGAAATCACCGAAATTCAGGGTTGGCCCGGAAAAATACGACACCACCAGCGCCGTCGCCACGATCACTTGGCCGAACGCCTGCCAGCCCGACAGGGATTTTTCCGCCAGGGTAAAGCTGATATTTGCCCACCCTGCCTTCCAGACGATCCAGCCGGCCAGGGCAAACATCACCGCATAGACCACCGGCCCCGCCCAATCGATAAAGCGGCGGATGGACTCCATGCCGGCCCAGAACACGGCCGCCTGCAACACCCATAAACTGAGGAAACCAAACCAGCCCAGGTAAGACAGGCCGGCAAAATGCGGCTCTGCAAACACCGCCATCTGTGGGAAAAAGCGCAATACCACAATGATCAGGGCACTCGACGCCAGGTAGGTCTGAATCCCGTACCAAGCCACCGCAATCAAGCCGCGAATCACGGCGGGAATGTTCGCGCCGAACACGCCAAACGCCAGCCGGCAGATCACGGGATAGGGCACGGCGGCCTGCTGGCTGGGCTTGGCCACCAGGTTGGCAATCAATTGCACAATGCAAATGCCTGCCAGCAAGGCAATCAATACCTGCCAACTGGCCAGCCCCAGCGCAAACAGACTGGCGGCGAACACATAGCCACCCACGCTGTGCACGTCACTCATCCAGAAGGCAGAGATGTTGTACCAGGTCCACTTTTGCGGCAGCGGCCCCAGGTCCTGGTTGTACAGGCGGGGGCTGTAGCCTTTGGGCAATTGTTCGGTCATCGCGGGCTCCTCGTCATACCGGCCTGCGCTTCCGTCACGGGGTGCATACGGGAGGCGGCATGGTTTGTATACGAGACAGTCAGCAGAATACGTGCCAATAGCACACAATCCCTCTAAAACCGCGTTCCAAAGGGCTACACAGAGCTTTAGTAACGGGGACTGCGCTCAGCAACGGTGCAGATTAATCCTGTACACAATCACCGGTGCACCCGATGTGCACACAAGTACCCGACCGTGCAACAGGCCGCTGTGAGGAAGGTGCCCCAGGCCATGTCCATCACCGCCAACCCGCCGGACCAGCCTTGCAGCGTGGCCCAATTGCTCAGGTCATAGGTGCCGTAGGCCACCAGGCCCAGCAATGCACCCAGTCGCGCCGCGCGCTGCCAGCTGGCACTGGGCAAGACCACGAACACCACGCAACCGAGGACATACAGGAGATAGAACAGCACTGCGGGCAACAGGCGAGGCTGATCGAGCATCAGCGGGCCCAGCAGGGATTTGTAGGTCGGGCCCATGAGGACGCCAAGCCAGAGGCCGTCGAGGACCAGGAAGGCAAGCAAGGTGCCGAGGTAGGCAAAGACAGACTTCTTGGACATTGATGCAGCCTCTGTAGGAGCGAGCTTGCTCGCGAAAATATTCCAGGCGCATCACGGTGTCGGATGGACCTTTTTCGCGAGCAAGCTCGCTCCTACAGAAGAGCAAACCGCACTCAGCTTAGTTCAATGCGATCCGCGTGAATCACGATCTGGCCCTGCTTGTAGAGTGCACCAATGGCTTTCTTGAAGTTGCCCTTGCTCACGCCAAACAAGTTGCTGATCACCGCCGGATCGCTCTTGTCGCTGACCGGCAAACTGCCGTTGTTTTCACGCAACTTGGCGAGGATCTTCGAGTTGAGGCTGGACGCCGCTTCCTGGCCGACCGGTTGCAGGCTCAGGCTGATGTTGCCATCGGCGCGGATCTCTTTGATAAAGCCTTTCTCTTCCTTGCCCGGGCGCAGAAACTTGAACACTTCGTTCTTGTGGATCAGGCCCCAGTGCTTGTTGTTGATGATCGCCTTGAAGCCCATGTCGGTGGCTTCGGCGACCAGCAGGTCGACTTCCTGGCCCACGACGTAGTTGGCCGGCGTCTTGTCCAGGTAGCGGTCGAGGCGCGCGGTCGCGGTAATACGCTTGGTGTGTTTGTCGAGGTAGACATGCACCACGCAGTATTCACCGGCGGTCATCTGACGTTTCTCTTCCGAATACGGCAGCAACAGATCCTTTGGCAAGCCCCAGTCGAGGAACACGCCAATACTGTTGACTTCCACGACTTTCAAACTGGCAAATTCGCCGACTTGAACTTTCGGTTTTTCGGTAGTGGCGATAAGTTTGTCATCGCTGTCCAGATAAATGAAAACGTTAAGCCAGTCTTCATCTTCACTGGGAATATCTTTGGGGATATACCGATTAGGCAAGAGGATTTCGCCATCTTGCGCACCATCGAGGTACAAACCAAAGTTAGTGTGTTTAACCACTTGCAAGCTGTTGTAGCGCCCGACTAAAGCCATTTCCAATACCCTCATTGCGTGGGCGGCATTCTACCCGAGTTGCGCTTGCCACGCGCGTGCGCCTGAAAAATCGCGGGTTTGCCTGGCGTTCCAGTGGCACCGCCCCGCTCGTCCGATCATTCGGCTGAGTTTTGCCACGCCGCCGGTGCCGGCTCAGCCCGTGGTTTCGAGTTAAAACAGTAAGTTAGGGGCTAATATCAAAAATAAACTTTGGCTGTTTTCAGCTGCCGCTCTTATTCCCGGGGGATATTTACCAAGCAATTGTCAAGTATTTCCTGTACGATGCCTGGCCAAGTTAATTTTCTACAGGTTAGTGGCCGCCATGCGTGTAAAAGCATCCAACAGCAAAGCAAAGCCAGCTCCCGCCGTTGAAACCAGCGAATCGATCAACAGCCAGATTGCTGCTTTCCTCAAGTCCGGTGGCGAAATCCAGCAAATTGCCAAGGGCGTGAGCGGCCAGACTTTCGGCCCGTCCAAGCAGATCAGCCTGGGTAAAAAGTAATACCGCGCAGCACATCTGGTCCCTAAGCGTCTTGCCTTCAAGGCGCTAGGACTAGAGCCCGAAATACCCTCTCGCGTCACCTTCAGAACGTGCAAATCGACGAACGGGCCTCACCTCCTGACATTCGCCGGTATGCTTGCACACGTCTAGCACGGGCATCTGCCCTATTTTTCCGTTACTGCTCCTCGCTTTTCATGGAGTGAAGCATGCTTAAACGCTGCATTTTCGTGGCCAGTATCCTGGCGGCCAGCCCTCTCGCCGAAGCGCAGATTTTCCAGCGTGAACTGGGCGACTTCGACCTGAAATTGGGCACCACCCCCAGCCGCAGCATGGCCCAGGGCCTGGTCAAGCCGACCTCGCCGGGCAGTGACTCGTTCCATGGCGGGCTGGACCTGAGCCATGACAGCGGCCTGTACTTCGGCCAGTTTTCGCCGAACATGGGCCTGTCCTCGGCCAGCACTCTCGAAGTCGATTCGTACATGGGGTTCAAGCACCCTTTCGACCAGACCCTGGGCTATGAAGTCGGCCTGATCCACTACAGCTACCCCAAGCTCAGCCCCCTCGACAGCCAGGAGTTCTACGGCGGTCTGAATCTACTCGGCAATCGTTTCGGCGCTTCCTTCAGCAACGACCCGGACCGCCAGGACAGCACGCTGTTCGCCGACCTCGGCGGTACCCAGCCCTTCGGCATCGGCGTCAGCATGAAATACACCACCCATCAGCTGGGCACGCCGGCTTCGGTAGAGGGCGGCACCATCAGCAGCTTCAGCGACTGGTCGGTACAGTTCTCCCGCGCCTGGAAAGGCATCGACCTGGACCTGATCTACAGCGACTCCAGCCTCAGCGGTGGCGATTGTTCGGCCTACTCCGGACACAATTCGCAATGCGATGGCCTGTTGACCCTGAAGGCGGTGCGGTCGTTTTATTGATGGGCTGAACTGTCGCGTGCGCCGCGGGTTCACATGCATTAACTCCCCTATGCGCAAGGACACGCCCATGTTGCATCGGCTCAAACTGCTGGTGGTATTCCTGACCCTGAGCCTGGTGCTAGCCGGCTGCAACCGTGTGGGCCTGGCCTACCGCAACCTGGACGTGATCATCCCCTGGACCCTCAACGACTACCTGGACATGAACGCCGGGCAGAAGAGCTGGTTCAACGACAAGCTCAAGGACCACCTGGCCTGGCACTGCACCACACAATTGCCGGGTTACCTCGACTGGCTCGACCGCCTGCAAGCAATGGTCGAGAGCAACCAGGTCACCGATGCAGCGCTGCAAACCCGCACGGTTGAGGCCAAGCAGGCGATTGCCGAGGTGGCGCGGGAAATCACCCCGTCGGCGATTGAATTGTTACAAGGACTGGATGACCAACAGGTCAACGACATGAACGATGCCCTGGCCAAGGACCTGCGCAAACGCCAGGACGAATACCTCAAGCCGCCGCTGGCCAAGCAGATCCAGGACCGCGCCGAGCGTATGAACAAGCGTCTGGATGCGTGGATGGGGCCACTGAGCGATAGCCAGAAGAACCGGGTCATGGCCTGGTCCATCAGCCTGGGCGAGCAGAACGAGCAGTGGATCGGCAACCGTGCCCACTGGCAGGCACAATTCATCGACGCCGTGCAGCAACGCCACAGCGCCGATTTCCCGCAGAAAATCCAGCAACTGCTGGTGGACCGCGAAAGCCTGTGGACACCGGAGTATCGCGCGGCGTATGCCCAGACCGAAGCCGCCGCGCGCAGCCTGATCATCGACGTCATGGCCGACAGCAGCGTGCCGCAACGGCTGAAACTCACCCAGAAAATCGACAAGGTCCGCAGTGACTTCCAGGCGCTCAAATGCCTGAAAAGCGCGCAGTCCTAATTGGGCGCCAGGGTGCCCAACCAGGCCACCAGCGCGAGGATCAGCGCCCCTGCCCCCATCTCCAGCACCATGCTGCGCCGTAGCGCAGCCATGGCAGCGACATAATCACCGGTCGCCACGGACCGTTGCAGAAGCGGCGTCAGGTGGAAACGATTGAGCGCCGCCAGCCCCAGCATCAAGCCAAACAGTCCCAGCTTCAGGCACAACAGGATCGCGTAGACACCGCCGGTAAGGCCCTCCAGATTCAGCCCGACCACCAGCAGATAGTTGACCACACCGGTGCCGATCAGCACCGCGACAAATCCCGCTCCCACATGCTCGAACCCCTTCAGCGCCCTTGCCAGCACCCGAACGTGATAAGCATCGTGCAAAGACGTGCGCCTCGACAACAACCCGAACGCCGCCAACGCCCCGACCCAGCCGCCGGCCGCCAACAGATGCGCGCCGTCGCTGAGGATGTGCCACACACCCAGCGTGCCTTCATGCATCACGCCGTGCCCGGTCCACGCCAGCGTCACCAACGCGGCGGCGCCCGACAACGTGGCCAATGGCAGGCGAGTGCCAAGCGCAGCCACCACCAGCGCCGCCATCCGTAGCCACCACGTCAAGCCCAGGTCGGTCTGCCAGAGCATCATGTGCAGATGCGGCCACAGCGTCTGCCAATCCGTCGCGCCACTCATGGCCTGGGTCAGCGTCAACAGCGACGCCATCGACAGCACTATCCCGACGCCAGCCGTCAGCCGCAGCAGGCCCTTCAAATTCAGCAGCACGCGCTCCGGCGCCTTGAGCCCGTAGAGACCAAAGAGCCCCAGGCCAAACAACAGCATCAGGTCAAGATAGAGCGCAAAGCGCAGTGTGACTTGGGTCAATTCGCTCATGGCTGGACGCTGAACACCACGTTACCGGTAATCGGGTGCGTGTCGGATGACACTGCGCGCCAATCGACCCGGTAGGTGCCGGTAGCCAGTGCAGAGGCCGGCTTGATCAGCATCACCCTGGGGTCGGTGCTCGCCGCGACACTGGCCTTGATGGGCATCGGCGAATTGGGCATGCCGGGCATATCGGTCATGGTCAGCCTGGCCCCGGAAAACTGCGTCAGCAGGTTCTCCGAAAAGCGCAGTTCAATGACGGCCGGCGCGGCACCTTGGGCCCCGGCTGGAGGGAGGGAGGACAACAGTTTCGGATGGGCCGAGGCCGGCAGGCTGATCATCAATCCGACCCACAGCGCCCCCCCTGTTAACGCGGTTTTCAACATCGACATGCAAGGCTCCAGGCCGCTCAAGGCGGCGAGTTATAGGAATAAGAAACCGGTTAAAACCAAAGGCGCACACCGACCACCCAGCGCAGCTGGCTGATGTCTTCGCCTTCGTCGCGAGCGTACTGCGCCGTCCGCCCATAGCTGCGGTTCCAACTCACCCCCACGTAAGGCGCCAACTCCCGGCGCACCTCGTAGCGCAAGCGCAGGCCCAGCTCGCTTTCTGACAGGCCTGCGCCCACCCGGCGCTGCGGATCGTTCTGCGCATAAAAATTGAGTTCGGCCGTCGGCTGAAGGATCAGGCGGTTGGTCAGCAGGATGTCGTAGTCCCCTTCCAGACGTGCCGCGGTGTGGCCCGACTCACCCACAAACAGCGTCGCCTCGGCCTCGAAGTCGTAGAGCGCCATGCCCTGCAGGCCGAACGCCGCCCAGGTCTGGCTATCTGCGGGCTTGAAGTCCTGGCGCACGCCGCCAACCAGGTCCCACCAAGGGCTGATGGCGTGCCCCCACAACGCCTGGGCTTCGGCGCTGTCGGTGCGACCGGCGCTGCGCTCGCCTTCGCTGCGCAGCCACAGGCGGTCGATGTCACCACCGAGCCAGCCCTTGATGTCCCAGTTCAGCGCACCACCGCCACCGCCGCCTTGCCATTCCAGCTGATTGACCAGCAGCATTGAGTTGATGCCGCTGTCATGCACCACATGCCCGCCCGGCGCGTTATACACAGCGGCGCGATCCGCGTCGGTGAGCAGCGGGATCGGCGTACGGCTTTCGCTCAACGCCGGAACCGCCGGGCTCATGCCTTGAAACTCCTCGGCCTGCGCCAGCGAGCCGAATGCCCACCCGGCCAGCGCGATACACACAGATAAAACCCGACGGTTCATGCTCGCTTCCTCATTCATGCACGCGCACTTCACGGAACATGCCCATTTCCATGTGGTACAGCAGGTGACAGTGATAGGCCCAACGCCCCAGGGCATCGGCGGTCACCCGGTAACTGCGGCGCGAGCCCGGCGGCATGTCGATGGTGTGCTTGCGAACCTGGAACTGGCCGTTTTCATCCTCAAGGTCGCTCCACAGGCCGTGCAGGTGAATCGGGTGGCTCATCATCGTGTCGTTGACCAGCACCAGCCGGACGCGCTCGCCATAGGTCAGTTGCAAGGGCTCGGCATCGGAGAACTTCACACCATTGAATGACCAGGCGAACTTCTCCATATGCCCGGTGAGGTGCAATTCAAGGGTGCGCGTGGGATCGCGGCCATCGGGATCGTCGAAGGTGCTGTGCAGGTCGGCATAGGTCAGCACTCGCCGACCGTTGTTGCGCAGGCCGATCCCCGGGTCGTCGAGCTTGGGCACCGGGCTCATCGCCTGCATGTCCACCAAAGGGTTGTTCTGCTCGCTGGCCGGGTGGCTCTGCATCGACATCGCGCCCATCGCACTGTGATCCATGCCCGCCATATCCGGCATGTCCGCCATGGCGCCGTGATCCATCCCACCCATGCCCATGTCGTCCATGGTTATCCACAGGCGCGGCTCAAGCGCCGGTACGGGCGCCGTCGCCCCCGCCTGGCGGGCAAGCGTGCCACGGGCATAACCCGTGCGGTCCATGGACTGGGCAAACAGCGTGTAGGCCGTTGCCGTGGGCTCCACCAGCACATCGAAGGTTTCGGCGACCGCAATGCGGAACTCATCGACGCTGACCGGCTTGACCGGCTGGCCATCGGCGGCGATGACGGTCATCTTCAGCCCCGGGATGCGCACATCGAAATAGGTCATCGCCGAACCGTTGATAAAGCGCAGGCGAATTTTCTCCCCGGCCTCAAATACCCCGGTCCAGTTGAGGCCGGGGGGCTGGCCGTTGAGCAGGTAGGTGTAGGTCTGGCCGCTGACGTCCGCAAGATCGGTAGGGTTCATCTTCATCTGCGCCCACATCAGCCGGTCGCTGACGGTGGCCGACCAGCCCTGCTTGCCCACATCCCGTACGAAATCGCCCGCGGTGGGCTTATGCCGGTTGTAGTAATCGGACTGCTTCTTGAGGGTCTTCATCAGGGCGACGGGGTCTTCGTCGGTCCAGTCCGAGAGCATCACCACGTAGTCGCGCTGGCAGGTGAAGGGCTCGGGCTCCAACGGCTCGATGACCAGCGGGCCGTACACCCCCTGCTGCTCCTGGAACCCGGAATGGCTGTGGTACCAGTAAGTGCCGTGCTGTCTGACCTTGAACTGATAGACAAACACGCCACCCGGCTCGATGCCCTTGAAACTCAGGCCGGGCACGCCGTCCATGGTCGACGGCAACACGATGCCGTGCCAGTGGATCGACGTCGGCTCGCTGAGGCGGTTGTGCACGCGCAGGGTCACGGTGTCGCCCTCACGCCAGCGCAGCAACGGGCCGGGCAGGCTGCCATTGATGGTCAACGCGGTGCGCTGTTGACCCGTGAGGTTGACCGGCGTCTGGTCGATAAACAGAGCGAATTCGCTGCCCGCCAGCACGGTGGGCTCGCCCGCACTTGTCAGCGCCCATACCGGCGTGCGCCATAGCCCGAGCCCGCCGAGCAGGCCGCCGGCGGCCAGGCCTTTGACGAAGGTTCGTCTGGAGGTAGTAGAGTGCATGCCGATTCAAGTCCGTCAGTTGAATGGCAGCAGATTAGGGGGCGTCGGCTGTCAGCAACCTTAGCGGCAGATTACCGATCCGACAGTTTCGGCGTGCCCGGCACCGCCTGGGTGCCGGGGCATGGAGGGGTCAGGCGATCTGCGCTTTGGAGGCCACTTCTGCAAAGGTCGCCGGGTCCAACGCATCGGCCTGCTCATCCAGCACCTGGCGCGGATGATCATTGCCCGGGATGGAGCTGTCGATCAGCGCCAACAGCTGCGCGCCCAGGGCGGTCAGAATGAAATTCTCTCCGTTACCGCCTTCTTCCTCAGGCCGCGACTCGATAAACCCACGCTTGAACAACAGCGCTTCATAGTCCGCGGCGGTCTTTTTCAGCGCATCCAGGTTACCGGTGGACTCGCCCGCCGTGGCCTTCTCGGCCGCTTCCTGCTCGGCGTATTTGCGCGGGGCAAAACTGCCCTCGCCGTTCTGCACTTCATGCAGCAGACGTTCGATCAGATCCCAGTTGTAAGTCGTCATCCTGATTCCTCCTGCAGGCCTAAGGAAAGTAGCCCGTCTGTAGGAGTGACCCTATGGGGCTGTGGCCGTTCATACCAACCGACGGGCGTCATTTCTCTGAACTTTCCAGACGTTCGCCCCCTCAACTGAGCATCACCGCCAAGGAGGTCCGACCATGAAAACCCTGATGAACCTGGCCATCGCCGCCACGTTGCTCACCGCCCTGCCCGCCTGGGCCTGCACCCCGGAAGAGGCCACGGCCAAGCGCGAGCAACTGGCCCAGGAAGTGGCCAAACTCACCGAGCAGAACCCGACCAAGGCCAAGGAGATGAACGACGAGCTGCAGAAGATGGACCTGGATACTGAAAGCGCAGAGTTCCCTGACAAGTGTCAGTTGATCGATGCCCGGCTCAAGGAATTGAAAGAAGCTGCCGCCAAAACGAAAAACTGAGGCTATAAAAAAACCGGACAACGTCCGGTTTTTTCACATTCCTCAAGCCTTACTCGGCAGCGGGTGCTTCTGGCTTGCGACGCTTGAGCGGCGCCATGCCATCCTTGCTGACGAGCGATAGGTTGTCGGTCTTCGGCCGGTTGGCGATCTTGCGCTTGGTCGGCGACTTGGCACCGGCCTTTTTCTTCTCGCCCTTGGCGTCGGTCTTTTTCTTCTTCACGCCAACGGCCTTGCCCGATGCCTTGACCTTCTTCGGCCCGGTGTAGGTGCCTTTGACTTCCTTGATGGTGCGGCGCTCGAACGACTGCTTGAGGTAGCGCTCGATGCTCGACATCAGGTTCCAGTCGCCGTGGCAGATCAGCGAGATCGCCAGGCCATCGTTGCCCGCACGCCCGGTACGGCCGATACGGTGCACGTATTCGTCGCCGCTGCGGGGCATGTCGAAGTTGATGACCATGTCCAGGCCGTCCACGTCCAGGCCGCGCGCGGCGACGTCGGTGGCGACCAGGATCTTCACGCCGCCGGCCTTGAGACGGTCGATCGCCAGTTTGCGGTCCTTCTGGTCTTTCTCGCCGTGCAGCACGAACGCCTTGTAGTCCTGGGCTACCAGGCGGCCGTAGATGCGGTCGGCGGCAGCGCGGGTATTGGTGAACACGATGGCCTTCTGATAGGTCTCGTTGGCCAGCAACCAGTTGAGGATCTGTTCCTTGTGCACGTTGTGGTCAGCGGTGACGATCTGCTGGCGCGTGGTGGCGTTCAGGTCGCTGACGTTGTTGACCTGCAGGTGCTCAGGGTTGTTCAGGACCTTGGCGACCATCTCGCGCAGGGTCGAACCACCGGTGGTAGCGGAGAACAGCATGGTCTGCTGGCGGTTCACGCATTCAGCCACCAGGCGTTGCACGTCGTCGGCAAAGCCCATGTCGAGCATGCGGTCGGCTTCGTCGAGCACCAGCACCTCGACTTCCTTGAGGTCAAGGTTGCCGGCATTGAGTTGCTCGATCATGCGCCCAGGCGTGCCGATCAGGATGTCCGGCACCTTGCGCAGCATGGCGGCCTGGACCTTGAAGTCTTCGCCACCGGTGATCAGGCCGGACTTGATGAAGGTGAACTGCGAGAAGCGCTCCACCTCCTTCAAGGTCTGCTGGGCCAGCTCGCGGGTCGGCAGCAGGATCAGGGTCTTGATGCTGACGCGGACTTTGGCCGGGCCGATCAGGCGATTAAGAATCGGCAGCACGAAAGCGGCGGTCTTGCCACTCCCGGTTTGAGCCGTCACCCGCAGGTCACGCCCTTCGAGCGCGAGCGGGATGGCCGCTGCCTGCACAGGCGTAGGCTCGACAAATTTAAGCTCGGCCACGGCTTTGAGCAGGCGTTCGTGCAGGGCGAATTGGGAAAACACGGGTGCTACCTCGAAGAAATACAAAAAATCAGCTGCATAGGGTACCGGTTTCGGGCGTCCAAACCGAGTGTCTTTACGCGAACGGCGCTAATCAGTTGCTTTTTTGTCAGAGCATTTGTCCACGGCATCAACTTTGTTGCACTTAAATGCTCTAATCGCGCCGTCTTGTCTTACAGAAGAATCGGTTTCATCCATGGATATCAAACAGCTCTGGCTCAACGTCCAAGACCTCTGGGGCACCCTCGACGAACACCCGCTGCTGCATGCCAGCCTCGGTTTCCTGGTGTTGCTGGTGGTGGCCCTGCTGCTCGGACGGGTGGCGCGTTACCTCATCCTCCACGCCGTCAAATTGCTCGGCCGGCAACCGGCGCTGCACTGGCTCAACGACCTGCGGCACAACAAAGTCTTCCACCGCCTGGCGCAGATGACGCCGTCGCTGGTGATCCAGTTCGGCCTGTACCTGGTGCCGGACCTGAGCAAGACCGCCATCCTGTTTATCGGCAATGTGGCCCTGGCCCTGACCATCCTGTTCCTGATGCTGGCCATGAGCGCCCTGCTCAACGCCCTGCTGGACATCTATGCGCGCACCGAACACGCGCGTACCCGCTCGATCAAGGGCTACGTGCAGTTGGCGAAGATGGTGCTGTACGTGTTTGGCGCGATCATCATCGTCGCGACCCTGATTGACCGTTCGCCACTGTTGCTGCTGTCGGGCCTGGGTGCGATGTCGGCGGTGATCCTGTTGGTCTACAAGGACACGCTGTTGTCATTCGTCGCCAGCGTGCAATTGACCAGCAACGACATGCTGCGCGTCGGCGACTGGATCGAAATGCCCCAGGTCGGCGCCGATGGCGATGTGGTGGACATCACCCTGCACACGGTCAAGGTGCAGAACTTCGACAAGACCATCGTCTCCATCCCGACCTGGCGCCTGATGTCGGAATCGTTCAAGAACTGGCGCGGCATGCAGGCCTCGGGTGGGCGACGCATCAAGCGCAGCCTGTTTATCGATGCCAGCGGCGTGCGCTTTTTGCGTGACGATGAAGAAGTGCGCATGACCCAGGTGCACCTGCTCACCGACTACATCGGGCGCAAGCAGGCCGAACTCAAGGCCTGGAACGAAGCCCAGGGCCACAGCGCGCAACTGTCGGCGAACCGCCGGCGCATGACCAACCTCGGCACCTTCCGCGCGTATGCCCTGGCCTACCTCAAAAGCCATCCGGATATCCAGCCGAACATGACCTGCATGGTGCGCCAGATGCAAACCACCGCCGAGGGCGTGCCGCTGGAGATCTACTGCTTTACCCGCACCACCGTGTGGGCCGATTACGAGCGGATCCAGGGGGATATTTTCGACTACCTGCTGGCCGTGTTGCCGGAGTTCGGATTGAACCTGTACCAGCAACCCAGCGGCACCGACTTGCGCACCGGGATACTGGCCCTGGCAGGCACTGCCCGAACCTTGGAAACCCCGGCGTAGTGACAACGATATCGACGAGGGGCTGGTAAGCGCCTCGTCGCTATATAGGACGATGGGCGCAACCGTATTCATCTAAACACGACCGATAAAAGCCAGCGTCTATGTATAGCCGCTGCTGCCGATTATTCAACGGGCCCACTCCATAAAGAAAATTTCTCCTACGCCTTTAGTGAATTTCACTACTTGCGCGCACTATTTCTAATCTGTTTTAAAAAAAATCCACGCCTTAGCATCTGGCCATCAAACAACGCCAGCAAAAGGCCCCCCTCATGTTATGGACAACTCAGCTTTCCGATAATGCAGCAGACTTTGTATTAAGTTCGAATGCCGAAGCATTGACCCACTATTGTGGTGCTGGCGCCTTTGCTCAACCCCACGATTTTTATACCCAAAACCCCTACCAGCGCCCTTCGCGGCCGCAGGACGTAACCGATTCAATCATCACCACCTGCCTGACCAGCGACCAGCTTTCAAACAGCCAGCATCTATTGGCACAGCGGTTGTTATTGAATATCTACGAACAAGACCTGGTCTTCTTGCCCAAGCCGCCATTGGAACTGGACTTCAAGGCGTTCAAGCGTTTCTATGATCCGCAGCACGCGGCCAGTGGCAAAAAGATCCGCCCGTTGCTGGAACACTACTTGTACAACTGGCTCAAGGAAGAAGTACATATCAATGGCCCTTGGTGCCTGGACTCTTTTATCGCCCACACCGATAAAGTATTGGATGACGTCGCCCGATCCGAGTCCAAACTCCATGAAGTGCTGACCACCAGCCGCCATCCCGAGCGAGCCGCCAGGTTTTTCATGACGCAATGTGCGGGAGACTTCCTCAGTGAAGCATCGGCCATGGCCCGCAACGTACTGGGCAACAGCGGTGTGTACACCAGCGAATTGTTCAAGATCCTGATCGACGAGTATGGCTACGGCGTCGACAAAAAGAAGCACAGCACCATTTTTGAAGACATGCTCCAGGACATGGGCATGTCCCATCATGTGCACCACTACTGGCAGTTCTATACGCCGGCGTCGCTGTCGCTCACCAACTACTTCCACTACGTATCGGCCAACCATGGCGAGCTTTTCCGCTATATCGGCGCCATGTACTACACCGAAGCTACATTGGCGCTGACCACCAAGCACCAGTCACGCGCGATCAAGACCATCTTTAACGGCAGCGTCTCCACGGGCTATTTCGATGAGCATGCCCACATCGATGTGCACCACGGAAGAATGGCCCTCCAGCGCCTGATCATTCCCATGATCAAGCAGTTCGGCCCCCAGATCATCCCCGACCTTATTCGCGGCTTTGAAGAGTTCAGGCTGCTTCAGGACATCGCCGACGAAGAGTTGTATGCCCATATCAACTGGCATGACGCGTTCGATGAGCATCGCGCACAGGCAGCGGCGCTCCAGGGCCACAAACCCGTGGACCTGAGGATTACCGAGACCGAACACGAGCTGTCGGTGCTGCATACCCACCCGAATGACGAACTGTTTTGGGTCGAATCAGGCGAGCTGGAGTTCGTCGCCAGCCCCGAACTGACGGTGCGCCTCAAGGCCGGGGAAGGCGTGGTAATTCCCAAGGGAATGCTGCACGGCACCCGCATCACCAGCCCGTCCTGCACGTACACCGTCACCGCCATCTGAGTAGGCAACCCAATGAAAGCCATCAGCCTGAATATCACCCACGCCAACTATGTGGCCGTGGGGGAAAGAACCTACTTTCTCAAGCGTCATGCGTATTCGACGCAATTGCTGCCCACCGCATGCCCCCATCGTGGCGGCCCGCTGCACATGGGCGAAGTGACAGGCGACGGCCAAAGCGTGATCTGTCCCTGGCACGACAACGCCTACAAGGTCTGCAACCTGGAAAAAAAAGCACTGCCCACGGTGCGCGTCAGGAACCAGATCAGCACCGTCGTCGGCGACACCGAGCGCTGTGTGCCGCTGCTTAAAATCTCCCGCTACAACTGATGAAGCCCATGAATACTAAATCGACATTGACCGCGTTCTATTCAATCGTGACCCTGTTCACCGGCCTCGACATGGCGATTGTCATCGCGATGGTCTGGTTCGGCCTGGAGACCACCGGTTCAACATTCCTGGTCGGCGCCACCTTGTGCGTGGCGACCGTGGTGCCCTATTTGTGCGAACAGTACATCGGCAAGTTCTTTACCATTGAACTCAGCCTGAAACGACTGCTGTACATTCGCCTGGCGGCCTTCGCCGCAGTACTGGGGCTGTCGTTTACCCAGGCCGCCTTGCTGCCGATCGGCTTCCTGGCCATCGCGTTCGTGGTGGGCGTCACCGACTACTTCACCATCAGCACCCTGGAATCGAAAAATACCAAGCTGGTGCTGGCCGGCCTCACCGACAGCGATACCTGCGCGCGGTTGATGCAAACCTCCATCCAGATCGGTGCTTTCGGCGGTGCGCTGCTGGGCGGGTTGATCGTGGATGTGTTCTCGGTCAACCAGACACTGCAGATCATCAGCCTGGCGGCGATCCTCTCGCTCGCGGCCATCCTCCTGGTGGCCGACAACCCCAACGAACACACCGCCGAACAGGCCACAGGGCCCTCCACTGCGCGGCCGCTGGACCTGCCGCGCAACCTCTACATTCTGATCATCGTGTTGAGCATGATCGGCTTCCATATCGGCGCGTTCAACAGCCTGGTGCCCATCGTTTTTCAAAAGCTCAATGAGTGGAATGCCACCCTGTTCGGCGTCGCCAGTGGCCTGGCCGGCCTGGGCGCCTTCAGCGCCGCCGTGTTGCCGCGCATCAAGCTCAACAGCTATGGGGCCATCTCGCTGGTGATACTGGCGGACGTGGCAATCGTCTACTTCCAGAACCTCTACGTGATGATGGCTGCGGCCTTCCTGCTGGGTTTTTGCATCAACAGCCTGCGGATCCAGCTGCGTAAAACCCTGATCGAGTCGGCGCCCAACGCCCGGGTAGCCGATGTGATCGCGGCCAAGAGTTCGCTCTACTACCTGCTGGTCAGTGGCTCGGCACCGATGATCCTGACGTTCTTCACCACCTCGGGATTTCTCGGACTCGAAGGCGCCCGCCTGTTGATGATCGTCTCCGCCGGCCTGTTGGCCACCGCCGTACTGGCGTGGAACCTGACCCCGGCCGCCGCGCCCACCGCCACCACGGAATAAGGAATGCACGACGTGAAAACCGTACTGATCGTTGACCCGTTCTCCACGGGCAAACTCTACGCGCCCTTGCTCAACGCACAGGGCATACGGTGCATCGCCGTGATCTCCACACGCGCCTTGCCTGAACACTTCACCAACGACCTGATCACAGAGAACTTCCATGAGGTGTATGCCTGGGAAGAGAGCCTGTTGATTACCCTGGAAGCCTTGTCACCGAGCGCCGTGATCGCCGGTTGCGAAACCGCGATCTACCTCACGGACTACCTGACGGAGCTGCTCGACATCCCGGGCAATAGCCGTATCACCAGCGACCTGCGACGCAACAAGTTCTCCATGCAGCAGGCGCTGAAAAAATACCAGTTGGCCCACATCGATTCGCACTTGCTGAGCTCACCGAGCCGCATCGGCGAAGTGCTGGCCAAACTCGACGAGGCGGCCACCTATGTGGTCAAGCCGCTGAACTCGGCCGCCACCGAAGGCGTGGTGTTTGCCCAAGGCAAGCGCGAAGTGGAGACCGCCTTGAAAAACGCGGCCTGGCAGCAGAAAAACGACCTGGGCGAAGTCAACCTCGGTTTTATCGTGCAGTCGTTCATAGCGGGACCGGAGTACGTGGTGGATATGGTCGCCTTTGACGGCACCTACGTCGTTGCCAGCGTCTGCAAGTACACCAAGATCCAGAAGAACGGCAGCATGTTTGTCTACGAAAGCCTCGACACCCTCGACCCGCGGGCTGAAGAACTGCAACCGCTGACCGATTACGCGCGCCAGGCGGCAGCGGCCCTGGGCGTGCGGGTCGGGCCGATTCATATGGAAATCATCTGGTCTGAGGCCGGGCCGGTGATGATCGAGGCCGGCGGTCGCTTGCACGGCGGCATCGCGCCCCTGCTGTTCCAGCAGGTGTATCACCCCGACTTGCTGTCACTGTCGATCGACAGCTACCTCGGCCACCCACGCCCCCAGGCCGATGCGGTCAGCCAGATCAGCCATGGCCGGATCGGTTTCTTCTGTTCCGATGAACGCCATGCCTTCGCTCCTCCCTCACCCCAGGCCATACAAAGCGGCCAGGCGGACGAGGCCTATTGCGGGCACCGTTATTTCATCAGCGCCGGCGATACCACGCCGGTCACGATCGACTTCGCCACCTGTCCAGGGCTGTTCTGGCTGCAAAGCCCTTCGGCGCAGCAACTGGACACCAGTACCGCCAACCTGCGAAAAAAACTGTGGGGCTAAGGTTATGAAAAGTCGTTTGATCATCAGAAAGTCAGCCTGTGAGCTGGGCATCAATAATGCGTGCGCCGCCGTGATCGAAGACATCACCGTGTCGGATGACCAGAGCTTCGTCGGGGTACTGCAAAGTAACCTGAACCACGTGGCCTCGCGCCTTAACGAGCTGGACTCGAACGTCGTGTACGAAGGGTTTGCCAAACAGCTCAAGAAACTCGGCTACGAAAACACCGTGAGCGCCAACGAAAAGCTGCTGCGCCGCTTCATCGCCAAAGGCGTGTACCCCATCAACAACATCGTCGACGCCTATAACGCGGTCGCGATCCGACATGGGGTAAGCATCGGCGTGCACACCTATCATCAGAAGGATGACATCTACGTGATGCGGTCGGAAAAGCCGAGGGTGCTACGCCCCCTGTTCGCCAAGAAGGCCATCACCATTCCCGTCGGCGACATCGTCTATACCTGCGGTGATGTGCCGTTGGCGAGCATCGGCAAGGTGGATGCCGATGCCCATGACTTTCGGCTGACGAAAGACTCGTCGAGGTTGTTGGTGGTGATCCTGGGGCATGACGACACATCGTTCCAATTCAACCAGGCGGTCATCGAAGAACTCGTGGACACCCTGCGTCAGAAAATGCCGAACCTGAGCCATCATTTTCTTGAAACCGTGCGCGATCACGCCTGAAGCCAGCACATGAAGGGCTGGCCGGCGCCTAGCGCCAGGCCTTCAGTACCGGGTTGACCACCACTTCCTTCACATGCTCGATCTTCAGCAGGCTGTCCTTGAAGACCATCAGCTCTTCAAAGCTCCTGTACCGAACGTCGAGCATCATGTCCACGTCGCCAAACAGGGAATAGGCATGCACTACCTGGCTGAACTGCTGGATCTTCGGAAACACCAGATGGCAGTTGCTGCCATTGAGCGTCAGCATCAAGAACGCCGCTTGCAGGGTCTCATCACCCTCGGCGACGTTGATGGTGAAGCCCAGGATGATGCCTTTTTCAATCAGCTTTTGAACGCGCGACTCCACTGCGGTTCGAGACTTGTGAACTTGCCGCGCCAATTGCGCCAGGCTGACTCGGGAGTCATCCTTCAAGGCTGCAATGATCAGTTCATCAATCTTGTCCACTCTGCCGCCCCCACACCGTTCTTTTCGATAGCAGACTTTCATTGCCGCTCACGCTTGCCTTCGACCGATCACGTCGCAGACTGTACGCCAGGCGCGGGCTTTACGCCCAATCGACTTATCCACACCGCCCCCAGGATCACCAGGCCACCCAAGGCCAGGCGACCCAGCGGCTCGTGCTGGTTCCAGATCAGCAGGTTCAGCAACAATCCTACCGGCACATGCAGGTTGTTCATCACCGCCAGGGTTCCGCCATGCACCAGGCAGGCGCCTTTGTTCCACCAATAAATGCCAAGGGCAGTGCTGACCAGCCCGAGGAACAGCAAGACACCCCATTGCAGCGGCGCTTGCGGCAGGAAATCGGCCTTGCCGAACAACAGGAACGCCGGCAACACCACCAGCAACGCACCGAGGTAGAAATAACCGAAACGCCGGTAGTGCGGCAGGTCACTCGGGTAGCGTGCCACCAGGTGCTTGTACATCACTTGCCCGGCGGCGTAGGTGAAGTTAGCCAGTTGCAGCAGCAGGAAGCCCATCAGGAAGTGCGGGGTGATCTGGTCGAAGCGAATCACCGCCGCCCCCGCCACTGCCACCAGGGCAGCAACCAGTGCCCACGGGTTGAAGCGCCGGTTGAGCGCATCCTCGATCAGGGTCACGTGTAACGGCGTGAGAATGGTGAACAGCAGCACCTCCGGCACCGTGAGCACACGAAAGCTCAGGTACAGGCACACATAGGTCACGCCAAACTGCAGCGCGCCGATCACCAGCAGGCCGCGCATAAAGGCAGGTTCGACCGAGCGCCAGCGGGTCAGCGGGATAAAGACCAGCCCAGCCAGCACGACACGCACCAGCACCGCGAAGTAGCTGTCGACGTGACCGGCGAGGTATTCGCCGATCAAGCTGAAGGAAAATGCCTGAATCAGGGTGACAACCAGTAGATAGCCCATGTGCGCCTCGCATCGAATGGGCGGGACATTAAAGGTTTTCGGCGATTGAAGAAACTCGGGGCAAAAAAAACCCGACCTCGCTAAAGCGGCAGTCGGGCAGGAGCACTCAGGAGCAACAAGTGCAAAGGGAGGTTCGTACGCGTACTTGAAGGGTTGGCGTGGAGCGATATAAACACCGCGCGATTATCTGACGATTAAAGGATCAACCACCTCATGCCACGAGCTGTACCAACTGGGCCTTGGCGTGGTTGATGCCCTTTTCCTGGAAGTCCCCGCTCAGGTTCACCCCTTCGGCGTGAATGAAAGTGACATCGTGGATGCCGATAAAGGCCATGACCTGGCGCAGGTACGGTTCCTGGTGATCGGAACTGGCGCCGGTGTGGATGTCACCCCGCGCGGTCAACACAATGGCACGCTTGCCGGTCAACAAACCTTGCGGCCCGGTGGGGGTGTACTTGAAGGTCACACCCGCCCGCAACACGTGATCCAGCCAGGCCTTGAGGGTGCTGGGGATGGCGAAGTTGTACATCGGTGCGGCCATCACCAGCACGTCGGCGGCCAGCAGTTCGTCGGTCAACTCGTTGGAGCGGTCGAGGGAAGCCTGTTCGTTACCGTTGCGCTGATCCGCCGGTTTCATCCAGCCGCCGAGCAGGTTGGCGTCCAGGTGCGGAACCGGGTTGAGCGCCACGTCACGTACCGTGATCCGGTCCATCGGGTGGGCGGCCTGCCATTGGCTGATGAACTGCTGGGTCAGTTGGCGGGAGATCGAATCCTGCTGGCGGGCGCTGCTTTCGATGATCAGAACATTGGACATGGCTTCGTAGGCTCCATCTGTAATTGCTGTAAGTCGATGGAGTGGAGATTAGACAGAGCCAATTCGATAAAAAAGCGCAAAAAACTGCTATAACCCATCTATAAATTTGTTTATAAGCGGAGTATCCCGATGGGCATGCTCCGCTGCTGTGTTATTTCGGCGCGCAGGCCAACGCGATACGCATCTTGATAATGGCGCGGTTGAACTTGACCGTGGTGTTGGTGCTTTTCCCCGCCGGCACCGTAACCGTGCGACGACGCGGCGATTCCGGGCCGTTGGTGAACGTTACCGAACACACGGCGTCCTGGGTGCCGTAGTTATTCAGCTGGATCGAGCTGATATCGCCGTCCACGTCGGAGGCGGTGTAATCGATGCTCACGCCGTCGATCTTTTTCGTCACGTCGATGGGGTAGGCAAACGCGCTCATCGGCAGCAGCGTCAGCAACACACAACAGAATTTTCTCATTCGGCAGTCTCCAATAGGGACCGCCAGCTTAGGACAAGAGGAACACATCTTGAAAGCGCCCCGCGTTACCCTCGATCAATGGCGCACGCTGCAAGCCGTCGTCGACCACGGCGGCTTCGCCCAGGCAGCGGAAGCGCTGCACCGTTCGCAGTCCTCGGTGAGCTACACCGTGGCCCGTATGCAAGACCAACTCGGCGTGCCGCTGCTGCGCATCGACGGGCGCAAGGCGGTACTCACCGACGCCGGTGAAGTGCTGCTGCGCCGCTCCCGGCAACTGGTGAAAAACGCCAGCCAGCTGGAAGACCTCGCCCACCATATGGAACAGGGCTGGGAAGCCGAAGTGCGGCTGGTCGTCGATGCGGCCTACCCCAACGCGCGCCTGGTACGCGCACTCACCGCGTTCATGCCGCAGAGCCGTGGTTGCCGGGTGCGTTTGCGTGAAGAGGTGCTGTCCGGCGTCGAAGAGCTGTTGATGGAAGGCGTGGCCGACCTGGCGATTTGCGGCTTCAGCATCCCCGGCTACCTGGGCACCGAAATGAGCGACGTGGAGTTCGTCGCCGTGGCCCACCCCGAGCACGCGTTGCACCGCATGAACCGCGAACTGAGCTTCCAGGACCTGGAAAGCCAGATGCAGGTGGTGATCCGCGACTCCGGCCGCCAGCAACCCCGGGATGTAGGCTGGCTCGGCGCCGAACAACGCTGGACCGTCGGCAGCCTGGCCACCGCCGCCGCGTTTGTCGGCAGCGGCCTGGGCTTTGCCTGGCTGCCACGGCACATGATCGAGCGTGAACTCGCCGAAGGCGTGCTCAAGCAGCTACCCTTGGAACAGGGCGGCAGCCGCCACCCCACGTTCTACCTGTATTCAAACAAGGACAAACCCTTGGGGCCGGCGACGCAGATCCTCGTGGAGCTGCTGCGCACCTTTGACACCGCGCCCCTGGACGCGCCTTTCGCCGCCCCCCGGCAAGCCTGAAACGGAGTTCATGCATGGCCTGGTTCGACCATGAAGGCTGCAGCCTGCACTATGAGGAGTACGGTCACGGCACGCCGCTGATCCTGATCCACGGCCTGGGCTCCAGCAGCCAGGATTGGGAACTGCAGGTGCCAGCGCTGGCCCGCCACTACCGCCTGATTGTGGTGGATGTGCGCGGCCATGGGCGCTCGGACAAGCCTCGGGAGCGCTATAGCATCGAAGGGTTCACCTACGACCTGGTCGCCCTGATCGAGCAGCTGGATCTGCCGCCCGCCCATGTGGTGGGTTTGTCCATGGGCGGCATGATCGCGTTCCAGCTGGCGGTGGACGAACCCGGCCGGGTCAAGAGCCTGTGCATCGTCAACAGCGCGCCACAGGTCAAGGTACGCAGTGCCCAGGAGTACTGGTGGTGGGCCAGGCGCTGGACGCTCGCCCGTGTGCTCAGCCTCGCCACCATCGGCAAGGCACTCGGCGACCGGCTGTTCCCAAAACCGGCACAGGCCGACCTGCGCCGCAAGATGGCCGAACGCTGGGCAAAAAACGACAAACGTGCTTATCTCGCCAGCTTCGATGCGATTGTGGGCTGGGGCGTACAGGAACGACTTTCGAGGATTACCTGTCCAACCCTGGTCATCAGCGCCGACCACGACTACACCCCCGTGGCCCAGAAAGAAAACTATGTAAAACTGCTGCCCGATGCGCGACTGGTGGTGATCGAGGATTCCCGCCATGCCACGCCCTTGGACCAACCCGAAGTCTTTAATACCACCCTGCTCGATTTTCTAGAGACAGTCGAAACCACTACCCAGGATCACTGACCCATGCTGAAAAAAATCGCCTTTTTTGCCGGTTCCGTTCTGTTCGCTGCCAACCTGATGGCCGCCGAGCCTTCCAAGGCGCCACACGTATTGATCTCCACCACCAACGGCGACATTGAAATCGAACTGGACCCGGTCAAGGCGCCGATCAGTACCAAGAATTTCCTCGCCTATGTCGACAAAGGCTTCTACACCAACACGATCTTCCACCGCGTGATCCCGGGCTTCATGGTCCAGGGTGGCGGGTTCACCCAGCAGATGTCGCAAAAGCCGACCGAAGCGCCGATCAAGAACGAAGCCAGCAATGGCCTGCATAACGTGCGTGGCACGCTGTCGATGGCCCGCACCTCGAACCCGGATTCGGCCACCAGCCAGTTCTTCATCAACGTGGCTGACAACGCCTTCCTCGACCCGGGTCGCGATGCCGGTTATGCGGTGTTCGCCAAAGTGGTCAAGGGCATGGATGTGGTCGACATCATCGTCAACTCCCAGACCACCACCAAGCAAGGCATGCAGAACGTGCCAATCGATCCTGTCCTGATCAAGTCGGCCAAGCGCATCGACTGAAGTCTGCAGGAAACTCCGCGCACGGCCCACAAGGCCGCGCGCGCATTTGAAAGGAGAGCCCGCCAGGCGGGCGTCAACCCTAATGCTCTATCGTCGTTTTGAACAACTGATCGATATTTTCCGCGACGCTCCCAGCGCCGCCCCTCCCGACAAAGTCCTGCCCTTCTACCTCTACTACCTGCGCCAGGTGTGGCCCTGTTTTGCCGCACTGCTGGTGGTGGGCCTGGTCGGTGCGCTGATCGAAGTCGCGCTGTTCAGCTACCTGAGCCGTATCATCGACCTGGCCCAGGGCACACCGCCCGCCGACTTCTTCCAGATCCACAGCACCGAGCTGATCTGGATGGCCGTGGTCGCCCTGCTGCTGCGCCCGATTTTCAATGGCCTGCACGACTTGCTGGTGCACCAGACCATCAACCCCGGCATGACCAGCCTGATCCGCTGGCAGAACCACAGCTATGTGCTCAAGCAGAGCCTGAATTTCTTCCAGAACGATTTCGCCGGGCGCATTGCCCAGCGCATCATGCAAACCGGCAACTCCTTGCGTGACTCTGCGGTGGCAACAGCGGAAGCCATCTGGCACGTGTCGATCTACGCCATCACCTCCCTGGTGCTGTTTGCCGAGGCCGACTGGCGACTGATGATTCCGTTGATCACCTGGATCATTTGTTACTGCCTGGCATTGCGTTACTTCGTACCGCGGGTGAAAGAGCGTTCGGTGATTTCTTCCGAAGCCCGTTCCAAACTCATGGGGCGCATCGTCGACGGCTACACCAACATCACCACCTTGAAGCTGTTCGCCCATACCCAGAATGAGCAGGAATACGCCAAGGAAGCGATCATTGAGCAAACCGAAAAAACCCAGCTGGCGGCACGCGTGCTCACCAGCATGGATGCGGTCATCACCGTCCTCAACGGCCTGCTGATCGTCACCACCACCGGCCTGGCCCTGTGGCTGTGGACACAGTCGCTGATCTCGGTGGGCGCGATTGCCCTGGCTACCGGCCTGGTGATTCGTATCGTCAACATGTCCGGCTGGATCATGTGGGTGGTCAACGGCATTTTCGAAAATATCGGCATCGTGCAGGACGGCCTCAAGACCATTGCCCAACCCCTGGCCGTGGTCGACCGCAACAACGCCCCGCGCCTGACAGTGCCCCATGGCGAAGTACGCTTCGAGCAGGTGGATTTCCACTACGGCAAGCAGAGCGGGATCATTGGCGGCTTGAACCTGAACATCCAGGCCGGTGAAAAGATCGGCCTGATCGGCCCGTCCGGCGCGGGCAAGTCGACCCTGGTCAACCTGCTGCTGCGCCTCTACGACCTGCAAGGCGGGCGGATCCTGATCGACGGCCAGGACATCGCCGAAGTGGCCCAGGAAACCCTGCGCGAACAGATCGGCATGATCACCCAGGACACCTCGCTGCTGCACCGCTCGATCCGCGACAACCTGCTGTACGGCAAGCCGGACGCCACCGACGAACAACTCTGGGCCGCCGTGCACAAGGCGCGTGCCGACGAGTTCATCCCGCTGCTGTCGGACTCGGAAGGCCGTACCGGGCTGGATGCCCACGTCGGCGAACGCGGGGTGAAACTCTCCGGTGGGCAGCGTCAACGTATCGCTATCGCCCGTGTACTGCTCAAGGATGCGCCGATCCTGATCATGGACGAAGCCACCTCGGCGCTGGACTCGGAAGTGGAGGCGGCGATCCAGGAAAGCCTGGAGACCCTGATGCAAGGCAAGACGGTGATTGCGATTGCGCACCGGTTGTCGACCATCGCGCGGATGGACCGCCTGGTGGTGCTGGAGAAAGGCCAGATTGCCGAGACGGGCAGCCATGCCGAACTGCTGGCCCATGGCGGCTTGTATGCACGCTTGTGGCAGCACCAGACCGGAGGGTTTGTCGGCATCGACTGAAGCAAATGTGGGAGGGGGCTTGCTCCCGATATCGGTGGGTCAGTCACCACATTTTGCGACTGACACTCCGCTATCGGCAGCAAGCCCCCTCCCACATTTGGTGGCCTGGATTTGTGTAAAAACCGTGCTGTACTCAGTGCAGTGCCCAGACGGGCGCTGAAGTAAATATGCAGGGAGCATCACTGATTTACTGATTGGGTAGAGCGATCTATCAAGGACGTGCTGCATGTCTTTGTTCAAGCGTTCAGTCACAGAGGGGTTGGGAACGTTTTGGCTGGTGTTGGGTGGTTGCGGGAGTGCGGTGTTGGCCGCCGCGTTTCCCGCAGTCGGGATCGGATTGCTGGGCGTGGCCCTGGCGTTCGGGCTCACGGTGCTGACCATGGCGGTGGCCATCGGGCATATCAGCGGTTGTCACCTCAACCCGGCGGTATCGGTGGGGCTGGTAGTGGGCGGGAGGTTTCCGGCCAGGGAGTTACCGGCGTACATCGTGGCCCAAGTCGTCGGCGGGGTGGTCGCCGCCGCATTGTTGTACTTCATCGCCAGCGGCAGGCCGGGCTTTGAACTGGCCGGTGGGCTGGCCTCCAACGGCTATGGCGAGCATTCGCCGGGCGGCTATTCAATGGCAGCGGGGTTTGTCTGCGAGCTGGTGATGACAGCCATGTTCGTGCTGATCATCCTCGGCGCCACCGACCACCGTGCCCCGAAGGGCCTCGCGCCCATCGCCATTGGCCTGGCCCTCACCTTGATCCACCTGATCTCCATCCCCGTGACCAACACCTCGGTCAACCCGGCCCGCAGTACCGGCCCGGCATTGATCGTGGGCGGGTGGGCGATCCAGCAGTTGTGGATGTTCTGGCTCGCGCCGATCCTCGGTGCGGTGGTGGGCGGTGTGGTCTATCGATGGCTGGGCAAGGAGGAGCCGGGCTGAGACAAAGGGTCAGCCCTGCCGGTAGAGCAGGGCTGATTTCAATGGGCAGATACTCAACCCTGATGAGCCTGCATATATTGGCGCAACAATTGATTGATGCGCGTCTGGTAGCCCGTACCCTGACCTTTAAACCACTCCAAAACGTCGGCGTCCAGTCGAATAGTAACGGCTTGCTTTATTGGAACGCGTAATTCTGCACGTCGGAAAAATTCCGCGTCCAACTCAGGAATATCGCTGGTATCAACTTCTTCATCATTCATCTTGGCCAGGCGCTCCCAATCAGTTTTCGATGTTTGCGTCATAATATTTGGCCTCCTTCTTGGTTGCTTTTCGGGCGAAAATGATACGGATCACATCACCATGCCGCTCGGTGTATACGACCACACCCATTAACAATTTGATCCAGCCAATACTGATCCAACGCTATTCGCCATAATCCGCTCGATCATTGCGCAAGGCCAGCATTGGATGCCGAAAGATATCCGGAACGTCGTTGAAATCGATGCCGTGCTTGGAAATATTGACTTTGTTCTTGGACTCATCCCACTCAAAATGCACGGCACATCCTGTATGTACTTTTGTACATACAGGATATCGACTCCATTACGTCCTGCCAGCATTGCCAGACCAATGGTTCAGCCCTGCCGGTAAGGCAGCGCCGCCCTCGCCTCTTCGGCATACGCCACAATCCCCACCCGCTCGCGCTCGAGGAAATCCTCCACGGCATTCTTCAACCCGGGGTGGCGCAGGTAGTGCCACGACCGGGTGATCACCGGCTCGAACCCGCGAATCAATTTGTGCTCGCCCTGGGCGCCGGCGTCGAAGCGTTGCAGGCCATGAGCGATGGCGTAGTCCATGCCCTGGTAGAAGCAGGTTTCAAAATGCAGCCGGTCAAACTCCGCCAGGCAACCCCAGTAGCGGCCGTAGAAGCTGTCGCCACCGATCAGGCTGAAGGCCATGGCCACCGGTCGCGTGCCTTGCCTGGCCAGCACCACACGGATCGCCTCGGGCATGCGCTCGGCCAGCAGGCTGAAAAACGCGCGGGTCAAGTACGGTGCCTGGCGGCGTACTGCGTAGGTATTGGCGTAGCAGGCGTAGACAAAATCCCACTGCGCCTCGTTCAGCTCGTGGCCTTGCAACCATTCGAAGTCGATGCCCTGCCCCGCCACTTGTTCGCGCTCCTTGCGCATCTGTTTGCGTTTGCGGGAACTGAGGGCGTCGAGGAAATCCTGGAAGTCACGGTAGCCGCGATTCTGCCAGTGAAACTGACAACCCAGGCGCTGCAACCAACCCGGTTGTTGGGCTAACGCCTCATCGGCCAAGCCATCGGTGAAGTTGATATGGGCACTGGAGAGCCCTTCGATTTCCAGGTAGCCCGGCAGGCTCTTCAGCAGTTCGAAACCATCGTCGACGCTGGCCGCCAACAAGCGGGGGCCGCTGACCGGGCTGAATGGTACGGCCGTCAGCAGCTTGGGGTAGTAATCAATGCCCGCACGCTCGCAGGCATCGGCCCAACCATGGTCGAACACGTACTCGCCGTAGGAATGCCATTTGCGATAACTGGGCAATGCCGCCACCAGTCGGTCGCCTTCCCAATGTAACAAATGCTCCGGTTGCCAGCCCGCTTGAGGGCCCAGGCTGGCACTGTCTTCCAGCGCGCTGAGGAAGGCGTGCCGCACAAAAGGCTGGGCGTCCGGCACCAGTGCGTCCCAGGCCTGCGGGGCGATTTCGGACAGGCTGTCCAGGCGTTGCAGCGGCATTGGCATCCTCACTACGTCATGGCATGAAAACCTCGCGAGTATCGCTTATCGCAGGTCCGGGCACACCCCCGAATCGCCCGACAAGGCTCTAAATCAATAGTTCCATTCTTAAATAATTTGTCATCTACATGACATCACTTCGCCACTGCGCCGTCATAAACGATCGTGATACTGACGCCTGTTTTTAGAGCGCCTGGTTCTATCAGGTGGTTACTTTTCCGTCCGTCATCGGTCGGTTGTGTCCTGGATGGTTTGCCATCCCTCCTCACTTTCGGAGATTGATATGCGTCTTGCTTCCACTAAAACTGCAGCGGCCCTGTGCGGGGGCCTGTTACTGGCCCTGAGCGTTCCGGCCAGCGCTGCAGTCGACGCTAAATTGCTCGACATGCTCAAGGCCAACGGCCAAATCACCGCTTCGCAGTACACCGAACTGCAAAACGAGTTGGCCAAAGACCAGAAAGAACAGCAGATCGCACGGCAAGCTCAACAAGAGACCAACGAACAGATCGCGGCCACCGCGAAGAAAACCAACGAGCTGAGCAGCTTCGACCAGAAACTGGCCTGGGCCGCCAAGACTCAGTTCAAGGGTGATGTGCGCATGCGCCACGAGACCATCAAGGTCGAAGGCGAAAATGGCGTTACCCGCGCCGGCGTCACCGGCCGTGACAAGGACCGCGAACGGATCCGCGCACGCCTCGGCGCCTACACCGAAATCAACCCGCAGGTGGACACCGGTATTCGTATCGCCACCGGCGGCGGCAGCGATGCGCGCTCCACCAACCAGGACCTGGACGGCTACTTCGATAAAAAATCGATCTGGCTGGACCTCGGCTATATCGACTACCACCCTGACCAGATCAAAAACCTGCACATCATTGGCGGCAAAATGCTGCAGCCCTGGGTCAACATGGGCGATGTGATCTGGGATAGCGACATCAACCCGGAAGGCCTGGCACTCACCTACAAGTACCCACTGGGCGGCAGCGCCGAGCTGTTCGGCAGCCTGGGTAACTACAACCTCAAGGACAACGTGGACGGTGACGGCGTGCAGTACCGCCATGACCTGCGCCTGACCACCGGCCAGTTGGGGACCCGCTTCTCGGTGACCGACAACCTGAAAATGACCCTGGGCGGCAGCGTCTACGCCTACCAGAACGATGAAGACAGCCGCGCCTCAGGCACCAGTACCCCGAACGTGCTGGCCACCAACGGCAACACCCCCAACGGCGAGTTCCGCCTGTATGAAGGCTTCGGTCAAGTCGATATCGGCGGCCTGGCGGTGCCTCTGTCGTTCTACGGTCAGTACGTGAAAAACAACGACGCAATCGACGATGCGGACACGGCCTGGTTGCTGGGTGCCAAGTCCAAGGTGTTCGGTTTCAACCTGGACTACAACTATCGCGACGTGCAGAAAAACGCCGTGGTGGGGGCCTTCACCGATTCGGACTTCGGCGGCGGCTTCACCGGTTCCCGTGGTCACAAGTTCAAAGTCGGCTATGACATCGACAAGAACTTCGCCGTCGGCGCGACCTACTTCCTGACCAAGACCGACACCTACAGCCGCACGCTGGTGGACGGTAGCGCCAAAGCCAACACCTTCCAGCTGGATGCAGAAGCCAAGTTCTAAAGATAAGTGTTCAAGACCTCGGGCCAGGACGGCCCGAGGTGGCTGTACCAGACTTGCGTGGGTGGATCGGTCCCCATCATCCGTCCGATCGCCCCACGCGAGCCTGCTTATTCCCCGCCTTTCTGATCCTTGAGCCGCTCGGCAGCCAGCCGCTGCGCCAAGGCATCCACATCCTTCACCGGTTCCTGCGGCAGCATCCGCAACGTCGCCTGCAGCAGGCGCATCTGGCGGATAAACCGTCGGCAGTTGGGGCAGAACATCAAGTGATGACGCACCAGCAGACGTTCGCGAAAGGTCAATTGCCCATCGAGATAGTCACTGGAACGTGCCACTTGTTCTTTACAGGTCAACATTCGCCCGTTTCCTCAAAATGCTCCACCGTGGCGAAGACTTTAAGCCGTGCTCGATGCAGCAGCACGCGGACATTGGAGAGTGAGAGCGTCAGAAGATTACAGATCTCCTCCAGTTCCAGGCCCTGGCGTTCACGCAGCACCAGCACGCTGCTTTGCAGTTCGGACAAACTCAGCAACGTGTGCTCCAGGCACTTGCGCAGCTCATCCTCGGTCAGCAAGGCTTCCGGGGTGTCCTGGTGCCAGGCATACGGGGCGACGGCCCAGTGGCCATCATCGGGGGAGAATCGATCATCGCCGATGGTGCCGTGGGGCGAAGGCAAATCGTCGAGCAACACTTCCCGGCGATTCTGCTTATAGCGCCCCTTGGCAGCGTTGGCGGTAATGGTCAGCAGCCAGGTCTTGAGGCTGGAACGTCCTTCGAATTTGGCCAGGTTGCGCACCACCGACAGCCAGGCGTCCTGCACCACTTCGTCGGCATGCCGCTGGCCGGCGATGGCATACGCCACCGCCCGCATTGCGCTTTGGTACGTGGTGACCAATTCCTTGTAGGCCCGTTGCTCGCCCTTGAGCAGTCGTTCAAGCAGGTGCGCGTCGTCCGCTGCTGCCATTCAAGACCTCGATTGTCTTAACGCTTGCGCAGGATCACGCTACCGATCGAATAGCCTGCGCCAAACGAACTGAGGACCGCGACGGCGCCCTTGGGCAGATCGTCCTGGTAAGTGTGGAATGCAATCACCGAACCCGCCGAGCTGGTGTTGGCGTAAGTATCGAGGATCACCGGAGCTTCTTCCACCGTGGCTTCGCGGCCCAGCAGTTTCTTCACAATCAGGTGGTTCATGCTCAGGTTGGCCTGGTGCAGCCAGAAGCGCTTCACATCGGCCACGTTCAACTGGTTCTCTTCCAGGTGCACGCCGATCAGTTCCGCGACCATCGGGCACACGTCGCGGAAGACTTTGCGGCCTTCCTGCACGAACAGCTTGTCGGGCGCACCGATGCCCTCTTCCGCCGCGCGGTTGAGGAAACCGAAGTTGTTGCGGATGTTATTGGAGAACTTGGTCAGCAGCTTGGTGCTCACCACGTCGAACTGATGCGCGGAGGTCGCCAGGTCGGCGCGCTCGAGGACGACGGCCGTGGCGGCGTCGCCGAAGATAAAGTGACTGTCGCGGTCGCGGAAGTTCAAGTGGCCGGTGCAGACTTCCGGGTTGACCATCAGGATCGCCCGGGCCTGGCCCAGCTGGATGCTGTTGGCGGCGTTCTGGATACCGAAGGTCGCCGAGGAACACGCCACGTTCATGTCGAAACCGAAGCCTGCGATGCCAAGGGCTTCCTGGACTTCGATGGCGATGGCCGGGTAGGCACGTTGCAGGTTGGAACAGGCGACGATCACACCATCAATGTCGGCGGCGGTCTTGCCGGCGCGCTGCAGGGCCTGCTCGGCGGCACCGATGGCCATCTGGCAAAGCACGGACCACTCGTCATTGCTGCGCTCGGGCAGGCGCGGCGCCATGCGCTGCGGGTCAAGAATGCCCTCCTTGTCCATCACGAAGCGGCTCTTGATGCCCGAGGCTTTTTCGATGAACGCAGCGCTCGACTCCGTCAGCGCCTGGACTTCACCGCGCTCGATGGCAGCGGCGTTGTCCGAGTTGAACTGGTGCACGTAAGCATTGAAAGACTGCACCAGTTCTTCGTTGCTGATGCTGTTGGCAGGGGTGTAAAGGCCAGTGCCGCTGATGACGACGTTATGCACGATCGTTCCTCTAAATCTGTCAGGCAGATGATATTGGTACCGACGTACCAAACCGTAAGTAGTTCTATTCCGCCCAGCGGACATCAAACTGGCATCGCTTTATTCCATCGCGCCGTGGCTACACACCAGCCCATCACGACGATCCCGGCATTTATAACCGCGAAGTTTGCCACAAACCCTGGGGTTTGGCGCCATATGCCGGATAAACACCCTGATCAAAGCGCGATCAAGTTTCAATGTGGGAGATTGCCCCCTCCCACATTTGGACCTGTCTGGTCTGGATAACCGAGAAAGGGATCAGGCCTCGACCAGGCTCCACTGCTTGCTCAAGCGCTTGTCGGAAATCGGCACCTTGGTCCCCAACTGCTGTGCAAACAACGACACCCGGTATTCCTCCAACCACCAGCGATACAGCTCCAGTTGCGGGTCGCGCTTGCCTTCCTGGGTGTGCTTGTTCAAGCGGTTCTGGTACTGCGCCCACAGGCCGCCCAGTTCGCTGCTCCACACACGATCCTTTTGTACCTGGCCAGGCAGTTTCTCCAGGCGCAATTCGATGGCCTTGAGAAAACGCGGCAATTCCTTGAACCACTGCGCCGGGGTTTCGCGCACAAAGCCGGGATACACCAAGTTGCTCAATTGCTGCTTGATGTCGTTCAGGGCCACGGCCTGGGCCAGGTCGATCTTGCCCTTGAAGCGCTTTTGCAGGCCATGCCAGAGCTTCAGCACGTCCAGGGTCAGGCGCGCCAGGCGTTCGGCGTGTTCGGTCCAACTGCCACGCTTGCGTTCAGCCAGCGCCGCCAAACCGGCACCGTCACGGGGCAGGCTGGCTTCGCCTTCCAGCACACAGGTGTCGAGGCTGGCCAGCAGGATGTCTTCCACCAGGGCGTCGATACGCCCCAGTTCGCGGTACATCAGGCCCAGTTCAGTGAGGCCGGGCAATTT
Source organism: Pseudomonas sp. Yb2C2 (assembly GCF_052112325.1). Lineage (NCBI taxonomy): Bacteria > Pseudomonadati > Pseudomonadota > Gammaproteobacteria > Pseudomonadales > Pseudomonadaceae > Pseudomonas > Pseudomonas sp. Yb2C2. The sequence goes on along the minus strand of NZ_JAVAJK010000001.1, from coordinate 152,502 downwards.
GCCGCGCAGGAATTTCGCCGGTTCCGCCAATTGCTGCATCAACAGGCGTTGCAACGCACGGCGGTGCTGGAACTCAGCCTCGGCGGCGGTGGAAAAACGGCCCTCTTTCACGGTGCCGTTTTCTTCCACCAGCGCCGGATAGACCGTCATCGACAGCCCGGCGATCTTCTGCTGGGTTTTCTCGGCCACCGCCGCGAACACCTTGGCCTCCACCGGCTGCTGGCTTTTCGCGGTGTGCGGCACGGCCAGCGCGGCCTGGCTGGCTTCGACAAAACGCGCGGTCAACTCGGCCAGGTCGCGGCCCTCGCCAAGGAACTTGCCTTGACCGTCGACCACTTCCAGGTTCATCTTCAGATGGTTTTCCACCTGCTGCGCCGCTTCGGCCCAGGCCTCATCGCTGACCCGCGCCCCGGTCATGCGCATCAATTCGCGCCCCAATGCCTGGGGCAGCGAACCCTGGCCAAACTCGATGCGCTGCAGCGCCGCCTTGACGAAATCCGGCACCGGCACGAAGTTCTTGCGCAGGGCCTTGGGCAGGTTGCGCACCAGGGCGATGCACTTGGCTTCGATCACCCCCGGCACCAGCCACTCCAGGCGCTCCGGCGGCAAGGCCGGCAGCAGCGGTGCCGGTACGCGCAGGGTCACGCCGTCGCGGGGGTGGTTGGGTTCGAAGTGGTAACTCAGGGCCAGTTCCAGATCGCCCAGGTGCAGGGTGTCCGGGTAATGGGCGGCAGTGACTTCACTGGCTTCGCGGGCCAGCACGTCTTCCTCGCGCATGATCAGCAACTGCGGGTCTTTCTGGCTGTTGACCTTGTACCAGCTGTCAAAGGTGGCGGTCTGGTGGATCTCCGCCGGCAGCCGTGCGTCATAGAACGCGTACAAGGTCTCTTCGTCGGCCAGGATATCGCGGCGGCGCGCCTTGGCTTCCAGTTCGTCGAGCTGCTCCAGCAGTTGCTGGTTGGCCGTCAGGCATTTGGCGCGGGACTGGATCTCGCCACGCACCAAGCCTTCGCGAATAAACAACTCCCGCGACACCACCGGGTCAATCGGCCCGTAATGCACCGGCCGACGCCCGACCACGATCAGCCCGAACAGGGTGATCTGCTCGAACGCCACCACCTGGCCGCGCTTCTTCTCCCAGTGGGGTTCGAAGTGGTTTTTCTTGATCAAGTGCCCGGCCAGCGGTTCGATCCAGTCGGCATCGATCTTCGCCACCATGCGCGCATACAGCTTGGTGGTTTCCACCAGTTCGGCGGTCATCAGCCATTGCGGGCGTTTCTTGCCGATACCCGAGGACGGGTGAATCCAGAAGCGTCGCTGACGGGCGCCGAGATAATCGCCGTCCTCGGTCTTCTGGCCGATCTGGCTGAGCAGGCCGGACAGCACCGCCTTGTGCAGCTTGGGGAAGTCCGCCGGTTCTTTGTTGACGGTCAACTGCATGTCGCGGCAGATCAGGCTCAACTGGCGATGGGAGTCGCGCCACTCGCGCAGGCGCAGGTAGTTGAGGAAGTTCTTGCGGCACCAGTTGCGCAGCGGGCTGGCGGTGAGTGCCTGGCGCTGCTCTTCAAAACCACGCCACAAATTGACCAGCCCGGCGAAGTCCGAGTCCGCATCTTTCCACTGCGCATGGGCCTGGTCGGCGGCCTGCTGGCGCTCCGGTGGGCGCTCGCGCGGGTCCTGGATCGACATGGCGCTGGCCACGATCAACACTTCCTGCAAGCTGCCGAGCTTGGCGGCTTCGAGCAGCATGCGGCCCATGCGCGGGTCCACCGGCAGGCGCGCCAACTGACGGCCCAATGGCGTGAGCTGGCTGTTGCGGTCGACCGCCGAGAGTTCCTGCAACAGGTTGAAACCGTCGCTGATGGCCTTGCCGTCCGGCGGTTCGATAAACGGGAAATCGGTGATTTCGCCCAGGCGCAGGTGCAGCATCTGCAGGATCACCGCCGCGAGGTTGGTGCGCAAAATCTCAGGGTCGGTAAATTCCGGACGGCCGATAAAATCCTCTTCGCTGTACAAGCGAATGCAGATCCCCGGCTCCACCCGGCCGCAACGGCCTTTACGCTGGTTGGCACTGGCCTGGGAAATCGCCTCGATCGGCAGGCGCTGCACCTTGGCGCGGTAGCTGTAGCGGCTGATGCGTGCGGTGCCGCTGTCGATCACATAACGAATGCCCGGCACCGTCAGCGAGGTTTCCGCGACGTTGGTCGCCAGCACCACTCGGCGCCCTGGGTGGGACTGGAAAATGCGCTGCTGTTCGGCCGGCGACAGGCGTGCGTACAACGGCAGGATCTCGGTGTGCTTGAGCTGGGCCTTGCGCAGCATCTCGGCTGCATCGCGAATCTCGCGCTCGCCGGGCAAAAATACCAGCACGTCACCAGGGCTGCGGCGTTCGCTGCGCTCATAGGCGGCGATTTCGTCGAGGGTGGCGAGGATCGCCTGATCGACGGTCAGGTCGTCTTCGACACGGTTGCCCTCCTCGTCCTGTTCCAGGGTCAGCGGGCGGTACCAGGTGTCCACCGGGAAGGTGCGGCCCGAGACCTCGACAATCGGTGCGTCGTCGAAGTGCTTGGAAAAACGCTCCAGGTCGATGGTCGCCGAAGTGATGATAACTTTCAGGTCCGGACGACGCGGCAGCAGGGTTTTCAGGTAACCCAGCAGGAAGTCGATGTTCAGGCTGCGTTCGTGGGCTTCGTCGACGATGATCGTGTCGTAGCGTTCCAGGTAACGGTCGTTCTGGGTTTCCGCCAGCAGGATACCGTCGGTCATCAGCTTGATCAGGGTGTTGGCGTCGCTTTGGTCTTCGAAGCGCACCTGATAGCCGACCAACGCGCCCAGCGGCGTGGCCAACTCTTCGGCGACGCGGCTGGCGACGCTGCGCGCAGCGATCCGGCGTGGTTGGGTATGGCCGATCAGGCCATATTGGCCGCGGCCGATCTCCAGGCAGATCTTCGGCAACTGGGTGGTCTTGCCCGAGCCGGTTTCGCCGGCAATGATCAGCACCTGATGCTTTTGCAGCGCGTCCTTGATCTCATCGCGCTTGGCCGCGATCGGCAAACTGTCGTCGTAACGAATCACCGGCAGGCTGGCGCGCCGCGCCGTGACCTGGGCGCAGGACGCCTGCATGCGCGTGACCCACTGCGCCAGCTTCTCCTCGTCGGGCTTCTTGCGCAGCTCAAGCAGTTGCCGCCGCAAGCGGTGACGGTCGGCGAGCATGGCGTGGTCGAGGTTTTTCAGCAGTTGGTCGATAGCGGGCGCTTGGTCAGTCATCGGGTACGCAAAGGTCGTCTATTTATGCAGGGTGCGGATTGTCGCAGAAAAGCAGCTGCGAGCGGCAAGCTTCAAGCGGCAAGTCAGGGCGGATCTGCTTTTACTTGCCGCTTTGAGCTTATGGCTGCTCTTTTCTTTTATAAGGGAAGACATCGATCACTTTGCCTGCACGAATCGCATCCTGCAGGCCTTTCCAATAATCAGCGTTATACAGCTCGCCATGCAGTTCATCGAACAGCTTGCGCTGGCCGGCGTCGGCGAACAGGAACGGCGGGAATTCTTCCGGGAACACGTCCAGCGGGCCGATGGAGTACCAGGGCTCCGAGGCCATTTCATCCTCGGGCGTGCGCGGCGCGGGGATGTGGCGGAAGTTGGCTTCGGTGAGAAAGCAGATTTCGTCGTAGTCGTAGAACACCACGCGACCGTGACGGGTGACGCCGAAGTTCTTCAGCAGCATGTCGCCGGGGAAGATGTTCGCTGCCGCCAGTTGCTTGATCGCCAAGCCGTAGTCTTCCAGGGCTTCGCGCACCTGGGCGGGGTTGGCGTTTTCCAGGTAGAGGTTGAGCGGGGTCATGCGCCGTTCGGTCCAGCAGTGGCGGATCAGTACCGTATCGCCTTCCACTTCGACGGTGCCGGCAGCGACGTCCAGCAGTTCAGCCAGGCACTCGGGCTCGAACTTGCCCAGGGGAAAGCGGAAGTCGGCAAACTCCTGGGTATCGGCCATGCGCCCGACGCGATCGACGCTTTTGACCAGGCGGTACTTCTCGATCACCGTGGCGCGGTTGACGTTTTTCGACGGTGAAAAACGGTCCTTGATGATCTTGAACACGGTATTGAAGCCCGGCAGGGTGAACACGCTCATGACCATGCCACGCACGCCGGGGGCCATGATGAATTGATCGTCGGTGGTGGCCAGGTGGTTGATCAGCGCGCGGTAGAACTCCGACTTGCCGTGTTTGTAGAAACCAATCGAGGTGTACAGCTCGGCAATGTGCTTGCCCGGCAGGATGCGTTTGAGAAAGCCGATAAATTCCGCCGGTACCGGCACGTCGACCATGAAGTAGGAACGGGTGAACGAAAAGATGATCGACACCTCGGCCTCGTCCGTGATCAGCGCATCGATCTGGATGCCCTGGCCTTCGCGGTGCAGCAGCGGAATCACCAGGGGCCATTGTTCGTCGCGGGTGTAGATGCGCCCGACGAGGTAGGCGCCTTTGTTGCGGTAGAGCACCGAGGAAAACAGCTCGACCTTGAGGTCCGGGTCCTTGCACACCCAGTCCGGCAGGTTTTCCCGCAGTTGGGTTTCGAGGCGACCCAGGTCGGTTGCCAGGTCGGCGTAGGGCTCGCTGAAACGATAGTCGGCAAAAATCTGCGCGAGCATCTCGGGAATCTGGCCGGCGGGCGCGTAGGTATGGGTTTGTGCCGCCCGTGCCCGGCGCAGGCTCGGCCGCGTGGTGTGGATGAACATGCAGCCGTCGCTGATCAGGTCATGGCTGAACAGGCCGCAGAAGATCGAGTTGTACCAGGTCTCGGACAGCTCATCGTCAAAACGCAGGTCGATCAGGCCGATATAGGCGCTTTTCACCAGCGGCCACAGGTCAATGTCGAGCAATGCGCTGCCCTCGAAGTTCGCGCGCAGGCGCGCGCTCACTTCACCGACCTTGTCTTCGTACAGGTTGATCCGCGCCGCCGATGCCGCCTGCCCCTGTTGCCACTGGGCCTTTTCGAAACGCTCGCGGGCGCCATCGGTGATCTGGCGAAAGTGCTCGCGGTAATCGTCGAAGCCTTCGAGGATAGTGCGGGCGATAGCGAGGGCAGGCGTGGATGGCGACATGCGGGAAACCTCGAGCGGGCATCTGGGATGCCCTGAGCTTAGCCAGTGTACGCAGGCAGGAGAAGGGTCATTTTTTGCACTGACTTGTACAGCTCCGTTCATTTCGTACATTTATTTTCAATTTTTTAATTCGACCGATCGGTCAATAAACGCACCTCACAGTCGATCCGCGTTTGATCCACAGGCCTTGAGCGCCGTGGCCTGGCAGGTAGAAGCCGAAAAACCGCCAACCAGAACGGCCGCGGGTCCTCCATAGGGCTTTGGATCCAACTAAGGGAAACCCCGATTACTACCTTGATGGCACTTTGATATATAGCGCGCCCTCTCCCACCCTAACAAGGTCCGAAGACCGACCCGGGAGCAGGTTCTAATCGCCCAAGGAGCATTGAGATGTCATTGAGGAATATGAGGATCGGTCTGCGTGCCAGTCTGAGTTTTGGGGTTTTGGCCAGCTTGCTGGTGATTGTGGGAATGTTTGGCCTGGGCCAGATGGCCAAGCTGCGGGAAAGCGCGCTGGTCATTGAACAAACCTGGATGCCGAGCATCGAGAATATCCATGACAGCGCAGCCTTGGTGGCCACTGTCCGCCTGGAGTCCCTGCGCCTGGTGAGCACCGACGAGTCTCGCGTGCGTGAGACCAGCAGAGGCCTGATCACCCGCACCAGCAGCGAACTGCAAGCCCTGCTCGAGCGCCATGAAACCTTGCTGAGCAATGACCAAGAGCGCGAACTGCTGAAAACCCTCAAGGCCAATGTCGCGACATACCTGGCCATCGTCGGGCAGATGGTTGCGTTGGTGGACAAGGATCAACAGCAAGACGCCCTCGACCTGCTCGTCAGCCGCCTCGCCCCCCAGGGCACGATCCTGAGCCAGAGCCTGGAAAACCTGATCGTCTTTAACCAGAACGGCGTGGAAGCGGCGGCCGATTCGGCCGCACAGATGTATTCGAGCGCACAGTGGATTGTCGGCCTGATTATCGCAGTCGCACTGATCGCCACCTTGCTGCTGGCCTGGCTGCTGACCCGCAGCATCACCGCGCCGATCGGCCAGGCCCTGAACGTGGCGCGCACCATCGCCGCCGGCGACTTGAGCCAGCCGATCGTGGTGCACGGCCATGACGAACCCGCGCAATTGCTGAGCGCCCTGGCGACCATGCAAGCGCATCTGCAGACCACCATCCGAGGCATCAGCGAATCGGCGCAGCAACTGGCTTCCGCCGCCGAAGAAATGAGCGCGGTGATGGAACAAAGCACGCGCGGCCTGCAGGCGCAGAACGATGAAATCGAGCAGGCTGCCACCGCCGTGACCGAGATGAGCACGGCAGTGGACGAGGTCGCGGGTAATGCGGTGTCCAGCGCCGAGGCGTCCCAGGCTTCCGATGAAGACAGCAAGCACGGCCACTACCAGATCAGCGAAACCATCAGCTCGATCCAGAACCTGGTGGACGAAGTGCTCGGCGCCTCGAACAAGGCCGAAGGCCTGGCGCTGCAAGCGCAGGACATCAGCAAGGTGCTGGAAGTGATTCGCGGCATTGCCGGGCAAACCAACCTGCTGGCGCTCAACGCCGCGATTGAAGCGGCGCGTGCCGGTGAAGCCGGGCGTGGGTTCGCGGTCGTCGCCGACGAGGTGCGGTCGCTGGCACAGCGCACCCAGGACTCCACCGAAGAAATCGAGCAGATGATCACCGGTATCCAGCAAGGCACCCAGGCCACCGTCGAGGCGCTGAACAGCAGCGCCGAGCATGCCGGCCAGACCTTGCAACGGGCCAACAGCGCCGGCAGTGCCCTGGAAAAAATCACCGCCGCCATCTCGCAGATCAGCCAGCGCAACCTGGTGATCGCCAGCGCCGCCGAGCAACAGGCGCTGGTAGCGCGCGATGTGGACCGCAGCCTGGTGAACATCCGCGACCTGTCCACCCAGACCGCCGCCGGCGCCACCCAGACCTCGGCCGCCAGCCAGGAACTGTCGCGGCTGGCGGTGGACCTGAATGGGCTGGTGACGCGGTTTGTCCTGTAATCAATGAAGGCGGCGTGCAACACTCGCGGCCTTATTGATGTAGGAGTGTTCCGTGAGGCCCGTTGACACCCTTTACCTGCTGGGGCTCGCCGCCATCTGGGGCGCGAGCTTTCTGTTCATGCGCATTATTGCGCCGGAAATCGGCACGCTGCCGACCGCATTTTTCCGCGTATCGATTGCCGCCGCCGGGCTATTGGTGATCCTGGCGATGGCGCGGGTGAACTGGGATTTCCAGGGCAAGTTCAAGACGGTCCTGTTGCTGGGGGTGATCAACTCGGGGATCCCGGCGACCATGTATTCGGTGGCCGCCCAGGTGCTGCCGGCGGGTTACTCGGCGATCTTCAATGCCACCACGCCATTGATGGGGGTGTTGATTGGCGGGCTGTTTTTCAGCGAACGCCTCACCCCGTCGAAAATCGCCGGGGTGTGCCTGGGTCTGTTCGGTGTAGGCGTGCTGACCCGTGCGGGACCGGTGGCGTTTGACCTGGAATTATTGATGGGCGCACTGGCTTGCCTGTTGGCCACCACCTGTTATGGCTTTGCCGGGTTCCTCGCCAGGCGCTGGCTGGACCAGCGTGGCGGGCTGGACAGTCGTCTCGCGGCCCTGGGCAGCATGCTGGGCGCGACGCTGTTTCTGCTGCCGTTATTTGCCTACAGCGCGATCAGCCATCCGCCTGCGAGTTGGGGTGGGTGGCAGGTCTGGTCGTCGCTGCTGGGGTTGGGGCTGGTGTGTACGGCGTTTGCGTACGTGTTGTACTTCCGGCTGCTCACCGCGATTGGGCCGGTGAGGTCGATGACCACCACCTTCCTGATCCCGCCGTTCGGCGTGTTGTGGGGGGCGTTGTTGCTCGACGAGCCCTTATCGATGGCGCATTTATATAGCGGCGTGTTGATTGCCGGGGCGTTGTGGCTGGTATTGCGGCCTCGAAAACCGTAGGCGCCGGCTGGCCGGCACCTACGGGGGGCATCAGTTTTTGCGGAACACGAAGACCAGCCCAATGATGATCAAGCCCATCCCCAACAGGCTCAGCATCGCGAGCCGATTGCCGAAGATCAGATAGTCCATCACCGCCGTCACCGCCGGCACCAGGTAGAACAGGCTGGTGACATTCACCAGGTTGCCCCGGGCGATCAGGCGGTACAGCAACAGCGTTGCCAGCAACGACACTACCAGGCCCATCCACAGCACCGGCAGGTAAAAGCCGGCGTTGTGTTCAACGTGGAACGGCTGGAACGGCACAAACACCGAACACAACAGCAGCCCCGCCAGGTACTGCACCGGCAGGGTGCCAAGGGGGTTGTCGGTGATGCGCTTTTGCATGATCGAGCCGAAGGTCATGCTTGCCAGGGCCAGCAGCCCGAACAGCATCCCGGCCAGGGACATGCCCGCCAGCCCGATGCCTTGGTAGACCACCATGATCAGCCCGGCCAGGCCCAGACTCAGGCCGAACATCCGGCGCCAGGATCGCTGGCGCTCCATCAGCACCACGGTGAGGATCGGCTGCACCCCCATGATGGTCGCCATGACGCCTGGGGTGACGCTGAGGTCCAGGGCCAGCAGATAGAAAATCTGATAGGCCCCCAGCAATACCAACCCGGTTGCCACCGCGTACAACATGGGCTTGCCGGGACGCGGCAGTTTCAACCGCAGGACCGGCACCAGGATCACCAGCCCCGCCAAGGCGATGGCAAAACGGATCAGCAGGAAGGCGAAGGGCGAAGCATGGGCCAGGCCCAGCTTGGAGAAGATCGCCCCGCTGCTCCACAGCAGGACAAACAGGCTCGTCGAGGCCGCCGCGGCCACGGAGTGTTTCGAAAGAACGGACATGGTTACCACCTGTAATCAGGCAAAAAAAGCCGATTCAGCCGCAGAGGCTGAAATTCAGTAGTTTTTTTTCAGGCAGGCAGAGCGGGCACAGCAACGTGCCGATCAGCCCGAAATGCCAACACCCGGCGGTGATACGACTGCGTACACCGGCGTGCTACTGACAGGTGGGGGGTAGTGACTGATCTGCGCAGGCTGCTTGTTCGCGCACGGCACGCGCACAGCGTTGACCGCTGAATCGACTACCGCTATGCGCAGGGAAGCTGGCATGTGCTGATCTTTTTGAAGGGATAAGGACGCGAGGACTATAACCAGCCGATGACATGTTTTGCAATCACTTGCCCAAGCCCTTTTGCGGGGAGGCGTTTTCACGTTTCGGGGCGCGGGCCGTCGCTATAATGCCGACCGGTATTTTCCAAGGATTCCCCATGCTCCCATTGCCCTGGCTGTACCTGGCGCTTCTTTCCATCGGCTATGCGCTGGCCTTGGCCTACGGGCAACTGGGCGTACTGGCGCTGGTGTCCGTCGCCCTGCTGTTGATCGCCGGCTATGCCGTACGCCAGCAGCGCACGCCGTGGGCGCGTTACCTGGGTCACGGGCTGTTTGTCGTGTTGGCGCTAGGCCTGGCGATGCACTGGCTGCCGGGGTTCTATAACGGTCGCGGCATTGACCCGCAGCGATTTACGCCTGATGCCGTGCCGTTCTCGATGTACCTGAACCAGGACAAGCCGCTGATTGGTTTCTGGTTGCTGCTGGCCTGCCCGTGGATTGTGGCGCGGCGTTCGTTGCGCCTGTCGATCTGCGTCACCGCGTTGGTACTGGCCCTTACCGCCATCGTCGCGCTGGGTGGCGCAGCCTTGCTGGGCGTGATCAGTTGGGCGCCGAAATGGCCGGACCAGGCCTGGCTGTGGGTACTCAACAACCTGTTGCTGGTGACCCTGGTGGAAGAAGCCCTGTTCCGTGGCTACATTCAAGGCGGCTTGAGCCGACGCTTCAAACAGTTGCCCTACGGCGAAAACCTCGCGCTGCTGCTGGCATCGCTGCTGTTCGGCCTGGTGCACGTGGGTGCAGGGTGGCAATGGGTGCTGCTGGCGGGCATCGCCGGGGTCGGTTATGGCCTGGCGTATCGGTTTGGCGGGCTGGGTGCGGCGATTGCCACGCACTTTGGCTTGAATCTGCTTCACTTCGGGTTGTTTACCTATCCAATGCTGGCAGGCTGAGGCTGCCTTCGGCGCGGCGCGGGTACTTTTACGACATTGGTAACACCTCGTAACCAGCCGAACGGTCAGTAGTCGGCTCCGCGCCCTTTGGGCAGAATCCCCCTTCGTTACCGACCCACTCCGTACAACCCGGTCCCCACGCGCTGACACGCCTGGCACTGCGTTGAAGGCAGCTGTGCACCCGCGTTTCAGGCCCAGCGTTTATTCACCCGCTATACAAGAAGCCATCCCCATGCCTCTCAAGACACTGTCTATCTTCGGCACCCGCCCGGAAGCCATCAAAATGGCGCCGATGGTGATCAATCTCGCAAATGACGACCGTTTCCACTCGAGAGTGTGTGTCACGGCGCAGCACCGGGAGATGCTGGACCAAGTGCTTGAGCTGTTTGGACTGGTACCCGACTACGACTTGAACATCATGAAGCCGGATCAGAACCTGACGGATGTGACGACGGCAATCATCCAGGGGCTGCAAGCTGTCCTGGAAGACTTCAAACCCGATGTGATCCTCGTCCACGGGGATACGGCGACCACTTTTTCAGCCAGTCTGGCGGCCTATTACCAACAGATCCCCGTTGCCCATATCGAAGCCGGGCTGCGTACCCACAACCTTTATTCCCCCTGGCCCGAGGAGGGCAACCGACGCCTGACGGGCAGCCTCGCGTCGATGCATTTCGCCCCCACCCAAACCTCGCGGCAGAACCTGATCAATGAGGGGGTGGCCGCCGAATGCATTCATGTCACGGGCAATACGGTGATCGATGCACTGCTCAGTGTTGTAGAGAAACTCCACGCCCCGACATCACCCCTGCGTAGCCGCCTTGACCGGCAATTTGCCTTTCTGCCCCAAGACCAGCGGATGGTCCTGGTGACAGGCCATCGCCGGGAAAATTTTGGCGAGGGTCTTGAACGTATCTGCCAGGCCCTGGCTGAAACCGCCGCGCATTTCCCGGCGGTGACCTTTGTCTACGCCGTGCACCTGAATCCCAATGTGCAGGAACCCGTGCGACGGCGACTGGCGAGCATCAGCAATGTACATCTGATCGAGCCGCTGGATTACCTGCCGTTTGTCTACCTGATGACCCGGGCGTACCTGATCCTCACGGATTCGGGCGGCATCCAGGAGGAAGCACCTGCACTGGGCAAGCCGGTGCTGGTGATGCGTGACACGACTGAACGCCCCGAGGCAGTCGATGCCGGGACGGCGCGGCTGGTGGGCACGGAGATCGCAAGCATTACTCACCACCTCAGGGAGTTGCTCAGCGATGAAGCGGCTTATCGGGAGATGAGTAATGCCCACAACCCCTACGGTGACGGCAGAGCGTGCACACGCATTCGCGAAGTTCTGATCGCAACCTGGCGAAAAAACGAGGCAGCGGCATGAGCATGCCGACACTCTGCGTCCTCGGCCTGGGTTATATCGGCTTGCCCACCGCCGCGCTGTTTGCCTCGCCGCAACGAACAGTCATTGGCGTCGATATAAACCCGCATATCGTGGACCTCATCAATCTCGGCCAAGTGCATATCATAGAGCCCGATCTGGACCGGTTGGTCCGCTCGGCGGTCAGCCACGGCTACCTGCGGGCGACAACCCGGCCGGAGCCGGCGGATGCCTTCCTGATCGCCGTGCCCACCCCATTCCTGGAAAACCGCGAGCCAGACCTGAGCTATATAGAAGCAGCCTGCCGTGCCATCGCCCCGGTGCTGAAAAAGCACGACCTCGTGATCCTGGAGTCGACTTCTCCGGTCGGTACCACCGAACTGATGGTGAAATGGCTGGCCAGTGTGCGTCCGGACCTGACCTTTCCCACCACCCATCAGCAAGCCAGTGACATCCGCATCGCCCACTGCCCCGAACGGGTACTGCCAGGGCATGTCTTGAGGGAATTGGTCAGCAATGACCGCATCATCGGGGGCATGACCGATGCCTGCTCAGCCGCAGCAGTACGGCTTTACCAGCAGTTTGTCGAAGGCCAGTGCATTGTCACTGACACACGCACCGCGGAAATGTGCAAGCTGACCGAAAACAGTTTCCGCGACGTCAATATCGCCTTCGCCAACGAACTCTCGATGATCTGCGCACAGTTGAAGATCGACCCATGGGAGCTGATCCGCCTGGCCAACCATCATCCGCGTGTGAATATCCTGCAGCCCGGGCCTGGCGTCGGTGGGCACTGTATAGCGGTGGACCCGTGGTTCATCGTCAGTAAAACACCGGACCTGGCGCTGTTGATCCGCACCGCACGCCTGGTCAACGACAGCAAACCCCAGTGGGTCATCCAGCAAGTCAAGGTGGCGGTGGCCAACCTTTTGTTCAAGCACCCCGGGCTGTGCGCGCACAACGTGCGAATTGCCTGCTATGGCCTGGCGTTCAAGGCAGACATCGACGACCTGCGCGAAAGCCCGGCACTTGGCATTGCCCGCCAGTTGGCCAACGAACTGGGGATAACGCTGCTGCTGGTCGAGCCCAATATCGATGCACTGCCCGACGACCTGACTGGCCATTCCCTGACCGACGTGGCCTGTGCCTGGGACAGCGCCCATATCCATGTGTTGCTGGTCGGGCATCGCGAGTTCAGATCCATGTCAGCGCGACATAGCAACGGCGTGGTGATTGATGCTGCCGGCGTACTGGCGAACTGACGATGAATAATCCACCGCCACTCGCCGATACCCATGATCGTGTCATGGAAGCCTATTACGGCAAGCTGGGCGAACACTTCATGCAGGAAACCCGTGCGCGGATCCATTGGATCTGCGCACAGGTCACCGGCAGGACAATACTCGACATAGGCTGCTCCCAGGGCATTATCCCCGTGTTGCTGGCCCGTGAAGGCCACAGGGTCACGGGCGTGGATAACGACCCCAGGGCGTTCGAGCAGGCCAAAGATTACCTGAGGGCCGAACCCGATCACGTGCAGCGCAACGTCCGCTACTTGAATGCAGACTTTATGTCGCTGGACACCCAGGGCTTGGAACCTGACAGCATCGTGATCAGTGAAGTGCTTGAGCACCTCATCCACCCGGCAACCTTCGTCGAAAAAGCCGCATCGATGCTCAAGCCGCGTGGCCGGCTGATCATCACCGTGCCGTTCGGGGTGAATGACTTCCTTGACCACAAGCACACGTTCTACCTGCTGGAACCCTTTCGGCTGTTGAGTGCGTACCTGCAGGTCATCCAGGTCGAAATGCTGGGCAAGTGGGTGGGAATGGTCGCCATCAAAACAGAACCCGAGGGCTGTTCGCTGGGTGTCGAGCATCTACGTCAACTGGAAGCGGCGTTCGAGTCCGTCGAGAGTAACCTGCAAGGCCAGGTAGCCGGCGGTCGCCAACAGCGGGAACAGGTCAATCAGAAATACCGTGAAGCGACTGAGCGCATTCAGCAACTCAAGAACGAACTGGCGTACTCAACCGAGTGCAATACCCGGCAGCAAGCGCAAGTAGAGGTCCTGACCGCCAATCTGCAGCGCACAAACGCCAGGTGCCACCTGCTGGAAAATCGCTTGATCAAGACGCGGGCCAGCACCACCTATCAGTTGGGGTATCAACTGCGTGTGGGGGTGGGCTCGCTACGTGAATGCCTGCTTTTGCCTGGCGCCTTGTTCAAGCTGTATCAACAAGCCCGCGCACGTCGCAAAGGCAACGCACCTACGGCCCCCCCTGGCGATGATGCGATCCCACCGGCGCTGCCTGGCACCGCCGCTTTCCTTGTCACGCCGGCCCCCACTCCGCTGGCGGATGCAGAGCATGTGCGCAACCAGCTGTTGCTCGCCCCCCATGACACGGCCAAGCCCTTCAGAATGGCCTGTGTGATGGACACCTTTACCCATGAGGCCTACCGGTATGAATGCGAGCTGTTGCAACTGACACCGGACCAGGGCCTGGCCGAACTGCAATCGTTCCAACCCGACCTGCTGTTTATCGAATCCGCATGGCGCGGCCAGGATGGCCGCTGGCATAACAAGATCGCCCAGAACAGCACAGAGCTGCGCCAGGTCTTGCAGTGGTGCCGGGAACACAAGGTGCCAACGGTGTTCTGGAACAAGGAAGATCCGGTGCACTTCGAGACGTTCCTGGGTACCGCCACACAGTTCGACCTGGTGTTCACCACGGATATCGACTGTATTCATCGCTATAAAAGCGCGCTGGGGCATGAGCGTGTCTACCTGCTGCCCTTTGCCTGCCAACCGGCGATGCACAACCCGATCGAGTTGTATGAGCGCAAGGATGCGTTCTGTTTCGCCGGTGCCTACTACTGCCGATACCCCGAACGGGCGCGGGACCTGGAACACTTCGTCAATGCCCTGCCGGGCTTTCGTCCGCTGGAAATCTACGATCGCAACTTCGGCCAGCCAGAAGCCAACTATCAGTTTCCGGCCCGATATCGGGGCTACATTGCCGGTACGCTTGACGCGACGCAGATAGACCTGGCTTACAAGGGCTACCGGTATGCGATCAATCTCAATTCGGTCAAACAGTCGCAATCCATGTTCGCCCGTCGTGCCTTTGAATTGCTGGGTTCCAACACCCTGACCGTCAGCAATTTTTCTCGCGGCCTGCGTGTGCTGATGGGCGACCTGGTCATCTGCAGCGACAACGGCCAGGAGGTCTTGCGTCGCCTCGGCACGCCCGCTGGACACGCCAGGCTGCGGTTGGCAGGGCTGCGAAAGGTGATGCTGGAACACACCTATGCCCACCGTTTGATGTATGTGATGAGCAAGGTGACCCATCGCGTGCATGACCTGCCACTGCCGACGATTTGCCTGGTCGCTGACGCGGCCGACGAGGCTCAATTGCAGGCCCTCATTGAGCATCTGCGGCGTCAGCGCTACCCCCGCGTCAAGCTGTATGTCGCGGTAAGCGACGCGCCGGCAAGGCAGCCCGCCACCGTTGACCCGCGCTTGCAACTGATTGAGCGCAAACAGCTGGACAAGCTCACCCTCGGCGAGCTGGCAGGCGGCGCCGACTGGTTCGGCGCCATGCTTGCCGTGGACTACTACGGCCCTCACTACTTGCTCGACCTGGCCTTGGCAACGCGTTACAGCAAGGCCCGGGTGATCGGCAAGATGGCGCACCATGCCGCGGACGAACGGGATATACGCCTGATCAACCCAGGCCAGGAATACCGCTGTGCCACCGGGATAGCGGCACGTCGGGCCTTGATCAAGACAGAAGTGCTGGCACAACAGCCCGCCCGAGCCTGGCTGGAAAGCCTCCCGGCGCTCACCTACACCCACCCTCGGTCCCTCGCGATCGATGCGTTCAACTACTGCGAAAACGCCGCGGGCACTGATCGACAGCACGTCGTTGCGGTGGTGGATGACCTCGAGCTGAACAGCGGAATCAGCCTCCAGCATCTCCAGCGCAGCAGTGAAACGATCCCGCCATTGAGTGCAGATACTACTGGCCCGCTGAGCAACGGCCGGGACCTGTCAGAACTGTTCGGCCCGCTGCGCAGCAAGTATCTGCGCGCGCAGGTCGAAGGCGGCACCTGGCATATCGACTCCTCCCTCGCGGACGGAAAACATGAATATCACTACGCCAGGCACGAGTTGAACGTTGCCCAGCTGAAACAGGCCGACGACACCTTGAGATTGCTGCTCGATGCCACGCCGGGCCTGAACCTGCAACTGGTCGTGCTGTATCTGGATGCGCAGAAACAACGGATCAGCCATGTCATGCAGCAGGCCAATCGCAATCAGGCCTGGGATATACCGCCCGAGACAGCGTACCTGCGCCTGGGCCTGCGGGCCCACGGCAGCGGCAGCACGACGATCAAGGCACTGGTTCAAGGACACCGGGAAATCCAACCCTCCCACCTCCTCGCCAAGGCCGCGCACCTGCTGCTGACCAACCACTACCCGGCCTATGACGACCTGTACCGTAATGGCTTTATTCATACCCGTGTCATGGCCTATCAGGAACAGGGCCTGCCGGTAGATGTCTTTCGTCTGCGCCCCGACGAGTCGATCAGTTATCACGAATTTGAAAATGTCGACGTGGTGACCGGCCCGGGCAGCGCCCTGGCAAGCATGCTGGACAGCGGACAGTACACGACACTGCTGGTGCACTTCCTGGATCCGCAGATGTGGGAAATAGTGCGCCCCTACTTGCCCCGCCTCCGGGTGATTGCCTGGGTACACGGCGCGGAGATCCAACCTTGGTGGCGCCGGGCTTACAACTATGGCGACGAAACACTGTTGCAACTGGCCAAGCTCGACAGTGAACGACGCATGGGGTTCTGGCTCAGCCTTTTGCAACCCATGCCGCCCAATCTGCAACTGGTATTCGTCTCCCGACAGTTTGCCGAAGACGTCATGGAAGACCTGGGGTTCAGGTTGCCGAGGGGTCAATACCGAGTGATCCACAACCCCATCAATACGCGGCTGTTTGCCTATCAGGAAAAACCGCCTGAGCAGCGCAAGAAAATCCTCTCGATCCGCCCCTATGTGTCACGCACCTACGCCAACGACCTGAGCGTCAAAACCATTCAAATGCTGGCGACCAAGCCATGGTTCAACGAACTTGAGTTCCTGATGGTCGGTGACGGACCTTTGTTTGAAGAAACCCTCGCACCGCTGCGTCAGTACCCGAACGTCACCCTCGAAAAACGCTATTTGAAACAATCCGAGATCGCCGACCTGCACAAACACTATGGCGCGTTTCTGTGCCCCAGCCGCATGGACACACAAGGGGTATCGCGTGACGAAGCCATGGCTTCGGGCCTGGTCCCTTTGACTAATCGGGTCGGGGCCATCCCTGAGTTTGTTGACGACGACTGCGGCTTTCTATCGGCCCCCGAGAGTTTCACCGGGCTCGCCGAAGGAATAGAAACACTGTTTTTCAACCCGGAAATATTCAGGGCGAAATCATTCAACGCCAGGCAACGCGTGCTTGCGCAAAGCGCTATGCATTTGATCACCGCGTCCGAACTAAGCCTGATACGGGAACCCCACGGTGAGCCGAGACGTTAAGGCATTGCAATACCGTATCCTGTCGGCACTTCTCTGGTGCGTACGCCTGGGCCAGAACCTCATGAGCATCGCTCCACGTGCGGTGTTGATGGCCCATGCCGCACATTTCTGCGCACAAGTGTTGTTGATAACGACGTACTTCCTGCCGATCAAGATTGTCATCCTGCTCGGTTCAGAGACGGTCCCCGCCTATTTGCCACCCCCGTTGAAAGGCCTCGATCAAACCGCCCTGATCATCGGGCTCGGTCTGTTGACGGTGATCCTTTACGCTTTTTACCTGGGCGCCGGGTTCATGGCCTCCCGTTACTCAAGGGCGGGGGCACGCGCCCTGATAGACGGCGGTGCCGAACCTGCGCGGCTAAAAACCCAATTGGCCCTGGCAGCCAGGACATTTTCCAGGTTTGCGCGGGGTTTATCGGACGCCATGTTTACCCTGATCGTCTTCTGCGTGTTGCTCTACCTCTACCCGTCCCTCCTGGCGATCGGCCTGACTTATTCCGTGCTCGCTGCAGCTGTGCTGATTGGCTTGAACAACCGTAGCCAACGTGTGCACGCGGTACTCTCCCGTCACCCACTCACGGTGGCCGATGCGTTTTACTCAATGGGCTTTCTGGCGGCATTCGCCTTCATCATTGTCGACTTTCTCTGCCTGACGCCTCCCCACCTGTACATCGCGCTGATAGCGCTGATCCTGATACGTCAAGGCCTCAGCAGACTGAAGGTCCTGACCCAGGACATTCTTTACCTGAACACCCACGCCTCGAGCATCAATCGGATGTTTCTCGCCCTCCACCCGACTCGCTGAACCCCGTCCACATCAACAGGAATCTCCCGTGCCCCGCATCGCCATGATCGTCTGGAATGAGTTTCGCAACGACGCCCGCGTATTGAAGCAAGCCCGGACACTCCAGGCAGCCGGTTATCAAGTCACCGTGTTCGCCCTGCATGCGCCCGGCGTGACGCATCGCAAGGAGGTGCTGGCCGAAGGCATCCGTGTGGTACGCGTAGCGCGCAGCGTGCGCTGGCGTGCGGCCAACGCCGGATCGCCCCCATCGCCAGGCCCGTTCGCAGCCGAACAATCGATGCCCCTGCGACGCATTCTTTCGCGGCTTTGGGTACATGCAGGGCTGCTGCTACGCATCGCCCTGCATCGCGCTGCGGTGGTGCATGCCCACGACGTCAATACCCTGCCCACCGCCTGGCTGGCGGCCCGGCTCAGCGGCGCCAGGCTGGTGTATGACGCCCACGAAATCAGCACCAGCCGCGAGGGGTATGCGCGCTTTCGCAGCTGGGTAGGTTGTATCGAAAAAACCTTGATGCCCAGGGCCGAAGGCATCATTACCACCACGCAAAGCCGGGCCAGGTTTTTTGCCAGGGCCTATGGAATCGCCCGCCCGCTGGTACTGCAAAACCGCCCCTGTCTGAGCGCCTCCTCGCCCGGCCAGAGGATTCGTCTTGAGTTGGGCTTGCAACACCCCTGGCCCATCGTTGTCTATCAGGGCGGCCTTCAACAGGGGCGCGGGCTGGAACGCTTGCTACGCGTGGCGGCGTCGTTGCAAGGCGCTTACCTTGTATTGATCGGGAGCGGCAGGCTTACCCCTGCCTTGATGGCATTGCGCACGGAACTTGGCCTGACAGACCGAGTGCACTTTATCCCGACCGTTGCACTGGCGGATTTGCCCAGCTACACCGCATCAGCCGATATCGGTGTGCAGCCGATCGAAAATACCTGCCTGAACCACTTCACCACCGACTCGAACAAATTATTTGAATATGTCATCGCCGGGCTGCCCGTGGTGGCCACGGACTTTCCGGAGATTCGCAAGATTGTCCGGGCCTACTCCGTAGGACTTTTGGTACCGGCAGGCTCGGAGCAATCACTGCGCACCGCACTGCAGCGCCTGATCGATGAGCCGTTATTGCGTCAGGCACTGGCGCAAAACGCGAAAAATGCCGCCTTGCATTTAAATTGGGAGCGGCAGGAAAGCACGCTGGTGGCGCTGTACGAGCGTGTACTGCGGCGTAAAACCGAGGTGCGCGCATGACCAAGCGCATTCTCATATTGAGCTATTACTTTCCGCCCGATCTGTCGGCATTTCGCGTCGAGGCGTTGGTCAAGGCCTTGCTCACCCACGGTAACGGTGAGATAGAGATCGACGTGCTGACCACCCAGCCAAACCGCTACCCGTCCTATGAGGCTGCCCCTGCCCACACCGCGCATCAGCCGAAGCTGTCCGTCACCCGCATCGGCCTCCCCGCGCACAGATTCAGCGCATGGGGCCAGGCCTGGGGGTTTGCCCACTATGCCTGCGGCGTCCTTCAGGCCGTGAAGGGTAAGCCGTATGACGTGATCGTGGCCACCTCTTCGCGGCTGATGACGGCCGCACTGGGCGCCGCCATCGCGCGCAAAAAACACGCGCCTCTCTATCTGGATATTCGCGATATCTTTGTCGACGTCCTGCCCGAGCTTTTCCCCGGTATTGTCGGCAAGCTCCTGGCACGGGTGTTTTCCCGCCTGGAAAAAATCACCCTTGGGTGTGCGACGCGGGTCAACCTGGTATCCCCCGGTTTCCTGAGTTACTTCGCGCCCCGTTATCCACACAAGACCTTCTCAACCTACACCAACGGTGTGGATGATCTGTTTCTTGAAACCCCCTTCCATACCGAACCGCCTGACGAACCGACACGCCCGTTGAAGATCGTCTACGCTGGCAATGTCGGCGCCGGCCAAGGCCTGGAAAAAATCCTGCCCCCCCTGGCCGAACGGCTGGCAGACAGGGCCTGTTTCTACGTCATTGGCGATGGCAGCACGATGAAAAAACTGAGCGAGGCGCTGATCAAAAGAAACGTAAGGAATGTCGAGCTTATTCCTCCCATGCCTCGCCATAGACTGATTCACTACTATCAGCAAGCGGATGTGCTTTTTTTGCACCTTAATAGCTTTAACGCATTCTTGAAGGTTATTCCTTCCAAGCTGTTTGAATATGCAGCCACTGGAAAGCCAATCCTGGCGGGGCTGGAAGGCTATTCAAAAGCGTTCACTCTTAACCATATTCCCAATGCTTGCGTGTTTGCCCCCGCAAACCCGGACGCAGCCGTTGCCGCACTCGCCCGTCTTGATCTGGGTAGCACCGACCGAGCGGCATTTCTACGGGAGTATTCCCGCAGCAGGATCCAGCAACGCATGGCTCTGGACATTCTCGATATCACAACACCCGAAGAACCGTGACCCTGGAAACTGCCAAGCCGATTGTTGCAAAAATAAGTTAAATAAACCCCCGTTACCGCCGATACCCAATGAAAGCCTTGCGGATTGAACAATCATGCGTAATAACCAGCCCGTTACCCAGCGCGAACGTACCTTCCCCGCTCAGCAACGGTTGATCTCCACCACAGATGCCAAAGGCGTGATCACCTACTGCAACGACGCATTCGTCGAAATCAGTGGGTTCTCTCGCGACGAACTGGTGCGCGCCCCGCACAACCTGGTCCGTCACCCGGACGTGCCAGCGGCCGTGTTCGGGCATATGTGGACCACGCTCAAACAAGGCTTGCCATGGATGGGCATCGTTAAGAACCGCTGCAGGACGGGCGATCACTACTGGGTCAACGCCTATGTGACGCCGGTCTTCGAAGGCAACCAGGTGGTCGGCTACGAATCGGTGCGCATTAAGCCCACCGCCGAGCAGATCCGCCGTGCCGAAGCGCTCTACCAACGCATCAACCAGGGCAAGTCGGCCGTCCCCCAGCGGGACAAGTGGCTGCCGGTGTTGCAGGACTGGCTGCCGTTTATCCTGATCAGCCAGTTGAGCTTCATGATCGGTGCGTCGCTCAACTCCCACTGGGGCTTTGCCCTGGCGGCGGGTTTGTCGGTGCCATTGGGGCTGCTGGGCCTGAGCTGGCAACAGCGCGGCCTCAAGCGCCTGCTGCGCCTGGCCGAGCAGACCACCTCCGACCCGTTGATCGCGCAGATGTACACCGACAGCCGTGGTGCCCAGGCGCGCCTGGAGATGTCGATTCTCAGCCAGGAGGCACGCCTGAAGACCTGCCTGACGCGCTTGCAGGACACTGCCGAGCACCTCAACGACCAGGCGGCGCAGTCCAATACCCTGGCGCATAACAGCTCCAGCGGCCTGGAACGCCAGCGCGTGGAAACCGAGCAGGTGGCCACGGCGGTCAACCAGATGGCGGCGACCACCCAGGAAGTGGCCAGCCATGTGCAGCGCACGGCCGATGCGACCCAGGAAGCCAATCGCCTGACCAGTCGCGGTCGCGATATTGCCGGGGAAACCCGCGAGGCGATTCAGCGTCTGTCGGTGGCCGTGGGCGAGACCGGCGTGACCGTCACCCAACTGGCCAAGGACAGCGACGAGATCGGCGGCGTAGTCGACGTGATCAAAGGCATTGCCGACCAGACCAACCTGCTGGCGCTCAACGCCGCCATTGAAGCGGCGCGAGCCGGTGAGATGGGCCGTGGGTTTGCGGTGGTCGCCGATGAAGTGCGCCAACTGGCGCAGCGCACGGCTGAGTCGACCGGGCAGATCCATGCCCTGATCGCCAAGCTGCAGCAAACTGCTGCCGCTGCCGTGCAAACCATGGACACCGGGCATCGCCAGGCCGAAGAGGGCGTGGCGCGGGTAATGGAGGCGGACCAGGCATTGGTGGGCATCAGTGAAGCGGTGGCGCATATCACCGACATGACCACCCAGATCGCGGCCGCCACCGAAGAGCAAAGCTCGGTGGCCGAAGAGATCAGCCGCAATATCAGCACCATTGCGCTGTTGGCAGATCAGACCTCGGAGCAGGCGTTGAACTCGGCGCAGTTGAGTGAAGAGCTGACGCATACGGCGAATACCCAGTATTCGTTGGTCGAGCGTTTCAACCGGTAGACCGATATCGGGAGCAAGCCCCCTCCCACAGTTAACCGCGTACATCCCTTGGAATGCGGTCGAATGTGGGAGGGGGCTTGCTCCCGATTGGCCCTAACAGGCGCTGAGAAACTCAGCCACCTGCACGGCCGCAGCCTCCAAATGCTGCTCATGCGCAAACCCCGAAGCCTTCAACGGCTTCAAATCATGATCCCCCGCCACCAGCCACATCACTTCGATGCTCGGCGACAAGTCATACCCTTCCACCGCCGCCCGATTGCCCAGTGCATCGCGCTCGCCCTGCACAATCAACGTCGGCGTCTTCAATCCGGCCAAATGCGCTACACGTGGTTTCTCCGGCTTGCCCACCGCATAAAACGGATAACCCAGGCACACCAGCCCATCGACGCCCAATTCATCGGCCAAAAGACTGGCCATCCGCCCGCCCATCGACTTGCCGCCAATGACCAGTTTCCCAGCGACATGACGTCGCACCTCGGCATACACCCCGCGCCAGGCTTCCAGCAGTCTTGGCGCCGGGTTGGGCGGGCGTTTGCCGCCGTCCAGTCGGCGCTGGGCCATGTAGGGAAACTCGAAGCGCAACACGTTGACGCCATGTCCGGCAAGGCGTGCAGCCATGTCGTTCATGAAGGATGAGTCCATCGGTGCGCCGGCGCCATGGGCCAGGATCAACGTCACGCAATCACCGGAAGCTACGCCCGACGCGACATCCCAAAGCCAACCGTGTTCCCGCACACACTGCGCCCATTGATCCCCGTCAATACTGGCCTTGTGCTCTTTGCCCATGCTTGCCTCGCTATTCAGTCTGCCTATAACTCCAGCCCAAGTGCCGCATCTGCTTGGGTTGAACCGTGGATGGGGAACCATGAACACTACTTTAAGTACCGCCTATAACTACAAGGTGGTCCGCCAATTCGCCATTATGACGGTGGTGTGGGGCATCGTCGGCATGGGGCTCGGGGTTTTTCTCGCCGCCCAATTGGTTTGGCCCGCGCTCAACTTCGACTTGCCCTGGACCAGCTTCGGCCGCCTGCGCCCACTGCATACCAATGCGGTGATCTTCGCGTTCGGTGGCTGTGCGCTGTTCGCCAGCTCCTTCTACTCGGTGCAGCGTACCTGCCAAACCCAGCTGTTCGCGCCGAAAATCGCCGCGTTCTGCTTCTGGGGCTGGCAACTTGTCATCCTCCTGGCCGCGATCAGCTTGCCGCTGGGCTACACCAGCTCCAAGGAATACGCCGAACTGGAATGGCCGATCGACATCCTGATCACCATTGTCTGGGTGGCCTACGCCATCGTGTTCTTCGGCACGGTGATGAAGCGCAACACCAAGCATATCTACGTCGGTAACTGGTTCTTCGGCGCGTTCATCATCACCGTGGCGATCCTGCATATCGTCAACAACCTGGAAATCCCGGTCAGCCTGACCAAGTCCTACTCGCTGTATGGCGGTGCGACGGATGCCATGGTGCAGTGGTGGTACGGGCATAACGCGGTAGGCTTTTTCCTCACCGCCGGTTTCCTCGGGATGATGTACTACTTCGTGCCGAAACAGGCCGAGCGCCCGGTGTATTCCTATCGCCTGTCCATCGTGCACTTCTGGGCGCTGATCACCCTGTACATCTGGGCCGGTCCTCACCACCTGCACTACACCGCGCTGCCGGACTGGGCACAGTCCCTGGGCATGGTGATGTCGCTGGTACTGCTGGCGCCGAGCTGGGGCGGCATGATCAACGGTATGATGACCCTGTCAGGCGCCTGGCATAAGTTGCGCAGCGACCCGATCCTGCGCTTTTTGGTGGTGTCCCTGGCGTTCTACGGCATGTCGACCTTCGAAGGGCCGATGATGGCGATCAAGACCGTCAACTCGCTGTCCCACTACACCGACTGGACCATCGGCCACGTACACGCCGGCGCCCTCGGCTGGGTAGCGATGATCTCCATCGGCGCCCTGTACCACATGATCCCGAAAGTCTTCGGTCGCGAGCAGATGTACAGCCTCGGCCTGATCAACGCGCACTTCTGGCTGGCCACCATCGGCACCGTGCTCTACATCGCCTCGATGTGGGTCAACGGCATCGCCCAGGGCCTGATGTGGCGTGCGATCAACGAAGACGGCACCTTGACCTACTCCTTCGTCGAAACCCTGGTGGCCAGCCACCCAGGCTTCATCGTGCGGCTGGTGGGCGGTGCGGTATTCCTCAGCGGCATGTTCCTGATGGCTTACAACACATGGCGCACCGTGCGCTCGGCACAACCTGTCGAAGCCGCCCCTGCCGCGCAGATGGCCTGAGGAGTCAGTGATGAAACACGAAACGATTGAAAAGAACGTCGGCCTGCTGATGCTGCTCATGGTGCTCGCCGTGAGCATCGGCGGCCTGACCCAGATCGTCCCGCTGTTCTTCCAGGACGTGACCAACAAGCCGGTGGAAGGCATGAAGCCCTACACCGCGCTGCAACTGGAAGGCCGCGACATCTACATCCGCGAAGGCTGCGTACAGTGCCACTCGCAGATGATCCGCCCGTTCCGCGCCGAGACCGAGCGCTACGGCCACTACTCGGTGGCCGGTGAAAGCGTGTGGGACCACCCGTTCCTGTGGGGCTCCAAGCGTACCGGGCCAGACCTGGCCCGCGTCGGCGCACGCTACTCGGACGACTGGCACCGCGCGCACTTGTACAACCCTCGCAACGTCGTGCCTGAGTCGAAGATGCCGGCCTACCCGTGGTTGGTCACGGCTGCGGTCGACAGCAGCCACACCGAGACCAAGTTGAAAGTAATGCGCACCCTCGGCGTGCCGTACACCGACGACGACATCAGTGGCGCCGTGGCCAGCCTCAAGGGCAAGACCGAAATGGACGCGCTGGTTTCGTACCTGCAAGTACTCGGCACTGCCATCAAGAGCAAGAGGTGAGCCATGGGATTTGAATTCGATGCGGGCACCATCCGCGGCCTCGGCACGCTGGTGGTCGCCATCGCCTTTATCGGCCTGTCGCTGTGGGTATTCAACAACCGGCGCAATTCGGAATTCGAGGAAGCGCGCCTGCTGCCCTTCGCCGATGAACCTTCGCCATCCGACGCTCACCAAGAGCCTGCAACAAGGAGCAACCGGCCATGACTACCTTCTGGAGTACATGGATCTGCGTACTGACCATTGGCAGCCTGATCGGCCTGACCTGGCTGTTGTTCGCCACCCGCAAGGGCGAGACCAAGGGCAGCGTCGACCAGACCATGGGCCATGCCTTCGACGGCATCGAGGAATACGACAACCCCCTGCCCCAGTGGTGGTTCATGCTGTTCGCCGGCACCCTGGTGTTTGCGGTCGGCTACCTGATTCTCTACCCGGGCCTGGGCAACTGGAAAGGCGTGTTGCCGGGCTATGAAGACGGTTGGACCTCGGCCAAGGAGTGGGACAAGGAGATGGCCAAGGCCGACACCAAGTTCGGACCGATCTTCGCCAAATTCTCGGCCATGCCCGTGGAACAAGTCGCCAAAGACCCGCAAGCGCTGAAAATGGGCGGTCGCCTGTTCGCCTCCAACTGCGCGGTGTGCCACGGCTCGGATGCCAAGGGCGCATTCGGCTTTCCCAACCTGGCTGACAACATCTGGCGTTGGGGCGGTTCGGCCGAAGCGATCAAGACCACCATCATGAACGGTCGGCACGCGGCGATGCCGGCCTGGGGTGACATGCTCGGCGACGACGGCGTAAAAAACGTCGCCGCCTATGTGCGCCACGACCTGGCCAAGCTGCCATTGCCGGCGGACAGCACCGCCGACCTGGCCGCTGGCCAGGCCGCGTTCAACACCACCTGCGTGGCCTGCCACGGTCCGCAAGGCCACGGCATGGAAGCCATGGGCGCGCCGAACCTGACCCTGCCCGCCGGTTACATCTACGGCACCAGCCTTGCGCAGTTGCAGCAGACGATTCGCCACGGCCGCCAAGGCCAGATGCCAGCGCAGGAAGTGCTGCAGGGCAATGACAAAGTGCACCTGCTCGCCGCCTACGTTTACAGCCTGTCCCATAACGCTGATGGCGCAACGCCAGAAAGCCAAGCCCAGTAACATCTGACTGCCGCCCCAATCTGGGGCGGCAGCTCTACCGCGCTACGCGACCAAGTGTCGCACCCTTCCAAAGCACACCTTTCCCCTCCTGCCATTCGGGTCTACGCTTGCTTGCACAGCGGACCGATCCTGGCGTACGCGACGACAGTCGTTGCGACCCCCGAAATTTCCTGTCCACTCGATCAGCTTTCGATTTCGGATTTTATCCTTACGCCAAACATGGAAAGGGCGCAGAATCTGGCGTGGAACGCATTGACACAGGTCAGCCTTGCGTTGCAATGGCCCCTTGCTTTCTACATACTTGCGGCCGAATTTTACCTATAAAAAAACCTAAACCGTGGAACCTTAGAATGAGCACAGCAATCAGTCCGACTGCTTATAACTATAAGGTAGTCCGCCAGTTCGCCATCATGACGGTGGTCTGGGGGATCCTTGGCATGGGGCTCGGGGTGTTCATCGCCTCGCAACTGGTGTGGCCGGAATTGAATTTCGGTCTGCCATGGACAACCTTCGGCCGCCTGCGCCCGCTGCACACCAACCTGGTGATTTTCGCCTTCGGCGGATGTGCATTGTTTGCCACCTCCTACTATGTCGTGCAGCGAACCTGCCAGACGCGACTCATCTCCGACAGCCTCGCGGCCTTCACTTTCTGGGGTTGGCAAGCGGTGATCGTCGGCGCCATCGTCACCCTGCCGCTGGGCTACACCACCACCAAGGAATACGCCGAGCTGGAATGGCCGATCGCGATTCTGCTGGCCATCGTCTGGGTGACCTACGCAGTGGTGTTCTTCGGCACCATCGTCAAGCGCAAGACCAAGCACATCTATGTGGGCAACTGGTTCTACGGGGCCTTCATCCTGGTGACGGCGATGCTGCATATCGTCAACCACGCCTCGTTGCCGGTCAGCCTGTTCAAGTCCTACTCGGCCTACGCCGGGGCGACGGATGCGATGATCCAGTGGTGGTACGGCCACAACGCCGTGGGTTTCTTCCTCACCACCGGTTTCCTGGGGATGATGTACTACTTCGTGCCCAAACAGGCCGAACGGCCTATTTACTCGTATCGCCTGTCCATCGTGCACTTCTGGGCGCTGATCACCCTGTACATCTGGGCCGGCCCGCACCACCTGCACTACACCGCATTGCCGGACTGGGCCCAGTCCCTGGGCATGGCGATGTCGATCATCCTGCTGGCCCCGAGCTGGGGCGGCATGATCAACGGCATGATGACCCTGTCGGGCGCCTGGCATAAGCTGCGCACCGACCCGATCCTGCGCTTTTTGGTGGTGTCCCTGGCGTTCTACGGCATGTCGACTTTCGAAGGGCCGATGATGGCGATCAAGACCGTCAACTCGCTCTCCCACTACACCGACTGGACCATCGGCCACGTACACGCCGGTGCCCTCGGCTGGGTAGCGATGATCTCCATCGGCGCCCTGTACCACATGATCCCCAAGCTGTTCGGCCGTGTGCAGATGCACAGTGTCGGGCTGATCAATGCGCACTTCTGGCTGGCCACCATCGGCACCGTGCTCTACATCGCCTCGATGTGGGTCAACGGCATCACCCAGGGCCTGATGTGGCGTGCGATCAACGATGACGGCACCCTCACCTACTCCTTCGTCGAAGCGCTGCAAGCCAGCCACCCTGGTTTCATCGTCCGCGCCCTCGGGGGTGCGTTCTTTGCCAGCGGCATGCTGTTAATGGCCTACAACGTCTGGCGCACCGTGCGTGCCTCGGACCCGGCAGAAGCCGAAGCCGCCGCCAAGATCGCCGTTGTGGGAGCCCACTGATGAAGCATGAAGTCGTCGAGAAGAATATCGGCCTGCTGGCCTTCTTCATGGTCATCGCCGTGAGCATCGGTGGCCTGACCCAGATCGTTCCGCTGTTTTTCCAGGACGTGACCAACAAGCCGGTCGAAGGCATGAAGCCGCGCACCGCCCTTGAACTGGAAGGCCGCGACGTCTACATCGCCAACGGCTGTGTCGGCTGTCACTCGCAGATGATTCGCCCGTTCCGCGCCGAAACCGAACGCTACGGCCACTACTCGGTGGCCGGTGAAAGCGTGTGGGACCACCCGTTCCTGTGGGGTTCCAAGCGCACCGGCCCGGACCTGGCCCGTGTCGGCGGGCGTTACTCCGATGACTGGCAACGTGCGCACTTGTACAACCCGCGCAACGTGGTGCCTGAGTCGAAAATGCCGGCGTATCCGTTCCTCGTGGAAAACAAGCTCGACGGCAAGGACACCGCGAAGAAGATGGAAGTCCTGCGCACCCTGGGCGTGCCCTACACCGACGAAGACATCGCCGGTGCAGCCGCAGCCGTGAAGGGCAAGACCGAAATGGACGCATTGGTGGCCTACCTGCAAGGCCTGGGCACCATCATCAAAAGCAAACGGTGATTCTTCATGGATATCGGGATGATTCGAGGCCTGGGCACCGTTGTGGTGATGGTGGCCTTTATCGGCCTGGCGCTGTGGGTGTTCAGTCCCCGGCGCAAGTCGGAGTTTGACGACGCGACCATGTTGCCCTTTGCGGATGATCCCGAAGCCATCAAGCACGTCGAGCAAGCTTCTAGGAGTAACAAAGAATGACTACGTTCTGGAGTCTGTACGTCACAGTCCTCAGCCTGGGTACCATCTTCGCCTTGACCTGGCTGTTGCTGTCGACCCGCAAGGGCCAGCGCGCCGAGCAGACCGACGAGACCGTCGGCCACTCGTTCGACGGCATCGAGGAGTATGACAACCCGCTGCCCAAGTGGTGGTTCATGCTGTTCGTCGGCACCATCATCTTCGCCCTTGGCTACCTGGTGCTCTACCCCGGCCTGGGCAATTGGAAAGGCCTGCTGCCGGGCTACAACTACCTCGACAACGACAAGCAAACCCCGTTCGCCAACGGCCAGACCGGCTGGACCGGCGTGCACGAATGGGAAAAGGAAATGGCCAGGTCGGATGCCAAGTTCGGGCCGATCTTCGCCAAATTCGCGTCGATGCCGATTGAAGATGTCGCCAAGGACCCGCAAGCCTTGAAGATGGGCGGTCGCCTGTTCGCCTCCAACTGCTCGGTATGCCACGGCTCCGACGCCAAGGGCGCCTATGGCTTCCCCAACCTGACCGACGCCGATTGGCGCTGGGGTGGCGAACCGGCCACCATCAAGGAAACCATCATGAAGGGCCGTCATGCCGTCATGCCGGCCTGGCTGGACATCCTCAAGGAGCAAGGCGTCAGCGACGTTGCCGCGTTCGTCGTCACCAACCTCGACGGCCGCAAGCTGCCGGAAGGCGTGAAAGCCGATGTGGCCAACGGCGAGAAACTCTTCGCCGCCAACTGTGTGGCCTGCCACGGCCCGGCCGGCAAGGGCACCCCCGCCATGGGCGCGCCGGACCTGACCCACCCGGGTGCATTCATCTACGGTTCGAGCTTCGCCCAACTGCAGCAGACCATCCGTTGGGGCCGCCAGGGCCAGATGCCTGCGCAGGAGCAACTGCAAGGCAACGACAAGGTGCACTTGCTCGCGGCGTATGTCTACAGCTTGTCCCATGGGGATAAGAAGGCTGACGAGCAGTAAAGCTCACCGACACACAAAAGCCCCGCCTGAGTGATCAGGCGGGGCTTTTTTATAGATCGCATCGACACCCCCATGGGAAAAGCACGTTGACCGCTTGTAGCTTTAAGCTTGTGGCTCGCCAAGGCCAAGTAGTAACGTAACTACATTCAACCCGCTCCAGGGGAGGCGCACCATGACTTTCACCACCATTTCCAGTCGCGAATTCAATCAAGACACAAGCGGTGCCAAAAAAGCCGCTCGCCAAGGCCCGGTTTTTATCACCGATCGCGGCAAGCCTGCCCATGTACTGCTAAGCATTGAGGACTACCAGAAGCTGACAGGTCTCAATGCCAACATCGTTGACCTGCTGGTGATGCCGGAAGCGGCCGATATCGACTTTGAAACCGAACGTGCCGTGGTCACTCATCGACCCGTGGACCTCTCTTGATGTATCTACTCGACACCAACGTAATCTCTGAACTGCGTAAACCTCAGGCTGATGCAAACGTGGTCGCCTGGGCCAAAAGTGTCAGCGCACCGCGTATGTTTATTTCGGCAATCACCCTGAAAGAATTGGAAACCGGGGTCTTGCGCATTGAGCGGCGCGACCCGGCTCAGGGGAAAGTGTTGCGAACCTGGCTCAAGCGTCATGTGATGCCGGCCTTTGATGCCAGAATCCTGCCCGTCGATGCGGCAGTCGCGTTGCGTTGCGCACACTTGCATGTGCCGGACCGCGCCAATGAAAGTGACGCATTGATTGCCGCGACCGCGCTGGTGCATGGGCTCACGGTTGTCACGCGCAACGTCAGCGACTTCAAATCCAGTGGCGTTCCACTGATCAATCCTTGGGACGAATGACCGCCTCCCCCACGAAAACCGTCCATACTTCCCAAGTCAATTGATCCAGGTCACGTACACCATCAATTGATTTCCCCCAACGCGACCAAAGGTCGCACCCTTTGAGCACCATCGGGGGCGTATCATTACGCCACTGCAAGACCCTTAATTTGACCCCGGTTGGCACGTACTGGCCGAGGCAAATCTCCACCGCCGTGGGATGCAATGATGAGCAACCAGATACCGGTACATGACGTTACCCCGCCTGCCAAAAACGCCAGCAGTGCTGACACCAAGACTGTCGACCTGTACGCCTCGCGCGAAAAAATCTACACCCGCGCCTTCACTGGCCTGTTCCGCAACCTGCGCATGCTCGGCGGCGCCGGCCTGTTCCTGCTCTACTTCGGCACGGTGTGGCTGAACTGGGGCGGCCACCAGGCGGTGTGGTGGAACCTGCCGGAACGTAAGTTCTTTATTTTCGGCGCGACCTTCTGGCCCCAGGACTTCATCCTGCTGTCGGGCATCCTGATCGTCGCGGCGTTTGGCCTGTTCTTCATCACGGTGTACGCCGGCCGCGTGTGGTGCGGGTATACCTGCCCGCAAAGCGTGTGGACATGGATCTTCATGTGGTGCGAAAAGGTCACCGAAGGCGACCGCAACCAGCGCATCAAGCTGGACAAGGCGCCCATGGGGGCCAACAAGTTCCTGCGCAAATTCAGCAAGCACACGCTGTGGCTGTTGATCGGTTTTGTCACCGGCATGACCTTTGTCGGCTACTTCTCGCCGATCCGCGAGCTGGTGTTCGACTTCTTCACCGGCCAGGCCGACGGCTGGTCGTATTTCTGGGTCGGCTTCTTCACCCTCGCCACCTATGGCAACGCCGGCTGGCTGCGCGAGCAGGTGTGCATCTACATGTGCCCGTATGCACGCTTCCAGAGCGTGATGTTCGACAAGGACACCCTGATCGTTTCCTACGATCCACGCCGTGGCGAAGTGCGTGGCCCGCGTAAAAAAGGCACCGACTACAAGGCCCAGGGCCTGGGTGACTGCATCGACTGTACAATGTGCGTCCAGGTATGCCCCACCGGTATCGACATCCGCGACGGCCTGCAAATCGAGTGCATCGGTTGCGCCGCCTGTATCGACGCCTGCGACACCATCATGGACAAGATGGAATACCCGCGCGGCCTGATCAGCTACACCACCGAGCACAACCTGTCGGGGCAGAAAACCCACAAGTTGCGCCCACGCCTGATCGGTTATGCCCTGGTGTTGCTGGCGATGATCAGCCTATTGGCCGGGGCGTTCTTCATGCGTTCGCTGGTGGGCTTCGACGTGAGCAAGGACCGCGTGCTGTACCGCGAAAACGCCGAAGGGCGCATCGAAAACGTCTACAGCCTGAAGATCATGAACAAGGACCAGCGCGATCACACCTACGTGCTCGACGCCGCCGGCCTGCCGGACCTCAAGCTGCAAGGCCGACGTGAAATCAGAGTGGCGGCGGGCGATATCGTCAGCATGCCGGTGGAGCTGTCGAGTGCACCGGAGCAACTGCCGTCGAGTACCAACGAGGTGAAATTCATCCTCACCGATGCCGATGACGCCAGCGTCCACGTTGAAGCCAAGAGCCGATTCATCGGCCCACAAGTTCGATAACGAGAGAACTGAACAATGCCCGTAGCCACTGCCGCAAGCCCCTGGTACAAGCACCTCTGGCCCTGGATCATCATTGGGATCCTGGCCTGCTCGGTGACCTTGACCTTGTCCATGGTGACCATCGCGGTGAACAACCCGGACAACCTGGTCAACGACAACTACTACGAGGCCGGCAAAGGCATCAACCGCTCCCTGGACCGCGAACGGTTGGCCCAGACCCTGCAACTGCGCGCCAAGCTGCACCTGGATGAGCTGACCGGCGAAGTCGAGCTGCAACTTACCGGCTACAGCAACCCGAACACCCTGGAACTGAACCTGATCTCCCCGACCCAGCCGGAGAAGGATCGCAAGATCAACCTGACCCGCAGCGACAGCGAACCGGGCCGCTACATCGGTCAGGTCACCGACAAGGTCGAAGGCCGCCGCTTCGTGGAATTGCTGGGCGTGGAAGGCGACAGGACCTGGCGCCTGTTCGAGGAAGAAGAAGTCAGCCACGACAAGGACTTGCTGCTGGGTGATGAACCGTTGCAGGGTGCTGAAGACCTGAAAAAATAGCAGCGCCCATGACCAGCCCAACCCCCTGCTACCACTGCGCCCTGCCCGTCCCGTCCGGCAGTCGGTTCACCGCCGTGATCCTCGGCGAGCGCCGCGAGCTGTGCTGCCCCGGCTGCCAGGCCGTGGCCGAAGCGATTGTGGCCGGTGGGCTGGAAAGCTATTACCAGCACCGCAGCGAAGCCTCGGCCAACCCCGAGACGCTGCCGGTGCAACTGGTGGATGAACTGGCGCTGTATGACCGCGCCGACGTGCAAAAACCCTTCGTGCACCACGAAGGCGACCTCGCCGAAACCACCCTGCTGATGGAAGGCATCAGTTGCGCCGCCTGTGGCTGGTTGATCGAAAAACACCTGCGCAGCCTGCCCGCCGTGGCCGAGGCGCGGCTGAACCTGTCCAACCATCGCCTGCAGGTGCGCTGGGCCGACGGGCAATTGCCGTTGAGCCAGGTGCTCAGTGAACTGCGCCATATCGGCTATGCCGCCCACCCGTATCAAGCAGACCGTGCGGCCGAGCAACTGGCCAGCGAAAACCGCCTGGCCCTGCGCCAGCTGGGGGTCGCCGGACTGCTGTGGTTCCAGGCGATGATGGCGACCATGGCCACCTGGCCGGAATTCAATATCGACCTGAGCCCCGAGCTGCATGTGATCCTGCGCTGGGTGGCAATGTTTCTGACCACCCCCATCGTGTTCTACAGCTGTGCGCCGTTCTTCAAGGGCGCCATGCGCGACGTGCGTACGCGTCACCTGACCATGGACGTGTCGGTGTCCCTGGCCATTGGCGGGGCTTACCTGGCCGGGATCTGGACCGCAATCACCGGCGTGGGCGAGTTGTATTTCGATGCGGTGGGCATGTTTGCGCTGTTCCTGCTGGCCGGTCGCTACCTGGAGCGCCGTGCCCGGGAGCGCACGGCCGCCGCCACCGCGCAGCTGGTCAACCTGCTGCCCGCCTCATGCCTGCGCCTCAAAGGTGACGGCCAGAGCGAACGCATTCTCTTGAGCGAACTGGCGCTGGGCGACCGCGTGCTGGTGCATCCGGGCGCGGTTCTGCCGGCAGATGGGGTGATCCTCGACGGCCGCTCCAGCATCGATGAATCGCTGCTCACCGGTGAGTACCTGCCGCTGCCGCGCCAAACCGGTGATGCCGTCACCGCCGGCACGCTGAACGTCGAAGGCGCGTTGACCGTCGAAGTCCGCGCCCTGGGCCACGAGACCCGCCTGTCCGCCATCGTACGCCTGCTGGAGCGGGCCCAGGCCGAGAAGCCGCGCCTGGCGCAGATCGCCGACCGCGCCGCGCAGTGGTTCCTGTTGTGTTCGCTGATTGCCGCGGCGGTGATCGGCCTGTTGTGGTGGGAGCTGGATTCATCGCGGGCGTTCTGGATCGTGCTGGCAATGCTGGTGGCCACCTGCCCCTGCGCGTTGTCCCTGGCCACGCCGACCGCCCTCACCGCCGCCACCGGCACCCTGCACAAGCTCGGGCTATTGCTGACCCGTGGCCATGTGCTCGAAGGCCTGAACCAGATCGACACGGTGATCTTCGACAAGACCGGCACCCTCACCGAAGGCCGCCTGGCGTTGAAAGCGATCCGGCCGCTGGCCGCCTTGAACAGCGACCAGTGCCTGGGCCTCGCCGCCGCCCTGGAAAACCGCTCCGAACACCCGATTGCCCGCGCCTTCGGGCGTGCGCCGCTGGCCGCCGACGAGGTGCTCAGTTCCCCGGGCCTTGGCCTGGAAGGCCGTGTCGGCACACGCCAGTTGCGCATCGGCCAGCCGGGGTTTGTTTGTGCACTCAGTGGTTGCCCGATTCCCGCCGCTCCGGAGGATGACGGCCAATGGCTGCTGCTGGGCGACGGCGACGGTGCCCTGGCCTGGTTCGTCCTCGACGACCGCCTGCGCAGCGATGCCCCTGCCCTGCTGGCCGCCTGCAAGGCGCGTGGTTGGCGCACGCTGCTGCTGTCGGGGGACAGTTCGCCGATGGTCGCCAGCGTCGCCGCTGAACTGGGTATCGATGAAGCCCACGGCGGCCTGCGCCCAGACGACAAGCTCCACGTGCTGCAACAACTGCACAAGGAAGGCCGCAAGGTGCTGATGCTCGGCGATGGCGTCAACGATGTGCCGGTGCTGGCCGCCGCCGACATCAGCGTGGCCATGGGCTCGGCCACCGACCTGGCCAAGACCAGCGCCGATGCGGTGCTGCTGTCCAACCGCCTGGATGCCCTGGTGCAAGCCTTCACCCTGGCGCGGCGCACCCGCCGGGTGATCATTGAAAACCTGCTGTGGGCGGGACTGTACAATGGCCTTATGCTGCCGTTTGCCGCCCTCGGTTGGATCACTCCGATCTGGGCGGCGATCGGCATGTCCCTCAGTTCGTTGACCGTGGTGCTCAATGCCCTGCGCCTGACTCGCCTGCCGAGTGCGCAGGCCAGAAGCGCCCCTTTGGTAACCCGTCCGCTGCCGGCTTGAGCCGCGCGGGCATGGAGTGCAGATGCCAGCTCTATACGTGATGATTCCGGCGGCGCTGCTGTTAGTGGGCGTGGCCATCTACATCTTCTTCTGGGCGGTGGACAGCGGCCAGTACGACGACCTCGACGGCCCGGCCCACAGCGTGCTGTTCGACGACCAGGACCCGAACCACCTGGCGGCCGTCGACGAAGCCAACGGCCCCGAGCAACCGCCCGTGCCCAAAGCCCCACCCCATGCTTGAGCTGGCGCCGCTGCTGGTCTCTGCGCTGATCCTCGGCCTGCTGGGCGGCGGCCATTGCCTGGGCATGTGCGGCGGGCTGATGGGCGCGCTGACCCTGGCGATTCCCAAGGAACAGCGCAGCCGCCGGTTCCGCCTGCTGCTGGCGTACAACCTGGGGCGCATCCTCAGCTATGCCACTGCGGGGTTATTGATCGGCCTGGCCGGCTGGGCGGTGGCCAACAGCCCGGCGGCCCTGTTCATGCGTGTGCTCGCCGGGTTGCTGTTGATCTGCATGGGGCTGTACCTGGCCGGTTGGTGGAGCGGCCTCACCCGTATCGAAAGCCTCGGGCGCGGCCTGTGGCGCTGCATACAGCCCGTCGCCAACCGTTTGCTGCCGGTATCCAGCCTGCCCCGCGCGCTGCTGCTGGGCGCGCTGTGGGGCTGGTTGCCGTGCGGGCTGGTCTACAGCACCCTGCTGTGGGCCGCCAGCCAGGGTAATGCGCTGGACAGTGCGCTGCTGATGCTGGCTTTTGGCTTAGGCACATGGCCGGTACTGCTGGCGACCGGGTTGGCGGCCGAACGCGTGACCGCGTTATTGCGCAAGCGCAGCGTGCGGATGGCCGGTGGCCTGCTGGTGATTGTTTTCGGTATCTGGACCCTGCCAGGTCCGCACCAGCACTGGCTGATGGGCCATTAAAAGGCTATGTGGCATAGCGCCGCTCCCCGTTGATGCAAATCAAGATGCCCTACCGGCCACGCCCCTAGACTCGGCTCACTAGCCTATCCGGGGAATGCCCGCATGCTCGACGCCATTCGTTGGGACTCACATCTGATTCACCGCTACGACCTGGCGGGACCGCGCTACACGTCCTACCCCACCGCCGTACAATTCGACAGCCAGGTCGGCACCTTCGACCTGCTCCACGCCCTGCGCGAAAGCCGCAAGGCCACGCGACCGTTGTCGCTGTATGTGCATGTGCCGTTCTGCGCGAACATTTGCTACTACTGCGCGTGCAACAAGGTGATCACCAAGGACCGCGGCCGCGCCCAGGCCTACCTGCAACGCCTGGAGCAGGAGATTCAGTTGGTGGCCTGCCACCTCGACCCGAAACAGTCGGTTGAACAACTGCACTTCGGCGGCGGCACCCCGACCTTTCTCAGCCACGACGAACTGCGCCAGGTCATGGGCAGCCTGCGCCAGCACTTCAATCTGCTCGACGACGACTCCGGCGACTACAGCATCGAGATCGACCCGCGCGAAGCCGACTGGGCGACCATGGGCCTGCTGCGTGAACTGGGCTTCAACCGGGTGAGCATCGGCCTGCAAGACCTCGACCCGGACGTGCAGCGCGCGGTCAACCGCCTGCAAAGCCTGGAAGAAACCCGCGCGGTGATCGACGCCGCGCGCACCCTGCAGTTTCGCTCGATCAATATCGACCTGATCTACGGCCTGCCCAAGCAGACGCCGATCAACTTCGCGCGCACCGTGGAGGAAGTGATCAAGCTGCAGCCGGACCGCCTGTCGGTGTTCAACTACGCGCATCTGCCGGAACGCTTCATGCCCCAACGACGGATCAACAGCGAGGAACTGCCGTCGCCGGAATCCAAGCTGCTGATGCTGCAGACCACCATCGAGCAATTGACCCAGGCCGGCTACCGCTATATCGGCATGGACCACTTCGCCCTGCCGGACGACGAACTCGCCATTGCCCAGGAAGAAGGCACGCTGCAACGTAACTTCCAGGGCTACACCACCCACGGCCATTGCGACCTGATCGGCCTCGGCGTGTCAGCCATCAGCCAGATCGGCGACCTGTACTGCCAGAACAGCAGTGACCTGAACGGCTATCAGAACGCCCTGGCCAACGCCCAACTGGCCACCAGCCGTGGTTTGATCTGCACCACCGACGACCGCTTACGTCGGGAAGTGATCCAGCAGTTGATCTGCACGTTCAGCCTGGCCTTCGAGCAGATCGAACAGGCGTTCAACATCGATTTTCGCGGGTATTTCGACGAGGTCTGGCCGCAACTTGAGGCGATGGCGCAAGACGCCCTGATCGAACTGGATGCCCAAGGCATTCGCGTGCTGCCCGCCGGACGGCTGCTGGTGCGTTCGGTCTGCATGGTGTTCGATGCGTACCTGGAGCACCAGAACCGGCAGCGGTTTTCGCGGGTGATCTAGTTACATCGACAACGACGCGGCTTTGAGCGCGTCATCGGCGCTCATGGTCTTCATCGCTTTGGCCAGAGAGGTCTGGGCCGTCATCAAACCTGCCTGCAACGAACTGATCGCGCCTTGCACATTGGCGGTCTTGGCCCGGGCCTGCTCCGGGGTCAAGCTTTTGTCTGCCGCGATCGCCTGAAGCTCAGCCATTTTCTCGGCGATCTGCTGTTTCAGCTTGCGGATCATTTTCAGCACCTGCTTGACGTTATCGTCCAGGCCGCTGTCGTCGATATCGGCATTCGCGCTTTTGGGCGCCCCGGCCGCCTTGAACGCTGCGGCGGAAATAGTCACCGTCACCCCTTCAATCACATTGGTTTCAGGCGCCGGCGCGGTCACGGGCAGCTTTTCCTCGGCCTCGGCAGCGGGCTTCAAGTCCTGCACGCTGGGTACACGGATGGCAGGGTTGTAAGCCGCGATAACAGACATGATCCGAGCTCCGAATGGTAGATGTGCAACTGTATCGGCATCGGTACAAAAAGCTTTATACCGTTGCCTGTTTTTTGTACAGGCTGGCTTCACTGCCCACCAGTGCGGTACCCTTACGTATTATGTGTGTTTTCCCACAAGGATTTAAGAAATGTCCGAGCCAGTCAAACTGCGCGCTCACAGCCAGGCTCACTGCAAGGATTGCAGCCTGGCTCCCCTCTGCCTGCCACTTTCGCTGAATCTGGAAGACATGGAAGCGTTGGACGAAATCGTTAAACGCGGTCGCCCGCTGAAGAAAGGCGAGTTTCTGTTTCGCCAGGGGGACAAGTTCGATTCCGTCTATGCAGTACGTTCGGGTGCGCTGAAGACCTTCAGCCTGAGCGACAGCGGCGAAGAGCAGATCACCGGTTTCCACCTGCCCAGCGAGCTGGTCGGGTTATCGGGCATGGACACCGAGATTCACCCGGTGTCGGCCCAGGCCCTGGAAACCACGTCGGTGTGCGAAATCCCCTTCGAGCGCCTGGACGAACTGGCCCTGCAATTGCCACAACTGCGCCGTCAGTTGATGCGCGTGATGAGCCGCGAGATTCGTGACGACCAGCAGATGATGCTGCTGTTGTCGAAGAAAACCGCCGACGAGCGCATCGCCACCTTCCTGGTCAACCTGTCGGCGCGGTTCCGTGCCCGTGGTTTCTCGGCCAACCAGTTCCGCCTGAGCATGTCGCGCAACGAAATCGGCAATTACCTGGGCCTGGCAGTGGAAACCGTATCCCGTGTGTTTACCCGCTTCCAGCAGAGCGAACTGCTGGCCGCCGAAGGCAAGGAAGTGCACATCCTCGACCCGATCCAGCTGTGCGCACTCGCCGGTGGTTCCTTGGAAGGCTGATGCAGACGCTTGCGGCCGCGCCAATCGGTGAGGCCGCAGGTATACTTCGAGTCCGTTTTCCGCCCAGGACTCTTCGACGATGACTTTCGATTCGTTCGACATCAAATCCCTGATCCGCCCCGTCATCGACTTCCCCAAGCCTGGGGTGATCTTTCGTGACATCACACCGCTGTTCCAATCGCCCAAGGCCCTGCGCCTGGTGGCTGACACCTTTGCCCATCGCTATGTCGAGGCCGATTTCAGCCATATCGGCGCGATGGATGCGCGCGGCTTCCTGATCGGCTCGATCATCGCCTACCAACTGAACAAGCCGCTGATCCTGTTCCGCAAGCAGGGCAAGCTGCCGGCTGACGTGCTGTCCGAGGGTTACCAGACCGAATACGGCGAGGCCTTCCTCGAAGTGCATGCCGACAGCCTGTGCGAAGGTGATTCGGTGCTGATGTTCGATGACCTGATCGCCACGGGCGGTACCTTGATCGCGGCGGCCAACCTGGTGAGACGCATGGGGGCGAAGATCTTTGAAGCGGCGGCGATCATTGACCTGCCGGAACTCGGCGGCTCGCAACGCCTGGAAGACATGGGCATCCCGACGTTTTGCCTGACCCGCTTTGCCCTCACCGAGCGGTAACGGTTGCGCGGACTGACGCTATCAGGGGCAAGTGGATTCGCCGCACTGCCCCTCCCACATTTGATCCTGCGCTGATCGTTAGAGCGCGATCGGTTTACGACCGGCGAACGAATGCGCCAACGTGCCGCCGTCCACCAACTCTAACTCGCCCCCCAGCGGCACGCCATGGGCGATTCGCGAAGTGACCAGGCCTTTGTTGCTCAGCAGTTGGGCGATGTAATGCGCAGTGGCTTCACCTTCCACGGTCGGGTTGGTGGCCAGGATCACCTCGGTAAAGGTGCCCTGCTCCTCGATACGCGCCACCAACTGCGGAATGCCGATGGCCTCCGGCCCCAGCCCATCGAGCGGCGAGAGGTGGCCCTTGAGCACGAAGTAGCGCCCGCGATAACCAGTCTGCTCCACCGCGTACACATCCATCGGCCCTTCCACCACGCACAGCAGCGTGTCGTCGCGGCGCGGGTCGGCGCATTGCGGGCAGAGTTCTTCTTCGGTGAGGGTCCGACACTGGCGGCAGTGACCCACCCCGGTCATGGCCTGGCTCAAGGCCTGGGCCAGCCGGGTACCGCCGCTGCGATCACGCTCCAGCAGTTGCAGCGCCATGCGTTGGGCGGTTTTCTGGCCGACACCCGGCAACGTGCGCAGGGCGTCGATCAGTTGGCGAATCAGGGGGCTGAAGCTCATGGGCGAGTGGTCCGACAAAACAACGAGACGCGGTTTATACCCGCGCCTCGGATTAGCGTCAAATGCTCAATCCTGCGCGACCCGTACCACCAACTTGCCGAAGTTGCGCCCTTCCAGCAAACCGATAAAGGCTTCGGGCGCCTGCTCCAGGCCCTCGACCACGTCTTCGCGGAACTTGATCTTGCCGTCGCGTACCCACGGCGCCATGGCGCTGAGGAACTCCGGCTGGCGGTCACCGTAGTCGTCAAACACGATAAAGCCCTGGATCCGTACACGCTTGGTCAACAACGTGCGTTGCAGCGCCGGCAAGCGGTCAGGCCCGCTGGGCGCTTCATGGGCGTTATAGCCGGCGA
This sequence comes from Pseudomonas sp. Yb2C2, assembly GCF_052112325.1. NCBI lineage: Bacteria > Pseudomonadati > Pseudomonadota > Gammaproteobacteria > Pseudomonadales > Pseudomonadaceae > Pseudomonas > Pseudomonas sp. Yb2C2. Next base: position 111,949 of record NZ_JAVAJK010000001.1, on the reverse strand, counting down.
TCAGCCCGCACAGGGGGATGCGCGCCTTGGGGTTGAGCAACGGCAGCACGGCGTCGAACACCTTGCCACCGACGTTTTCGAAATAAATGTCCACGCCCTTGAAGCAGGCCTGGGCCAAGTCGTCGGCAAACGTTGCGCTTTTGTGGTCGATGCAGGCATCAAAACCCAATTCGTCCACCACGTAGCGGCACTTCTCGGCACCGCCCGCAATCCCGACCACACGCAGGCCCTTGAGCTTGGCCACCTGGCCGACCACCGAACCCACCGCGCCGGAGGCAGCCGCCACCACCAGGGTTTCTCCGGCTTTCGGCTGGCCGATGTCCATCAGGCCCATGTAGGCGGTCATGCCCGGCATGCCCAGTACCCCCAGGGCCATGGACGGGCTGGCCAGGCCATTGGGCACCGGGATCAGGTTGCGGCCGTCGGAAATGCTGTGGCTCTGCCAACCGGTGGCGCCGACGACCAGATCACCCACCTCGAATTTCGGATTACGCGATTGCTCGACACGGCTGACAGCCCCGCCGGTCATCACCTCGTCGATTTCCACCGGCGCGGCGTAGGACGGTGCGTCGCTCATGCGCCCGCGCATATAAGGGTCGAGGGAGAGGTAGAGCGTCTTCAGCAGGACCTGGCCGTCTGCCAATTCCGGCAAGGTCACCCGTTCCAGGCGGAAGTTTTCCGGCGTGGGTGCGCCTTGAGGGCGTGAGACCAGGACAATGCGCTGGTTCAAAGTCGGTTCGTGAGGCATGAAGGGCTCCTTGATCGAATCTATCGGTATAGGGTGCAGACCATGGGTGCCGCGCCAGGGTTCGATTGGATTGGCACAAACAAAAATGCCAGGCACGAGGCCTGGCATTGGAGTCTAGCTAAAGCCTGGCGATCAGAACGGCAGCTTCATGCCCGGTGGCAGTTGCATGCCGGCGGTCACGCCGGACATTTTGTCCTGGCTGTTGGCTTCGATCTTGCGCACGGCATCGTTGACGGCCGCGGCGAACAGCGCCTCGAGCATTTCCAGGTCATCTTCGCCCACGCCTGGCAATACGCTTGGGTCGATGCTCACGCGCTTGATGTCGTGACGACCGGTCATCACCACACTGACCATATCGCCACCGGCTTTACCGGTGACTTCGGCGTTGGCCAGCTCTTCCTGCATCTTGGCCATCTTTTCCTGCATCTGCTGCGCCTGCTTCATCAGGCCGGCCATGCCACCTTTCATCATGGGAATCACCTCAAAAGTACGTGGATCAATGAATAGCCCGGTGTCAGGACGCCTGGGGCACCGGGGCTTCGACAGGTTCAATTGTATCTTGGCGAACGACCGCCCCGAACTGCTGCATCATTTGCTGGATGAGCGGATCGCCGTGGATCGAGTCCTCAGCCTCCCGCTGGCGGTTGATACGCCGGCGGGTGGCAGCCTGGGCCGGGGTTTCCTGCTCGGGCTTGATCAACTCGATAGCGATGGTCAGCGTGCGCCCATGGTACTGGTTCAGGGCGTCGTTGAGGCGCCGCTGCTGGGTCGCGTTGAACAGCGCACTGTGGGCCGGGTCCAGGTGCAACAGCCAGTGGTCGCCATCGATGGCGATCAGGGTGCAGTTGGCGGCGATGCTGCCGGTCATGCCGGAAATCGGCAGTTTCGGGAACAGCTCCAGCCATTGCAGGGCCAGGCCGGTGGCTGGTGCCGCAGCGGGCTCCACCTCGGGTTCCGGGGCAGGCTCGGCGGTGTGCTCGCTGGCCAGGTCGTCCAGGTAGCTGTAGGCCGAATCCATGTCCGGCTCGATGTAATCTTCGTCCAGCGGCGGTTCGTCGTCGAGGTCGATGCCCGGGGTTGCGGCTTCGACCTGGGCCACAGTCGGCTCGGGAACCGGGGCCGTCACCCACTCGGGGGCGGCCGGTACCACGCTGTCCGGCGTCGGCGCAGGCATCGGCGTCAGCTCAGGCTGCTCACCGACGGTTTCCAGGACGGGCTCGACATAGGGCTGCTGTTCAACCTCGACCTCAGCGTCTACCGGGTCATTCCAGGGCAGGTCGACGACAGGCTCGGGCTCGACAACCGGTTCCGGCTCAACCACCGCTGCCGCCACCACCGCTGCCGGCTCAGGCGCCGGTGCAACAGGGGCAGCAACCACTGGCGCGACCACCGCCGCGCCAGCCACTGGTTTGGCGGAATCAACTGTGGCCTGGCTGATCCCCACTGGCTTTAGCGGCTGTCTCGGTGCGTCCGCCGAATCCGCCGGCCGGAAGGCCAGCATCCGCAGCAGGACCATCTCGAAGCCTCCGCGTGGGTCGGGCGCCAAAGGCAAGTCGCGACGACCGATCAGGCCCATCTGGTAGTAGAACTGCACGTCTTCGGCCGGCAACGCCTGGGCCAGGGCCAACACGCGGTCACGGTCGCCATGGCCGTTGTCGACACCTTCCGGCAACGCCTGGGCGATGGCGACGCGGTGCAGCACATTGAGGATTTCCGAGAGCACGCCGTTCCAGTCCGGGCCTTGCTCCGACAGGTGGCGCACGGCTTCGAGCAACGCCTTGGCATCGCCCTCGATCAGCGCATGCAGCACGTCGAACACCTGGCCGTGGTCCAGGGTGCCGAGCATGGCGCGCACATCGGCAGCCATGACCTTGCCTTCACCAAAGGCAATGGCCTGGTCGGTGAGGCTCATGGCATCGCGCATCGAGCCATCGGCGGCGCGGCCCAGCAGCCACAGTGCGTCGTCTTCGAACGGTACGTTCTCGACGCCCAGCACGTGGGTCAAATGCTCCACCACGCGCTCGGGGGTCATGTTCTTCAGGGAGAACTGCAGGCACCGCGACAAGATCGTTGCAGGCAGTTTCTGCGGGTCGGTGGTGGCCAGGATGAATTTGACGTAGGGCGGCGGCTCTTCCAGGGTTTTCAACAAGGCGTTGAAGGAATGGCTGGAAAGCATGTGCACTTCGTCGATCAGGTAGACCTTGAAGCGGCCACGGCTGGGCGCGTACTGCACATTGTCGAGCAGCTCGCGGGTGTCTTCGACCTTGGTGCGGCTCGCGGCGTCGATCTCGATCAGGTCGACGAAACGCCCTTCGTCGATCTCGCGGCACACCGAGCAGGTGCCGCAGGGCGTCGAGGTGATACCGGTTTCACAGTTCAGGCATTTGGCGATGATGCGCGCAATGGTGGTCTTGCCCACTCCCCGGGTACCGGTGAACAGGTAGGCGTGGTGCAGCCGCTGGCTGTCCAAGGCATTGATCAGAGCCTTGAGCACATGGGTCTGGCCGACCATTTCGCGGAACGAGCGCGGACGCCATTTACGTGCAAGAACCTGATAACTCATCGAAAACCGTCGCAACTGGGAAGCGGAAGCGGGTAATGCTAGCGGAGCAAGGGGGAAATTGCATCCGGCACGCTCGCCTAATCTGACTAAGCTCTGCTGACTGGCCCCGAAAAGGCCTGAACCCGGAGAGTGTATGCGCGTAGTCCTGGGCGCTTTATGGATGATGACCACGGCTTGCCTGGCGGCGCCTGCACCGCTGCGTTTCTCGGTTTCCGACAGTTGGGCGATGCCCATGGTGCAGGTCGAGAACGGCCGGCCTACACAGGGGATTTTGTATGATTTGATGTTGAGCCTGGCCACCCAGGTCGGCCAGCCGGCGGAATTCCACGTGCTGGCCCGCGCCCGTATCGCCACAGCCATGGGCCACGGGGATATTGATGTGCGCTGTTATGTCACCCACGCGTGGGTCGACAACCTGTCCGGCGACTACATCTGGAGCTTGCCTTTAATGGTGCAGCGCAATGTGCTGGTCAGTGTGCGCAACCAGCCGGTGCAGGTGCTCAAGCTGACACCCCAGCCGATCGGCACGGTGCTCAACTATCGCTATGGCGCCCTCGACCCACTGTTTGCCAGCGGCCAACTCACCCGCGACGACGCCCGCAGCGAAGAACAGGTGCTGCACAAGCTGGTGGCGGGGCGATTCAACTACGCGGTGAGCAATGAATGGATCGTCGACCGTTTCAACCAGAAAATGCCGATCAGCCAGCGCTTGCACAAAGTTGCGCTGATTGAGGAGCAAAACCTCGGCTGCATCGTGCGCAACGATCCCGACGTACCGGCCCAAAAGATCCTGCGCACCTTGCTGCGGATGAAAATGTCCGGCGAAATCGACGACATCATCAAGCTATACACTGGCGAAGACCCGGTCCCCCTGCACGCTCCTGACAAAAACTGACAGGCACTCCTTATAGACTCGGCGCCACACCACGCCTGTTCTCAAGGAGCCCACATGAACACCCTCGCCCATTACTTCCTGCTGTACGTCGACAGCCCGGCCACCAGTGCCAATTTCTATAGCCGCCTGCTGGGCAAGCCGCCGGTCGAATTGAACCCGACTTTTGCCCTGTTCATTCTGGACAACGGCGTAAAGCTCGGGCTGTGGTCGCGTCATACTGTCGAGCCGGCAGCCCGGTTCACAGGCGGTGGCGGTGAAGTGGGCTTCTCGCTGCCCGACACGGCCGCCGTGGACGCGTTGCACGACCAATGGGCAGAACAGGGCGCCATCATTGTCCAGTCACCGACACCCATGGACTTCGGCTACACCTTCGTCGCCCAGGACCTCGACGGCCACCGCTTGCGCGCGTTTTGCCTGAACGACTGACCGCCAGCGCCCCTCCAGGCTGATGGCCGCCACGCTGGCCAGCACGATCACAGCGCCCAGCATCACCTGCACGGCAATGTGTTCGCCCAGCAACGTCGCGGCCATCACCATTGCCACCGGCGGGATCAGGTACATCGCCACCGACGCGCGACTGACCTCCACATGCTTCAACACATACCCCCAGGCCAGATACGCCAAGGCGCTGGGGAAAATGCCGAGCACCAGCACCGCCACGTTCTCCGCCAACGGCGCCTGCACCACTGCAGCCGGCAGGCCCGGCAGGTTCACACACAGCATCAGGGTGCCCGCCCACACCATGTAGCACGCCATGGTCAGCGGACTGTAGCGGTGGGCATAGTGTTTCTGCAGGGCGAAGTACACGCTCCACGACACCGCCGCCAGCAGGATCAACAAGCCACGCGGGTCGATCTCACCCAGCCCCTGATCCCCCCAGATCACCACCAGCACGCCGAGCAGCCCCAGCAAGACGCAGCCCCAGCGCCAGGCACTGACTCGCTCCTTCAGGCACAAAAACGCGATCAGCACACTGAACAACGGCGCCGACTGCGCCAGGACGCTGGACGCCGCTGCCGTTACCCATTGCTGCCCATAGTTGAGGCTGGTGTGATGCAGGAACACGCCGAAGAACCCCAGCACCAGCAACCACGGAACATCCCGCAGGCGCGGCCGGCCGATGCCCATCACCAGTGCCACACCGCCCATGAACAGCGAGGCAATCAAAAACCTTAACAACGCCAATTGGCCGGGACTGTAGCTGTGCAGCCCGATGTGCACGCCAATCGGCGAATAGGCCCAACACAGGATGACGCTGGCGATGACTAGCGTAAGCTTTACAGGTGAAGGGGTATTCATCGACGGCGTCCAGAAACCGGGAAGGAGGGCCGTCAGTCTTGGCCCGGGCAAGGCGCACGACAATTAACCGTTTCTGACTTCTGCAATCACTGGAACTGAGCAATGGAACTGGCCCAATTGAAAATGGTGCGAGCCGTGGCACAAACCGGCAGCGTGGCCCAGGCGGCCGTGCTGCTGCATTGCGTGCCGTCCAACATCACCACGCGCATCAAGCAGCTGGAAGGCGAGTTGGGCACACCGCTATTCATCCGGGCCGGGCGTGGACTGGCCATCAGTGCCGCCGGTGAGATTTTCCTGGATTACTGCGAGCGCATCCTGGCGCTGGTGGATGAGTCCAAACGCGCCGTGGACGCCAATGCCATTCCCCGTGGCACCTTGCGTATCGGCGCGGTGGAGTCCAGCGCCAGCGGGCGTTTGCCGCCCCTGCTGGCGGAGTATCACCGGCGCTACCCCGATGTCAGCCTGGAACTGGTGACCGGCGCCTGGGGCACGTTGCTCGACGACCTGCAACACCACCGCCTGGATGTGGCGCTGGTGGCCGCCGGCAACAAACGCACCAAGCTCGAACACAGCGTGGTCTACAGCGAGCGCCTGGTGCTGATCGCCAGCGCGTCCAGCGCCCCCATCAGTGGCGCCGAGGACCTCGCCGGCCGCACCCTGCTGGTATGGCCACCCGGTTGCCCGTATCGCGCCGCCCTGGAAAACTGGGTCAAGCCCCATGACTTCAAGCCGATCATCGCCAGTTATGCCAGCTGGGGCACGATCATCGGCTGCGTCAGCGCGGGGATTGGCGTAGCGTTGGCGCCAGAGGGCATCCTGGCCCGCTATGAGCAGGCCAACCAGCTGGCGTCCTATCGATTTGAAGAGCTGGCGGCCGTGGATAACCTGTTGTTCTGGCACAAGGACACCCAGCGGCATCTGGCCCGGGATGCGTTTGCCGAGCTGTTGCGGGAGACTTTTGGCTAACTCGCAACATGTTGTTTCGGTTATCCTCCAGCGAAATTAATTCAAAATGTAAGGGACTACCATGAATTACTTCCGCCTGTTGTTGGCGGCGGCGGCTCTGAGCCTGCCTGCCGCACCTGCCGTTGCTGCTGCCTCGCCTGCCCCCGTTGAAGCCAGTGCCCCCGCCGAAACAGCCGAGCACTTTCTGGCGTCACTCAAGCAAAAGACCGGCACGGTCACCCTGCCCAGCGGCATTGCCACCCTCAAGCTCAACGACGAGTTCTACTACCTCGACCCTGCCGATACCGAGCGCTTGCTGACCGATGGCTGGGGCAACCCGCCGGGCTTCAAGACCCTGGGCATGATCGTGCCCAAAGCCGTCAGCCCGCTGTCGGAACGCGGCTGGGGCGTGATCGTCAGCTACAAGGCCGACGGGCACATCTCCGACGAAGATGCCGCGAAAATCGACTACGCCGACCTGCTCAAGCAAATGCAGGAAGAAGACGAAGCCGAGAACAAGGAACGCCAGAAACAAGGCTACGCCGGCCTGCACCTGCTGGGCTGGGCCGAGCCGCCGCGCTACGACGACACCACCCACAAGATGTACTGGGCCCGCGAACTGAAGGCCGACGACGCCGACCAGAACACCCTCAACTACAGCATCCGCGTGCTCGGCCGTGAAGGCGTACTCGAACTCAACGCCGTCGCCGCCATGGCCGACCTGCCCACCATCCAGCAGGAATTGCCCAAGGTGCTGGCCTTTACCAACTTCACCGACGGCAACCTCTATACCGACTTCAACCCGAAAACCGACAAGCTCGCCACTTACGGCCTCGCCGCGTTGGTTGCCGGCGGGATTGCCGCCAAGGCCGGACTGTTCGCCAAGATCGGTATCTTCCTGCTGGCCGCGAAGAAGTTCCTGGTGATCGGCGTGGTGGCGCTGTTCGCAGTGATTCGCAAGTTGTTCAACCGCAACAAGGCCTGAACCCCGGCCGCAAAAACGCCGCAGTATGCCTGGCACACTGCGGCGTTTTGGGGATGTCTTAGTGAGGCGCCGCTAGACGAGTGTATTGATCCTGACTGATCCAGCCGCTGAACGAACGGTCGTCGGCATTGATGAACTCGACCTGGGCCCAACCGTCCTTGAAGGCCAGCACACCGACCACATCTCGCTTGACGATATACGGACGTTTGGCGGCCTTGGCGCCTGGGGTTTTCAGCAGGTAAGCCTTGTCGGCGGATACCGTCACCAGGCCGATCCATTGTTTGCTGGCGGTCTGGGTCAGGTCCAGGCCGGTGGCAATCTCCGGCATCAGCACATTCAGGCAGCCGGGGTGCTGGCGGCCCTCTTCCACCGTGAGGGTCACGCCATCGGACGAAGGCGCCAGGCTGCCGGGGTGCGCCTCGTCAAGCCACGTGGTGAGCGCCTCAGGCTTGCCTTGCAGGTAAAACGCGCAACGGCGGGTGACGCCCTCGCCCATGGCTTCCGAATAGAACCCTTCGACCTGATGCTCCGGCGTCACCGCCAGCATCAGCCCTTCGTACTTGCCCGAATGCAACGCGGCCGGACCGGCCAAGGCAGGGCCCACGGCGCACAACGACAACACACCTATCGCTAGAAAACGGATCATCCTATTTTTTCCCTTCAAGTTTTTCGTAGGCTTTTTGCATAAGGACGTCGTAGTTGCCGTAGTCCTCGCCGTTATAGTTACGTGCCATGCCGGTAAAATCCTTGGCTTTCATGGCCTTCATCAATGCCGGGCTCTTGCTGCAAAAACCGAGGAACGCTTTTAGTTGGTTGCCGGCATTCACCTTTAATGCTGCCGAAAACTCAAACACCGTCTTGTAACCGCACGAGGCGAAGTTAAAACCCATGATCTGGAACATGCCCCACGAAGCCGACATGAGTGCAGCTTCCTGATCCAGCGCAAACGCGGTGGCCATGGTTTCCCAAGCCTTGGCCTGGTCCTTGTTATTGGCCTGCCACTGCGGCCCGGCCTTTTTCTTGTAGGGGTAGGACAGCAGCGGGTGCGCCTGGTCGTAAATGTGCTTGGTGTACTTGCGAAACAGGTGCCCTTCAAACGCGATCACCGGCAACTTGGCCGGACCGAACCCCGACCGCCCACCTGATTCCACAGTGGCGAAGGCCTTGATGATATTCACCGAAATACCACTACCCAACTGCGTGGCGGCGTTCTGGAAGTCCGTTTCGCTGAGGGTCATGCCCCCGTCGCACGTGGCCTGGAGCATCAATTGCCGGTTACGCCGCTCGGCCTCGATCATCGCGCGCATGCGGTCCAGGTACACATTGACCGTGGCCTGCACCGCATCGCCCTGATTGTTGCCGAATGCATTGAGAAAACTCGGGATGCGCATCGTCGGGAAGGCCTTCACCGGTACCTTCACCGCTTCTTCGATCAGGCTATTGAACGTGCGACCGGTGGGGTCGACCACGCCATCGGGATGGGCATACTTGAGGTGGCGAAACTGGTATTGGCTGATGCACTGTACCAACTGGCCATCGCACTTGCCGTTTTCGGCCAGCGGGAAACCCATCTTGGGAATGATCAGATTGAATAAATACTGGATGCACTGCACATCGGCGGGTAAGTTGCGGGCTTTACCCGGCGCACCTACCGAGGCACTGATAAGACGGGGTAACCCTTGCAGGCTTTTCATCACAGACATCCTTGTTAGTTAAAGAAGTGATAGCACTTCAATATCAAGTCGGCGCCCTCGTCATACTCTGTAACAAGTGGCCGGCGGAAACTAACAAGGCGGTTTGGGGTTGTCCAGAGGGGTGTTGGAAAGTTGTGAAACAACCATCATCGACCGCGCAATAAAACATCGGCAGTTGACTGAAAACAGGTCATTTGAATTTGAATCGAAGGAGGACTGCAAGGAAGAGCGTTATGGAGGCAACCCCACCAGCCACACCCCGGCACACAATGTTCCCGCTGTGGCTGCTGCCTTCCGGCTCTGACCAGGTTCACGGGTAATCGTTGCGGGGGGACCGATGGGGTCACCATAACGACGCTGGCCTCTCGGCAAGCGGGGCCATTGTACCGATCTCATCGGAAGTTACAACCGTTGGCGACGGATTAAAAATATGAAGGGGTTCAAGCACTTGCCACCGCCGTCAGCATCCCCTCCCACAGGGGTTCATCATTGTGCCTGCAACACCTCGTCCGCCCGGCCACCCTCTTCCTGGATCACCAGGTGGATGAAGTGCAGCTTGGCAATCACCGCCGGTGGCAGCACGAACGGGTAGAAGTCCGGCTGGCCCATGGCGCGGGACAGCTCATTGAGCATGCCGGCCAGTTCGATCCAGGCGTTGACGAAGGACAGGAATGCCACGCCGCCGGGATGTTCGGGGTCATAGAGGGTGGTGAGGGGGAATGGCTGGTAATCCAGGTCCATCTCACGGGCGCTCATGCCAAAGCCCAGGGCGGTGTCGACAGCGTCCATCATGTGCAGGTAGTGGGCCCAGGTTTCGGCCCAGTCTTCCCAGGGGTGCATGGTGGCGTAGGCACTGACGCAGGTCTGCTGCCAGTCGGGGCGTGGGCCGTTCTGGTAGTGCTGATCGAGCGCGTCGGCATAACTGGCGCGTTCGTCGCCGAACAGGCTGCGAAAAGGCTCCAGCCAGTGGCTGTTGGCGATCAGGCGATCCCAGTAATAGTGGCCGACCTCATGGCGAAAATGGCCCAGCAAGGTGCGATAGGGTTCGCGCATCTGCACGCGGATTTTTTCGCGGTGGGCGTCGTCGGCTTCCTTGATGTCGAGGGTGATCAGGCCGTTGGCATGCCCGGTCATGGGCGCGTTGCCTTCCAGGTCGATGCCGACGAAGTCGAAAGCCAGGCCGCTGTCCTCGTCGACGCTCTTGGGCACCACTTGCAGGCCCAGGCTGATCACCTGTGCCACCAGCCGACGCTTGGCGGTCTCCACCTTGCGCCAGCGCTCGGGGTTCTCCGGGATCGACAGGTCGGGGATGGTGCGGTTGAGGCTGCACGCCACACACAACGGTGCGGTGCTGTGGGCGGGAATCAGCCAGTTGCAGGCCGCCGCGGTGTCGAGATTGGCACAGCGGCGGAAGGCGCCGGCATCGAGGTTGTCGTCCTGTAGCCAAGTGCCTTCCACAGGCCCCGGCTGCAGGGAGGACAAGCGGCTTTGCTGCGGCTGATAACCCAGCAGCGCCTGGCAAGCCAGGCATTGGCTGTTGCGAAAGAACAGCGCTTGCCCGCACCGGCACTGCCACACCTTGCTGTTACGCGAGGTTTCGGCCATGAACGGTGCGGCGATGCGCGAGCTGAGTTGCTCGAAGTAGCGGAACATGGCGATCTCTCCCTGGGTGACTGAGACTAGATCATTTGGGACTCAGGATCGTTCCACTTTCTTCAAGGGCGGCTTCGCAGCCCGGCGCGGGCGGTGCGACGATTCGACAAGCCCGCTCACCATCGGCGCCGTGTCAGACCGAAATGTTGTGTTTGGCAAGGAATGCGACAAAGGCCTCTTCGTCCAGCACCTTCAACCCCAGCTCGCTGGCCTTGGCCAACTTGGAGCCGGCACCCGGCCCGGCCACGACGCAATGGGTCTTGGCCGACACGGAGCCGGCCACCTTGGCGCCGAGGCTTTCGAGCTTTTCCTTGGCCACGTCGCGGCTCATCAGTTCCAGGGAGCCGGTGAGCACCCAGGTATGCCCTGCCTCGGGCAGGCCTTCGACCACCTTCTTCTCGCTCTGCCAGTGCATGCCGAAGTCCTTGAGCTGCTGCTCAATCGCCACGGCGCGGCTGGCGTTGTCCGGGTTATCAAAGAAGTCGCGCACAGCCTTGGCCTGCTTCTCCGGCAGCGCCTGGCGCATGTCGAGCCAGTCCGCCTTGATCACACCTTCCAGGCTGCCGAACTTGTCCGCAAGTTTCTGCGCGGCGCCGGGGCCGACGGAGGGTACGTGCAGCTTGTCGAGGAAGCCGCCCAAGGTGGTACTGGCGGCGAACTCGGCGCTCAGCTCACCCTGATCCTGCAATTGCAGGCCGCATTCATCAGGCGACAGCAACGCGCCGATCACTTCCTGGTTGTGGCTGTCTTCGAAGAAGCTGTGGATCTCATGGGCCACTTCCAGGCCCACATCCGGCAGGTACGTCAACACTTCCGGCAAGGCCTTCTGCACACGCTCAAGGGACGCCAGGGAGCGCGCCAGCACCTTGGCCGTCTCTTCGCCCACGTCGGGAATGCCCAGTGCGTAGATAAAGCGCGCCAGGGTCGGGGTCTTGCTGTTTTCGATGGCAGTGATCAGTTTCTTGCTGGAGATATCGGCAAAGCCTTCCAGGTCGATGATCTGCTCGTACTTGAGTTTGTAGAGGTCGGCCGGCGAACCGATGAGTTTTTCATCCACCAGTTGCTCGATGGTTTTGTCACCGAGCCCGTCGATGTCCATGGCCCGGCGCGAGACGAAATGGATAATCGCCTGCTTGAGCTGGGCACCACAGGCCAGGCGCCCGACGCAGCGGTACACCGCGCCTTCGCTGACGGTTTCCTTGCCCTTGCTGCGCTTGACCAGTTGCGTGCGCTCCACATGGGAACCGCACACCGGGCAGCTTTCGGGAATCTGCACCGCACGGGCGTGTTCCGGGCGGCGCTCGGTGACCACGGAGACGACCTGCGGGATCACATCCCCGGCACGGCGGATGATCACGGTATCGCCGATCATCAAGCCCAGGCGCGCGACTTCATCCATGTTGTGCAGGGTGGCGTTGGACACGGTGACGCCCGCGACCTTGACCGGTTTCAAGCGCGCCACCGGCGTCACGGCGCCGGTGCGGCCGACCTGGAACTCCACGTCGAGCAACTCGGTGAGTTCTTCCATGGCCGGGAATTTGTGCGCGATGGCCCAGCGCGGTTCGCGGGCGCGAAAGCCCAGTTCACGCTGGGAGGCGATGCTGTTGACCTTGAACACCACGCCGTCGATTTCATAGGGCAGGCTGTTACGTCGCTCGCCGATATCGCGGTAATAGTCCAAGCACTCCTGGATGCCCTTGGCCAGTTTCAGCTCATGGCTGATGGGCATGCCCCACTTCTGCAGTTGCTTCAAGTTACCGATATGGGTGTCGCTGATATCCCCGGTCACCTGGCCGATGCCGTAGCAGCAGAACTCCAGCGGACGACTGGCGGTGATCTTCGAATCCAGCTGACGCAAGCTGCCCGCCGCCGCATTACGCGGGTTGGCGAAGGTCTTGCCGCCGAGTTCCAGTTGCGAGGCGTTGAGCCGCTCGAAACCGGCCTTGGACATGAACACTTCGCCGCGCACTTCCAGGGTCGCCGGCCAGCCGCTGCCATGCAGTTTCAAGGGGATATTGCGCACGGTACGCACGTTGACGCTGATGTCCTCGCCAGTGGTGCCGTCACCTCGGGTGGCGCCGCGTACCAACTCGCCATCCTGATAAAGCAGGCTGACCGCGAGGCCATCCAGCTTCGGCTCGCAACTGTATTCCACCGCTGCGCCACCGCCAAACAGGTCGCCCACCGGCAGGTCAAGACCCTCGGTGACCCGGCGATCGAACTCGAGCATGGTGGTTTCATCAAACGCGTTGCCCAGGCTGAGCATCGGGATCTCATGGCGTACCTGGGTAAAGGCTGACAACGCCGCACTGCCGACCCGCTGCGTCGGCGAATCCCGCGTCACCAGGTCCGGATGCTCGGCCTCCAGGGCCTTGAGCTCGTGGAACAGCCGGTCGTACTCGGCGTCCGGAATGCTCGGCTCATCGAGCACGTGGTAACGGTAGTTGTGCTGATCCAGTTCAGCGCGCAGTTCGAGGATGCGGGTGTGGGCGGCGGTCATGGGTGTTCTCTCATAAAGCAAAAGAGCAGCCGAAGCTGCTCAAATGTTGGTGCGCTTATTCTAATGACAACGCTGGAAACCAATCCTCAGCGTTTCTGTGTCAGGGCGCGACGCTCGAACTCGACGATGCGCTGACGGTAGTGTTCGATGGTCTGGGCGGTCAGGACGCTGCGTTGGTCATCCTTGAGCTCGCCGTTGAGTTCCTGGGACAGCTTGCGGGCAGCGGCCACCATCACGTCGAACGCTTGTTTCGGGTGACGCGGGCCCGGCAGACCGAGGAAGAAGCTCACCGCAGGGGTGCTGAACAGGTCGATGTCGTCCAGGTCGAAAGTGCCTGGCTTGACCGCGTTGGCCATGGAGAACAGCACTTCGCCGTTGCCGGCCATGCTTTCGTGGCGGTGGAAAATATCCATTTCGCCAAAGCGCAGGCCGCTTTCGAGGATGTTCTGCAACAGGGCCGGGCCCTTGAAGCCGGCGGCGTCGCGGCAGATCACGCTGATCACCAGCACTTCTTCAGCGGCAGGCTGATCGTTGACCGATTGGCGCGGCGCATTCTTGCCGGCGTTTTCATCCGGGAAATCGTCATCACGGCTGCTGAAGCTCGGGCCTTCATCGACATCGAGGTTCAGGTCACCCTGATGCGGTTCGGCAGCGGCTGCACTGGCGCGTTTGCCACGCTTGGAGGACGGCTCGCGGGCTTCACGCAGCGGCGCGCTCATCGACGGCAAATCATGCTCGTCCAATTGCGGTTCTTTGTGGGTATCCAGCACACGGGGCGGCCCCAGCAGCTCGGCGCTGCCGTCGTCGTCGGGCAAGTTGGACAGGTTGCGGTCCAGACGGAATTTGAGCTTGCCCTTGCCACCGCGCATGCGGCGCCAGCCATCAAAAAGAATACCGGCAATGACAATGATGCCGATGACGATCAGCCACTCGCGCAGACCGATTTCCATGTAATCCCGTGCCTCTAATAAAAAATGCTGAAAAATAAGGGGTTTAGCACCGTGCAAACCGCTTTAAAACGTGGCGCCAACTCTATGTTCTGACTGACGTTTTGCCCACGCATACGAAAAATTGACATTAAACTAGCACGACCAAAGATAACTTTACACCGTCTGTCAAAATGCCTTGAACAAATATGTCCATTTGCCACTTTCACTCGGCCGGTAAATCACCTGACATCGCGCGGAAAACTTTCTCTCATGGCGCAGCTCAGGATTCCACCATCGCCATCGCTTCTTCGACATCCACCGCGACCAAACGTGAACAACCCGGTTCATGCATTGTCACCCCCATCAACTGATCAGCCATTTCCATGGCGATCTTGTTGTGGGTGATATAGATGAACTGCACCGTCTGGGACATCTCCTTGACCAGTCGCGCATAGCGTCCAACGTTAGCGTCATCCAATGGTGCATCAACTTCATCGAGCATGCAGAACGGCGCCGGGTTCAACTTGAAGATGGCAAACACCAGGGCCAATGCGGTCAGGGCTTTTTCGCCGCCGGACAACAAATGGATGGTGCTGTTCTTCTTGCCCGGAGGCCGCGCCATGATCGTTACCCCTGTATCGAGTAGATCTTCGCCCGTCAGTTCCAAGTAAGCGCTGCCACCACCGAAAACTTTCGGGAATAACGCCTGTAAACCGCCATTAATCTGATCAAAGGTATCTTTGAAGCGATTACGGGTTTCCTTGTCGATCTTGCGGATTACGTTTTCCAGGGTGTCCAGGGCTTCCACCAGGTCGGCGTCCTGGGCATCCAGATAACGTTTGCGCTCGGACTGCTGCTGGTATTCATCGATGGCCGCGAGGTTGATCGCGCCCAGTCGCTGGATACGTGCGGCAATCCGTTCAAGTTCTTCCTCGGCTTCTTTCTCGCTGGCCTGGGCGGTCAAGGTATTGAGCACACCGTGCAAGTCGTAGCCGTCTTCGAGCAATTGGTCTTGCAGGGCCTTGCGGCGCACGGTCAGGGCTTGCCATTCCATGCGCTGTTGCTCGAGCTGGCCGCGAATCAGCTGGGATTGCTGCTCGGCCTGGGTCCGGCGTTTTTCTGCGTCGCGCAATTCGCGGTCGGCGTCTTCCAGGGCGATCTGTGCGGTCTTGAGTTCTTCGTCGACGGTCATGCGCTTGTCGAGCAACTCTTCAAGCTTGAGGCGCAGCTCTTCCAGCGGCGCTTCGCCCTCCTCCAGGTTGAGGCTCAGTTGCTCGCGTTTTTCGGTCAGGCGTTCGGACTGCATCTCCAGGCGCTCAAGGGCCTGGGCTGTGGAATTGTGCTGGGCCTTGAGCGAACCCAGGCGCACGGCCAACTGATGGGCGTGGTCCTTGTGCTGGCGGGCTTCCTGGCGCACACGATCAAGGCGCTCGCGCAGGCTGTCACGCTGGGCCAGCAGCAATTCGCGCTGCTCGGTGTCCAGGGCCATGCTGTCGAGGGCTTCCTGCAATTGCAGGCGCGCTTCGCCGATCTGCTCGTGTTCCAGGGCGCGCTGCTCGCCCATCTCGGCCACTTCCTCATCGAGACGGGTACGGCGCAGGGTCAGTTGCTCGGCCTTGGCTTTGCTCGCGGAAAGCTGGGCTTTCAATTCGCCTTGCTGGCGCGCTTCGTCCTGCAACAGGCGGCGCAGGTGTTCGCGGCCGGTCTCTTGCTGGCGCTGGGTGGCGCGCAGGGTTTGCAGTTCGGTTTCGAGGCTTTCCAAGGTAGCTTCGCGCTCTTCACGCTCGGCGATCAAGTTGACGATTTCCTGGCCACGGGCCAGAACGCCGCTTTCCGCTTCACTGGCACGGCGCACCCGCAGGAAGTGGCGGCCGACCCAGTAACCGTCGCGGCTGATCAGGCTTTCGCCGCCAGCCAGTTGACCACGCCGGGCCAGGGCCTGCTCCAGGGAATCCACCGGCCTGACCTGGCCCAGCCACGGCGACAGGTCAATCGCCGCCTCGACCTTATCCAGCAGGCTTCCCGGCACTCGCGTGCCATCAGCGGCGGGGCTGAGCAGACGCAGATCACCCTGGGCAAAACCGGCCAGGTCGAAGCCGCCGAAATCATCCACCAGCACGGCTTGCAGGTCGGCGCCTAAAACGGTCTCTACGGCCAGCTCCCAACCGGCTTCAACTTTCAAGCCTTCGGCCAAGCGCGGACGCTCGGCCAGGTGCTGATCACGCAGCCATTCGGCGGTGCCGGTGCCTGGGTCCAACGCCGCTTGCTGCAAGGCTTCAAGGGACGCCAGCCGGCCATTGAGCCGCTGCAAATCGCCCTGGGCCTGCTGCTGGGCCTGGGTCGCCTGTTGCAGTTGCTGACGCAATTGCTCCAGGCGCTCCACTTGTTGTTCTTCGCTGGCTTCCAGCTCCTCCAGCGTCATTTCGCTTTCGGCCAGTTGCTCGCTGAGCTCCATGATCGCCGCGTCTTCCGGGTCAGCGGCAAGCAGCACGCGCTCTTCCTGCAGGCGACGCTGGCGCTCGGCCAGGCGCTCCATGCTGGTTTCCAGTTGCTGGATGCGCGACTGCTGCACCTCGGCCTGGCGCCGCGGTTCGGCGGATTGCAGGTTGAAGGCGTCCCACTGCTCCTGCCAGCCGTGCATGGTGGTTTCGGATTCTTCCAGCGCAGCGGCGGCCTCTTCGGCGGCGGCGTTGGTGATTTCCTGCTCGGGGGTGAGCATGTCCAGCTCTTCGCCCAACGTCAGCAGCAAGGTGCGGTCGTGGCCCAGGTGCGATTCGGTCTCCAGGCGCGCGCGTTCGGCTTCCTTCAGATCATCCTGCAACTGACGCAGGCGCTGCTGGCCGTGCTGGATGCTTTGCTCGACCCGGGCAATATCACCGCCCACCGAATAGAAACGGCCCTGCACCAGATTGAAGCGCTCGGACAGGTCATGGTGCCCGTCGCGCAGGCGCTCGATGGCGGCGTCGGCATTGCGCTGTTCGGCCACCAGCGCTTCAAAGCTGATTTCCTGGGTGCCGATGATCGCTTCGCGCTGGCCCACCTGATCGTTCAACGCCTGCCAGCGCAGGGCCGACAGTTGCGCCTTGAGCTGGCGCTCTTCGCCCTTGTATTCCTGATACTTCTCGGCCGCCTGGGCCTGGCGGTGCAGGCGCTCCAACTGGCGCTCCAGCTCTTCGCGCAGGTCGGTGAGGCGGGCGAGGTTTTCATGGGTGCGGCGGATACGGTTTTCAGTCTCGCGGCGGCGCTCCTTGTACTTGGAGATGCCGGCCGCCTCCTCGATAAAGTTGCGCAGGTCTTCGGGCTTGGCTTCGATCAGCTTGGAGATCATGCCCTGTTCGATGATCGAATAGCTGCGCGGGCCCAGGCCGGTACCGAGGAAGATGTCGGTAATGTCCCGGCGTCGGCACTTGGTGCCGTTGAGGAAGTAACTGTTCTGGCTGTCGCGCGTGACCTTGCGGCGGATGGAGATTTCCGCATAGGCCGCGTATTCGCCGACCAGGGTGCCGTCGGAGTTGTCGAACACCAGTTCGATGCTGGCCTGGCTCACCGGCTTGCGGCTGGTGGAGCCGTTGAAGATGACGTCGGTCATCGACTCGCCACGCAGGTTTTTTGCCGAGCTCTCGCCCATCACCCAGCGTACGGCGTCGATGATGTTCGACTTGCCGCAGCCATTGGGCCCGACCACTGCCGCCATGTTACTGGGGAAGTTCACCGTGGTCGGGTCGACGAAGGATTTGAACCCCGCCAGTTTGATGCACTTGAGCCGCACGTTTAGGCGTCCGCCAACGCAGCGATGACCAGCGAGCTAC
Organism: Pseudomonas sp. Yb2C2; assembly: GCF_052112325.1. Taxonomy (NCBI): domain Bacteria; kingdom Pseudomonadati; phylum Pseudomonadota; class Gammaproteobacteria; order Pseudomonadales; family Pseudomonadaceae; genus Pseudomonas; species Pseudomonas sp. Yb2C2. The sequence goes on along the minus strand of NZ_JAVAJK010000001.1, from coordinate 93,929 downwards.
TGCGCTGGCAGTAGGCCGACAGCACCTGGCGGATCTGCTCCAGGTCACGGGCGAGTACGGCGGCGAGCAGTTGCTCGAACAGCGCCAGGTACTCGCTCATGGACGCCTTGCGCTGATCCAGGGCCAGGTAATAGGCACGGTTCATCGCCGGCTGCAGGTTTTCGACGGTTTCCTGCAAATACGGGTTGTTGGCAAAGGGGTACGCGGCGCGCATCACATTGAAGCATTCTTCGACAAAGGCACGGATGTCCTGGCGCTCGAAATTGCTCACCAGGCGCTGCTGGATCTGGACGAACGGCGCCATGTCGGCCTGGGTCTGCCAGCCCTGGGCGACCGCATTGCCAAGCAGGATATACAACTCGCTCATCAGCGTGCACAGGCTCTGCACCTTGTGCGCCGTGAGCTCGGTCACGTGGGCGCCACGGCGCGGCAGGATCGCGATCAGGTGGCGGCGTTCGAGGATCAGTAAAGCTTCACGCACGGAGCCACGGCTGACATTCAGCGCCAGCGTGACTTTCTGTTCCTGGATCCGCTCCCCAGGCTTGAGATCGCCGCGAATGATACGTTCGGCGAGGTGGTGAGCGATTTGCTCGGCGAGACTGTCCGGCGCCTTGAACGTCATGTTTTCCCTTCAAAATCGTCTATCGGTACAAGCGCGGCAGTGTAGCGCATTGGCCCGCTGATGGCGCTACGCCCACCGTGGCGAATTTGGCATGAAATAAGCAAAGCTGAACACCCACACGCCCCCAAAAACGCCGGTTTCAGAAGACTGAACCATAATTGAAAGTGTTGCGACCGCAATTTCCTGACCTTCCAGTCAGAAAATCATTGACCGAAAAGTCAGACATGACTAGATTCGGCGCAAAGCGGTTAACAACAATAATGAGTCTGCGAGGCCTTCCGTGATCCAGTTTTTACTTAACCAGGAACTCCGTAGCGAGCACGCCCTGGACCCCAACCTGACCGTGCTCAACTATCTGCGCGAGCATGTGGGCAAACCCGGTACCAAGGAAGGCTGCGCCAGCGGCGACTGCGGTGCGTGCACGGTGGTGGTCGGCGAGTTGCACACCGACCCTCAGGGCGTTGAGCAGATCCGTTATCGCAGCCTCAATTCCTGCCTGACATTTGTATCGTCGCTGCACGGCAAGCAACTGATCAGCGTCGAAGACCTCAAGCACCAGGGCCAACTGCACAGCGTGCAACAGGCCATGGTGGAGTGCCACGGTTCGCAATGCGGCTTTTGCACCCCCGGGTTTGTGATGTCGTTGTTCGCCCTGCAAAAGAACAGCGACGCCCCCGACAGCCAGAAGGCCCACGAAGCCCTGGCCGGCAACCTGTGCCGCTGCACCGGCTATCGGCCGATCCTGGCCGCCGCCGAACAGGCCTGCTGCAACAAACCGGCGGACCAGTTCGACAGCCGCCAGGCCGAGACCATCGCCCGCCTCAAAGCCATCGCGCCGACCCAAACCGGTGAACTCAACAGCGGCGACAAACGCTGCCTGGTGCCCCTCACCGTTGCCGACCTGGCCGACCTCTACGACGCCTACCCGCAAGCCCGCCTGCTGGCCGGCGGCACCGACCTGGCGCTGGAAGTCACCCAGTTCCACCGCACCCTGCCGGTGATGATCTATGTCGGCAATATTGAAGAGATGAAGCGCATCGAGGACTTCGACGACCGCCTGGAAATCGGCGCCGCCACTGCCCTCTCCGACTGCTACACCGTGCTGCACCACGAATACCCGGATTTCGGCGACCTGCTGCACCGCTTCGCTTCCCTGCAAATTCGTAACCAGGGCACCCTGGGCGGCAATATCGGCAACGCTTCGCCCATTGGCGATTCGCCGCCGCTGTTGATCGCTCTCGGCGCGCAGATCGTGCTGTGCAAAGGCAACACGCGCCGTACGTTGGCCCTGGAAGACTACTTCATCGACTACCGTGTGACGGCGCGCCAGGACAGCGAGTTCATCGAGAAAATCATCGTACCCAAGGGCCACGCGCTGTTCCGTGCCTACAAGGTTTCCAAGCGCCTGGACGATGATATTTCCGCCGTCTGCGCTGCATTCAACCTGAAGATCGACAACGGTGTGATCAGTGATGCCCGCGTCGCGTTCGGCGGCATGGCCGCCACGCCAAAACGCGCGAAAAACTGCGAAGCCGTGTTAGTCGGTGCCACCTGGAACGCCGCCACCGTCGAGAAAGCCTGCGCTGCCCTGGCCGAGGATTTCACCCCGCTGTCGGACTTCCGCGCCAGCAAGGAATACCGCCTGCTCAGCGCCCGGAACCTGCTGCGCAAATACTTCATCGAACTGCAAACGCCGCACATCGAGACTCGGGTGACCGCTTATGTCTAACCATCACGCCGTGGAAAAAACCCAGGCCGAACTGGCCGCGCTGTTTGCCCAGGACCTGACCTCCGGGGTCGGCCGCAGCGTCAAGCATGACAGCGCCGCCAAGCACGTGTCCGGTGAAGCGCAGTACATCGATGACCGCCTGGAATTCCCCAACCAACTGCACCTGTATGCACGCATGTCCGACCGCGCCCACGCCCGGATCATCCGCATCGACACCACGCCCTGCTACGCCTTCGACGGTGTGCGTATCGTCATCACCCACGAAGACGTGCCGGGCCTGAAAGACATCGGCCCGCTGCTGCCCGGCGACCCCTTGCTGGCCATAGACACGGTGCAGTTCGTCGGCCAGGTGGTTTTGGCCGTGGCCGCCCGCGACCTGGACACCGCACGCAAGGCCGCGATGGCGGCCGTGATCGAATATGAAGACCTGGAGTCCGTGCTGGATGTGGTCGAGGCCTTTCGCAACAAGCACTTCGTGCTCGACAGCCACACCCACCAACGGGGTGATTCGACCGGCGCGCTGGCGACCGCCAAGCACCGCCTCCAGGGCACCCTGCATATCGGCGGCCAGGAACACTTCTACCTGGAAACCCAGATTTCCTCGGTAATGCCCACCGAAGACGGCGGCATGATCGTCTATTGCTCCACGCAGAACCCCACCGAAGTGCAGAAGCTGGTGGCCGAAGTGCTGGATGTGTCGATGAACAAGATCGTCGTCGATATGCGCCGCATGGGCGGCGGTTTCGGCGGCAAGGAAACCCAGGCCGCCAGCCCGGCGTGCCTGTGCGCGGTGGTGGCGCGCCTCACCGGCCAGCCGACCAAGATGCGCCTGCCGCGCGTCGAAGACATGCTGATGACCGGCAAGCGCCACCCCTTCTATATCGAATACGACGTGGGCTTCGACGACAGCGGTCGCCTGCACGGGATCAACCTGGAGCTGGCCGGTAACTGCGGCTGCTCGCCGGACCTGTCCAACTCGATCGTCGACCGCGCCATGTTCCACGCCGACAACGCGTATTACCTGGGCGATGCCACGGTGAACGGCCATCGCTGCAAGACCAACACCGCGTCCAACACCGCCTATCGCGGCTTCGGTGGCCCGCAAGGCATGGTCGCCATCGAGGAAGTGATGGACGCCATCGCGCGCCATCTGGGGCTGGACCCGTTGGCGGTGCGCAAGGCCAATTACTACGGCAAGACCGAGCGCAACGTCACCCACTACTACCAGACCGTCGAGCACAACATGCTCGAAGAGATGACCGCCGAACTTGAAGCCAGCAGCCAATACGCCGAGCGCCGCGAAGCGGTCCGCCTGTACAACGCCCACAGCCCGATCCTGAAAAAAGGCCTGGCGCTGACGCCGGTGAAATTCGGGATCTCGTTCACGGCGAGCTTCCTGAACCAGGCGGGCGCGCTGATCCATATCTACACCGACGGCAGCATCCACCTGAACCACGGCGGCACCGAGATGGGCCAGGGCTTGAACACCAAAGTCGCGCAAGTGGTGGCCGAAGTGTTCCAGGTGGACATCGACCGCGTGCAGATCACCGCCACCAACACCGACAAAGTGCCCAACACCTCGCCGACTGCTGCCTCCAGCGGTGCGGACCTGAACGGCAAGGCCGCCCAGAACGCCGCCGAAACCATCAAGCAACGCCTGGTGGAATTCGCCGCGCGCAAGTACGACGTGAGCGAAGCGGATGTGGAGTTCCATAACGGCCATGTGCGCGTGCGCGAGCAAATCCTGAGCTTTGAAGCGTTGATCCAGCAGGCGTATTTCGCCCAGGTGTCGCTGTCGAGCACCGGCTTCTACAAGACCCCGAAAATCTTCTACGACCGCAGCCAGGCCCGCGGTCGCCCGTTCTACTACTTCGCCTTCGGCGCGGCGTGCTGCGAAGTGATCGTCGACACCCTGACCGGCGAATACAAGATGCTGCGCACCGACATCCTCCACGATGTGGGCGCCTCACTGAACCCGGCCATCGACATCGGCCAGGTAGAAGGAGGCTTTATCCAGGGCATGGGCTGGCTGACCATGGAAGAGCTGGTGTGGAACAACAAGGGCAAGCTAGAGACCTGCGGCCCGGCCAGCTACAAGATCCCGGCGGTGGCCGACATGCCTTTGGATTTGCGTGTGAAGCTGGTGGAAAACCGCAAGAACCCGGAAGACACGGTGTTCCATTCCAAGGCCGTGGGCGAGCCACCGTTCATGCTCGGGATTGCCTCGTGGTGCGCGATCAAGGATGCGGTGGCGAGCCTGGCTGATTATCGCCATCAGCCGAAGATCGATGCGCCGGCGACACCGGAGCGGGTGTTGTGGGGGTGTGAGCAGATGCGCAAGTTGCAGACGGCGACAGCTGTCGAGACTGAAACTGAAATGGCTTCGCTCTAGACCGAGGCGCTGCCCGAACTGACAACAGTAATGTTGAGGTAAACATGAACAACTGGATCAGCGCCCTCGCCGACCTGCAAAACCAGAGTGAACCCTGCGTACTGGTGACCATCATCGAAGAGCTCGGCTCCACGCCGCGCAATGCCGGTTCGAAGATGGTGATCAGTGCCGCGCAAACCTTCGACACCATCGGCGGCGGGCACCTGGAATACAAGGCCATGCAGATCGCCCGCGACATGCTTGTGCGTGGCCAGCAGAACACCCATCTGGAGCGCTTCAGCCTCGGCGCCAGCCTGGGCCAGTGCTGCGGTGGCATCACCGTGCTGCTGTTCGAACCCATGGGCCAGGTACAGGCGCAGATCGCGGTGTTCGGCGCCGGCCATGTCGGCCGCGCGCTGGTGCCGTTGCTGGCGAGCCTGCCGTGCCGGGTACGCTGGATCGATTCCCGCGAGCAGGAGTTTCCGGAACATATCCCCCAGGGCGTGCGTAAAATCGTCAGCGAAGAGCCGGTGGACGAAATTGCCGACCTGCCGGTGGGCAGTTACTGCATCGTCATGACCCACAATCACGCGCTGGACCTGGAACTCACCGCCGCCCTGCTCAAACGCAATGACTTTGCCTACTTCGGCCTGATCGGCTCGAAGACCAAACGCGTCAAGTTCGAACACCGCCTGCGCGATCGCGGCTTCGACGCCGCGCAGATGCAACGCATGCGTTGCCCCATGGGCCTCAGCGAGGTGAAGGGCAAGTTGCCGGTGGAGATCGCCATCTCCATCGCCGGCGAAATCATCGCCACCTATAACGCCAGTTTCGGCCAGCACACCGCGAGCGCCGAACCCATTGCCAAATTGCTGCCGGCCTCGCGCCGAAGCCAAGCTATCAATTGAGACGACCATGCCTTTGACTCGCAAAGCCTACCGTGCAGCTCTCCTGCACAGCATCGCCGACCCCGCTGAAGTTGGGATCGAAGCCTCCTACAAGTATTTCGAAGACGGCCTGCTGGTGATCGAAAACGGCCGGATCAGCGCCGTGGGCCATGCCGACGACCTGCTGCCGAGCTTGCCTGCCGACATCGACATCACCCATTACCAGGATGCGCTGATCATCCCCGGCCTGATCGACACCCATATCCACCTGCCGCAAACCGGCATGGTCGGCGCGTATGGCGAGCAGTTGCTGGACTGGCTCAACACCTACACCTTCCCGTGCGAAAGCCAGTTCGCCGACAAGGCCCACGCCGAAGAAGTCGCAGGCATTTTTATCAAGGAACTGCTGCGCAACGGCACCACCACCGCACTGGTGTTCGGCAGTGTGCATCCGCAGTCGGTGAACGCATTCTTTGAGGCGGCGGAAAAACTCGATCTGCGCATGATCGCCGGCAAGGTGATGATGGACCGCAACGCTCCGGACTACCTTACCGACACCGCCGAATCCGGCTACCAGCAAAGCAAGGCGCTGATCGAACGCTGGCACGGCAAGGGCCGCCTGCACTACGCGGTCACCCCGCGTTTTGCGCCGACCAGCACGCCGGAACAATTGGCGCTCGCCGGGCAACTGCTGGGCGAGTACCCGGACCTGTACATGCAGACGCACATCAGTGAGAACAAGCAGGAAGTCGAGTGGGTGAAGGCGCTGTTTCCGGAGCGCAGCGGCTATCTGGATGTGTACGACCACTACCAGCTGCTGGGCGAGCGCTCGGTGTTTGCCCACGGCGTGCACCTGTGTGATGACGAGTGCGCACGGTTGGCGGAGACGGGGTCGGCGGTGGCGTTCTGTCCGACCTCGAACCTCTTCCTCGGCAGCGGCCTGTTCAACCTGCCGATGGCCGAGAAACACAAGCTGAATGTCGGCCTGGGCACCGATGTGGGTGGCGGCACCAGTTTCTCGCTGCTGCAAACCTTGAACGAAGCCTACAAGGTCATGCAACTGCAGGGCGCGCGGTTGAGCCCCTTCAAGTCACTGTACCTGGCTACCCTGGGTGGTGCGCGGGCGCTGCGCCTGGAAGACAAGATCGGCACGCTGCAGCCGGGCACCGATGCCGACTTCCTGGTGCTGGACTACAACGCCACGCCGCTGCTGAGCTATCGCTTGAAGCAAGCCAATAACATTGCCGAGACGTTGTTCGTGTTGATGACCCTGGGGGATGATCGGACGGTGTTGCAGACGTATGCGGCCGGCAAACTCGTGCACCAACGCTGATCTGCGCCACGACACAAAACAAATGTGGGAGGGGGCTTGCTCCCGATAGCGGTGGATCAGGCACTTAATTCAGTGACTGACACTCTGCCATCGGGAGCAAGCCCCCTCCCACATTTTTTAATCGGGTTTACAGCTTGACCGAAGAACGCCCCGGCTTCTTGGTCTGCAACAGATGCGAGAACACCGCATGCAAATCATCCGACGCACTTTCCTCGTCGAGGTTGAGCTTGCTGTCGATGTGATCCATGTGATGCATCATCAAATTCACCGCCAGCGCCGCGTCCCTCGCTTCGATAGCGTCGATCAGTTGCGTGTGCTCATCGTAGGAGCAGTGCGAGCGGTTGCCGCTTTCGTACTGGGCGATGATCAACGAGGTCTGGGACACCAGGCTGCGCTGGAAGCTGATCAGCGGCGCGTTTTTCGCGGCCTCGGCCAGCTTGAGGTGGAACTCGCCGGAGAGGCGGATGCCCGCCCCGCGATCGCCGCGGGAGAAGCTGTCGCGCTCGTCGTTGACCATCTGGCGCAGTTCGGCCAGTTGCTCGGCGGTGGCGTGCTGCACCGCCAGCTCGGTGATCGCTCGCTCTACCAGGCGCCGGGCCAGGAACACCTGGCGTGCTTCTTCCACGCTTGGGCTCGCCACCACCGCGCCACGATTGGGCCGCAGCAACACCACGCCTTCATGGGCCAGCCGCGACAGCGCGCGGCGAATAATGGTGCGGCTGACGCCGAAGATTTCGCCCAGTGCCTCTTCGCTCAATTTGGTACCGGGTGCCAGGCGCTGCTCGAGGATCGCCTCGAAGATATGCGCGTAGACGATATCGTCCTGGGTTCCGCTGCGACCGACCTTGCCGGCTCGCGGTTGTTTCTTGAGAGGTTGCAACTGTTCGTTCATGGGCACTCGGGTAGGGAGAACGGCGGCGAATTAACGGTAATACGGCAACTTTAAGGTAATACGGCAACACGGGGTCTCTGGCAAGTATCACCTAAAAACAGCGCACATTGTACACAACCCACTGAGCCAACACACTGTACGGCTGTTTGCGGTGCCGTCTGTATTGCAATGAGTCGTTACGTTTGAGTTTAGGCTTGAATCTGCGCCGTCACCGGCAAACACCCAGGTAAAAGGAACACCTCTCCATGACCGACGCCACCCAAGCGCCCTTGCGCCCGCTGGCCGACACTTCTGCCTCCGCCGTCGTCGCCGGCTTTATCGCCATGATGACCGGCTATACCAGCTCCCTGGTGCTGATGTTCCAGGCCGGCCAGGCGGCCGGCTTGACCACGGCGCAGATTTCTTCGTGGATCTGGGCGATTTCCATCGGCATGGCGGTCTGCAGCATCGGCCTGTCCCTGCGCTATCGCACGCCGATCACCATTGCCTGGTCCACCCCCGGCGCGGCGCTGTTGATCACCAGCCTGGGCGGTGTGAGTTACGGCGAGGCCATCGGCGCCTACATCACCTGCGCGGTGCTGGTGACGCTCTGCGGGCTCACCGGCAGCTTTGAAAAACTGGTCAAGCGCATCCCGGCATCGTTGGCGGCCGCGTTGCTGGCGGGGATCCTGTTCAAGATCGGCAGCGAAATTTTCGTCGCCGCGCAGCATCGCACCGGCCTGGTACTGGGGATGTTTTTCACCTACCTGATCATCAAGCGTCTGTCGCCACGCTACGCGGTACTGGCCGCCCTGATGATCGGTACCCTGCTGTCGGGGCTGATGGGCTTGCTGGACTTCAGCGGTTTCCACCTGGAAGTGGCGACGCCGGTATGGACGACACCGCACTTCTCGTTGGCGGCAACCATCAGCATCGGGATTCCGTTGTTCGTGGTGGCGATGACCTCGCAGAACATGCCCGGCGTCGCCGTACTGCGGGCCGATGGCTATAACGTGCCGGCCTCGCCGCTGATCACCGCCACCGGCCTGGCCTCGCTGGTGCTGGCGCCCTTTGGCTCCCACGGCATCAACCTGGCGGCGATCAGCGCAGCGATCTGCACCGGCCCCCACGCCCATGAAGACCGTAATAAACGCTACACCGCCGCCGTATGGTGCGGGGTGTTCTACGGGATAGCCGGGGTGTTCGGCGCAACACTGGCGGCACTGTTCGCAGCCTTGCCCAAGGAACTGGTGCTGTCGATTGCGGCCTTGGCCTTGTTTGGCTCGATCATCAATGGCTTGAGTATCGCCATGAATGAGCCGAAGGAACGGGAAGCGGCGCTGATCACCTTTATGGTCACCGCGTCAGGCTTGACGTTGTTTTCCATCGGCTCGGCGTTCTGGGGGATTGTGGCGGGGGTGTTGACGCTGCTGATTCTGAACTGGCGCAAGGCATAAAAAAACGGCGACCCTCAGGTCGCCGTTTTTTTCAGTATCACTTAGCCGCGTTGATCGGCTTTTCCGGATACCACACGTCCAGCAGCGGGCTGACTTCAGCCTTGGTCAGCTCGGAACGGGTTTTCAGCCAGGCTTCGACGGCAGCGCGCTGCTCTTCGGAGACCGAGCCACGCTTCTGCAGGCAAACCAGACCGTAGTCATCGCCGCCGACATAGCCCAGGCCGTTGGCTTCCATGGCTTCTTTGATGAATGCTTCGAGGAAAGCGTCGATAGCTTCTTCACTCAGGCCTTCTTTGAAGTCCAGGTTCAGTTCGAAACCCAGCTCTTGAAATTCATCAACGCACAGTTTTTTGCGCAGACGCTGGGAACGGTTAGTCGCCATTGGAACAATCCTCATAAGTAATAACGGGCGGCACTTTAGCAGTTTAAGACGACGATTGCCCGACTCTCTGGGACAGGCGGCCGTTTGCTGTTAAAAAAACGCCAATTACCAGCTATCGTTCAGCTACAAGTGCCTTCACCTTGGGGCATAATGCCGACACTTTCATGACCATTGAGGGAATTTTCCTATCTACCCCTCGCCTTTTTCACCCTCCTCAGCAGTAGGGTTTTACTTCTTATGATCAAATCTTTGCGTCCATTGCTACTCGCCAGTTTTCTCCTGCCACTGGCCTTTTCCACCTCCGCAGCCCCGATCAATAACACCCTGCCCCCGAACGTCCAGCAGGCACTCGCCAAAGCCAAGCTGCAAAACACTGCGCTGTCCCTGGTGATGATCCCGCTGAACGGCCCCGGCACCCCCACGGTATTCAACGCCGACGTCTCGGTAAACCCGGCTTCCACCATGAAACTGGTCACCACCTATGCGGCCCTGGAAATGCTCGGCCCCAACCACCAGTGGAAAACCGAGTTCTACACCGACGGCACCCTCAGCGGTGGCGTGTTGCACGGCAACCTGTACCTCAAGGGCGGCGGCGACCCCAAGCTGAACATGGAAAAACTCTGGCTGCTGATGCGCGACCTGCGGGCCAATGGCGTGCAGCAAGTCACCGGTGACCTGGTGCTGGACCGCAGTTTCTTCAACCAACCGCAGTTGCCGGAATTCAATGATGACGGCAACGACGAGAACAAACCGTTCCTGGTCAAGCCCGACGCCCTGCTGGTCAACCTCAAGGCCCTGCGCTTTGTGACCCGTAACGATTCGGGGCGCGTGCTCGTCTCGGTCGAGCCGCCGATTGCCAGCATCCGCATCGACAACCAGGTCAAGGCCTCCAACGCCAAGCAGTGCACCGGCGACGTACGCTACAACCCGGTCACAGGCGCCGATGGCAGTATGACGGTCACCGTCAGCGGCCAATTGGCCGATGGCTGCAGCTCGCAGACTTATCTGTCGTTGCTGGACCACGCCACCTACACCGCTGGCGCGGTACGGGCGATCTGGCAGGAACTGGGCGGCAGCATCCAGGGCCGCGATATCCAGGCACCGGTGCCCAAGGATGCCAAGGTACTGGCCCGCGCCTTTTCGCCGGACCTGGCGGAAATCATCCGCGACATCAATAAATACAGTAACAACACCATGGCCCAGCAATTGTTCCTGAGCCTGGGCGCGCAGTTCCGCAACGATGCCGACGGCGACGATGCCAAGGCCGCGCAACGTGTGGTGCGCCAGTGGCTGGCGAAGAAAGGCATCACCGCGCCACACCTGGTGATGGAGAACGGTTCGGGCCTGTCCCGTGCCGAACGGGTCAGCGCCCGCGAAATGGCCGCCATGCTGCAAGCCGCCTGGAAAAGCCCCTACGCTGCGGAATACATCAGCTCGATGCCGATCGCCGGCACCGACGGCACCATGCGCAAACGCCTGAAGACCACCGCCATGCGCGGCGAAGCCCACGTCAAGACCGGTACCTTGAATACCGTGCGCGCCATTGCCGGGTTCAGCCGCGACAACAACGGCAACACCTGGGCGGTGGTGGCGATCCTCAACGATCCGAAGCCGTGGGGCGCGTCGTCGGTGCTGGACCAGGTGCTGCTGGATCTGTACCGCCAGCCAAAACTGGCGGCGGCGGCTCCCGTCCTATAGGAGCGAGCATCAGGCCCGCGCCTTCTCGGCCTCTACCCGGTCCCTGCCCGCCTGCTTGGCCACGTACACCGCCGAGTCGGCACGCAACAACAGGCCATCAATGCCTTCATCCACCCGCCAGCTGGCCACACCAAAGCTGGCGGTGACGATGCCCACAGGCTCCATCGGCAGGTTACGCAGGGATTGCCACAACTCCATGGCCAGGCCATAAGCCTGCTCGCCATCGGTATTGGGGCACAGCACCATGAATTCCTCGCCCCCCAGGCGGCAGAACACGTCGGTGCGGCGCAGACGCTGACTGATGCGCCTGCATAACTCCTGCAACACCCCGTCGCCAACCGCATGCCCGTGCTGGTCGTTGATACGCTTGAAATGATCGATATCGAGCATGATCACCGACAGCGCCCCACTGGTCCGGTTGAGTCTCGCCATCTCGGTCCTGAGGCGATCCTGGAAATAGCGACGGTTGTGAATCCCGGTCAGGGAATCTGTGATGGACAGCGCGCGCAGCTCCTCTTCAACCCGCTTCAAGTCCGAAATGTCCGACACATAGCCATGCCACAGCGTACCGCCCCCCGGTAACTCTTCCGGGGTGGCCTCGCCGCGAATCCAGCGCAACCCCCGTTGCGGCAACTGCACCCGGTACTCTTCGCGCCAGTGGCTCAACTGCAATGCCGACAGGCGAATCGAGGCCCGCACCCGTTCCGCGTCCAGCGGGTGGATTCGCTCGAAGACCTTCGTCGCGTCCCGCTGCAACGCGCTGACCTCGATTTCATAGATATCGCGCATGCCGTCGCTGGCGTAGATAAAGCGCCAGTTATCCTGGGGTTCCAGGGTGAATTGGAAGATCCCCCCGGGTACGTGGGCACTGAGTTTCTTGAGCAGGCGGTCCCGCGCCGCCAGGGCCTCATAAGCGCGTTTCTGCTCGGTGACGTCCAGGTAAATCGCGAGGTGACCGATCCACAGACCATGGTCATCCAGCAATACGGTGGCCAACATGTTCACAATCAACTGACTGCCATCCTGGCGGACCAAGGTCCACTCCCGGGCTTCGTGCAGGTTGTCGGGGCTTTCCACCAGCATCGCCTGGCTCGCCGGGATACGCTTGCCCAAGGTCACGCTCAGGCTCGCGGAACGTGCCTCCAGCTCCAACGCCAAGTGCAGGCTTTCCAGGGTCAGCTTGCCCACCACCTGGTCGGCCTCGTACCCCAGCATCTGCTCGGCACCGGCGTTGAAAGTGTTGATCACACCGCGCAGGTCAGTGGCAATGATCGCCACTTGGGTAGCGGCGTTGAGTACGCTGCGCAACTGGCCATGGGCACCACGTAGCTCCTGCTCACGCAAGCGCAACTGCACAGTGCGTTGCTCCACCAGTTTCAACGCACGCTGGCGCTGGCTCACCAGCACATAGAGCAAGGCGCTGAGCAGCAGGCTGAGTAGGCTACCCATGGTCAGGATCGTGGACAGCGAGGAATAGTTGGCCTGCTCGAACACCTTGCTCGGGCGCAGGCTCAGGGCGTACACATGATCGCCCAGGGTCAGGCGACGCGCGCCAGCAAGGTCACTGTTGGCCACGGCATTGCCGGACTCGAAGAGCACGCGCTTTTGCAAGTCGGAGGTGTCGACGATCTGCATCACCAGGTTGTCCCGCTCCGCTTTTGGCAAGCCCTCGGCGACCAACTGGCGCATGCTGATCACCGCCATTACGTAACCGTATGGCTCATTTGGGGACGGCTCGGACGTGGGCAGGTGACTCACCGGCGCGACCAGTAATACACCAGTGGCATAAGCCGGCTCGACACCCACCAACTGCATCGGTTGGGACACCGCCAGCTTGCCGCTCTTTTGCGCCCGCTCAAGGGTCGAGCGCCGCAGGGGCTGGGCCAACAGATCAAAACCCAGGGGCGACCCCAGCAGGCTTTGAGTCTGGCTGTAGAGCACCGGAACGTATTCATCACGCTCGGGCGCCGGGGCCAGTTCGCCGGCGCTATTAAGTTCACGGATAACAAAGGGTACCCCACGCAGGCGGGACACCTCTTGTTCAAATTGGCTGCGCTGTCCGCGAAACACACGGGGTGCCCAGGCGTAGGCCCGGGCGCGCAACAGTAACGGCAGGGCAAACCCGTCGAACTCCTCGCGGGACACAACATCGGAGTTGACGAAGAACCGCCGCAGGCTGTTCAGGCGTTGTTCCTGATCCTCGAAACGTTCCTGCAAGCGGCTGTAACGCTCGTTGACCAGCAACTGAAAGCGCTGGCGAACCTGTTGCTGATAGAGGTCGGAGGCCGCCCAGGCGACGATGGCCGTCAGCGCAAAACCTGCCAATAACACCACCAACGCCACCAGCCAAGCCGACGCCTGTTCACTGATAAAGCCTAGGATTTTCGGGCGAACGGCTTGCAACGGCATAGGCAACACTCACAACGCCAGCGTGCGGGGGGTGTCACTTTGGCTAGGCCTTAAGTTATAGCCATCGGCCCAGGGTTTGACCAGCGTAAAAAAGCCGCAAGCCCGGAATAGTCCAGGCTTGCGGCTTTTTCGTGGCGGCGATCAGCGAGCAGTGATTTTCCACGCCCGGTGGATCTTCGCATTACGCGCAAAATCCGGATCGATGGTCTTGTCGCTGATTTCCTCGACCGCATAGCGTTCGCTGAGATTGTCCTCCAACTGGAACTTGCGGAAGTTGTTCGAGAAGTACAGCACGCCACCCGGTGCCAGGCGCGCCATGGCCAGGTCAAGCAACTGCACGTGGTCGCGCTGCACGTCGAAGATGCCTTCCATGCGCTTGGAGTTGGAGAAGGTCGGCGGGTCGATGAAGATCATGTCGAACTCATCGCGGCTGGCCTCCAGCCAGGCCATCACATCGCCCTGCTCCAGGCGGTTCTTGTCGGAAAAACCGTTGAGCGAGAAGTTGCGACGTGCCCAGTCCAGGTAGGTCTTGGACAGGTCGACACTGGTGGTGCTGCGCGCGCCGCCCTTGGCTGCGTGCACACTGGCGGTGGCGGTGTAGCAATACAGGTTGAGGAAACGCTTGCCGGCCGCTTCCTTCTGGATACGCATGCGCATCGGACGGTGGTCGAGGAACAGACCGGTGTCCAGATAGTCGGTGAGGTTGACCAGCAGCTTCACGCCGCCTTCGCTGACCTCGGTGAACTTGCCCTGGGCACTCTGGCGCTCGTATTGCTTGGTACCGCTCTGGCGCTCGCGACGCTTGACCACCACGCGGCTCTTGTCGATGTTCAGCGCCTGGGGAATGGCCGCCAGGGCGTCGAACATGCGGGCCGAGGCTTTTTCCGGATCAATGGATTTGGGGGCGGCGTATTCCTGCACGTGGACCCAATCGTGGTACAGGTCGATGGCCATGGAGTATTCAGGCATATCGGCGTCGTATACGCGGTAGCAATCCACCCCTTCACGCTTGGCCCACTTGCCCAGCAGCTTGAGGTTCTTTTGCAGGCGGTTGGCAAACATCTGCCCACCTTCGCTCAGGCGCGCCTGCTCGACCACGGGGGCCGGGGCGGGCTTGATCGGGTTGCCGTTCTTGTTGTACTGGCGCTCCTGCGGCTCGGCCGGGGCCTGGTCGTAAACCGCCTGCTCACGTTCGGCCTGGCGCTGTTCCGGGGTACGGCGCTCGCCGGTGACGAACTGATCCGGGTTGACCTTGATCAGCAGCAACTTGCACGGCAATGCGCCGTTCCAGAACGAATACTGCTTGTGGCTGCGGATCCCCATGCGTTTGCCCAGGTCCGGCGCGCCGGTGAACACCGCCGCTTCCCAGCCCATGCAGGCCTGGCGCAGGCGCTCGCCGAGGTTCTGGTAGAGGTACAACAGGCTGGCTTCGTCACCCAAACGCTCGCCGTAGGGCGGGTTGCAGATCACCAGGCCTTTCTGGTTCTGGTCCGGGCGCGGCTCGAAGGTGCCGACTTCGCCCTGGTACACCTTGATCCAGTGGCTCAGGCCGGCGCGCTCGATGTTGTTGCGGGCGGGCTGGATCAGGCGCGGGTCGGCTTCGTAGCCCCGCACCCACAACGGCGGCTTGTTCATGCCGATGGCCGCGCGTTCAGTGGCCTCGGCGTGGAGTTTTTTCCACAGCGCCGGGACGTGGCCGAGCCAGGTGGTGAAGCCCCACAATTCGCGATTCAGGTTAGGTGCCATGTCGGCGGCGATCATCGCGCCTTCCACCAGGAAGGTGCCCACGCCGCACATCGGGTCAGTCAGCGCGCCGCCTTCGGCAGCAATGCGCGGCCAGCCGGCACGAATCAGGATCGCCGCCGCGAGGTTTTCCTTCAACGGCGCGGCGCCCTGCTGCAGGCGGTAGCCGCGCTGGTGCAGGCTGTGGCCGGACAGGTCAAGAGACAGGATCGCTTCGCCACGGTCCAGGCGCAGGTGGATGCGCAGGTCCGGGTTGATCTTGTCGATGGACGGGCGTTCGCCGGTCGGAGTGCGCAGCTTGTCGACGATCGCATCCTTGACCTTCAGCGCGCCGAAGTGGGTGTTGTCGATGCCTGAGCCGTGACCACTGAATTCCACCGCCAGGGTACCGTCAGAAACCATGTGATCGGCCCATTCAATATCCAGCACACCGTGGTAGAGGTCTTCGGCGTCCTTCATCGGGAAGCGCTTGAGCACCAGCAACACACGGTTGGCCAGGCGCGACCAGAGGCACAGGCGATAAGCGGTTTCCATGTCGGCCATGCCGCGCACGGCCGAGGTGTGCTCGCGGGCGTCCTCAAGGCCAAGCCCGACGGCTTCCTCGATCAGCAGGCCTTCGAGGCCCTTGGGGCAGGTGAGGAAGAGTTCAAAACGGTCCGACATGGGGCATTCCAGGCTTTTCAGCAATAAGTGAACGGGCGACGCATCGCCGGCTCGGTTTTCAATCAAGCACTTTTCTTGAAGAGTGCTCGCGTGGCACGAATGTGCCGTTCCACCCCGTCTGACGGGCCTTGGAGCCTTTATTGACGGGGCAGAGAGAGAATTTGACGCAACAAAAAGAAATATTCCGACCCTTCGTCGAATAATAACCGACAGCAACAGAAGGACATTCTCACTAAAGGATTAAACCCATCCTCTTTGCAGGGTGCATCATAGCTGGCTTTGCCCAACAAATGGGGCGAAAAGCCATCCCAGCTTATGGCTATAGCATCGTTATCGTTACGTGCTTATGACAAAACGATCATTGAATCCATGTGACCTATTGGTTAGAACTCAACACAGGTTGGCGCCGTAACGACGCCGACACCTAGGCTCGCCACGCCGGCAGCGAGCCCACCAACGGCAGAAAAACTCTGCCCGGCCTCAGACGAGGCCAAAGGATATCAAGACAGTCAACAAGTGAGGGAAACACCCTATGAGAAGACTTAAGCGTGATCCGTTGGAAAGAGCATTTTTACGCGGATATCAATATGGCGTTCATGGCAAATCCCGTGAGCTTTGCCCATTTACTCTACCGTCGGTACGCCAAGCCTGGATCAACGGCTGGCGAGAAGGACGCGGCGACAACTGGGACGGTATGACTGGCACTGCGGGAATCCACAGACTCAACGAACTTCACGCCGTCGGCTAATCAAGGGCATTTAATTCCGACACCACCTCGAATATGTAGCGACTTAACCACGCACGCCCTATCCAGGCGGCGGGCTTCGGCCCAGGGGCTCCTCTTAAGGAGCCCTTTTTATTGGCCTGAGAATAATGAGGACTACCGTAGGAGCGAGCTTGCTCGCGAAGAACCTGAGGGCGCCGCGTTAAGCCAGATGCGCAGCGCTATCGTTGACGTTCTTCGCGAGCAAGAACTAGGCGTCCCCCTCGCTCCTACACGCGCAATGCCGCAATTGCATCCACTGACTGGCGGATCAGCGCCGGGCCTTTGTAAATAAAACCCGAGTACAACTGCACCAGGCTGGCACCCGCAGCGATCTTCTCGGCTGCATGCTTGCCTTCGGTGATGCCGCCCACCGCGATGATCGGCAAACGCCCGGCCAGCTCAGCGGCCAGCACCTTGACGATATGAGTGCTCTTGTCACGCACTGGCGCCCCCGACAGGCCGCCCGCTTCATCGCCATGGGCCAACCCTTCGACGCCGATACGGCTGAGGGTGGTGTTGGTCGCGATGACCGCATCCATGCCCGCATCCACCAGGGCCTGGGCCACCAGCACGGTTTCTTCGTCACTCATGTCCGGGGCGATCTTGATTGCCAGCGGCACACGCTTGCCATGGCGCACGGCCAGGTCTTCCTGGCGTTGGCGCAGGGCTTCGAGCAGTTGCTTGAGCGAATCGCCGAACTGCAGGCTGCGCAGGCCCGGGGTGTTGGGCGAGCTGACGTTGACGGTGACATAGCTGGCGTGGGCGTAGACCTTGTCCAGGCAGATCAGGTAGTCATCCACTGCGCGCTCGACCGGCGTGTCGAAGTTCTTGCCGATATTGATGCCGAGGATGCCCTTGTACTTTGCGGCCTCGACGCGCGACAGCAGATGATCGACGCCCAGGTTGTTGAACCCCATGCGATTGATGATCGCCTCGGCTTCCGGCAGGCGGAAGATACGCGGCTTGGGGTTGCCCGGTTGCGGTCTCGGCGTCACGGTGCCGATCTCCACAAAACCGAAACCCAACTGCGCGAAGCCATCGATGGCCGCACCGTTCTTGTCCAGGCCGGCAGCCAGTCCGACCGGGTTGGGGAAGTCGAGCCCCATCACCGACACCGGCGTTTTCGCCGGCGCCTTGCATACCAGGCCATTGAGCCCCAGGCGGCCACCGGCACCGATCAGGTCCAAGGACAGATCGTGGGAGGTTTCCGGGGAGAGTTTGAACAACAGCTGGCGGGCCAGGGTATACATGGGCGGGCTAGACTCGGATGGCGGCGAAAGGTGGCGGCGATTATAGCGGGGTGGCGGGGTGCACGCGAGGCGCGCCGCCCAAACGTCAGTAGCGTTGCTGTACCAGGGCCTCATAACGTGCCCAGATTTTTTCCGCATAGCGCATGCGCAACGCGTCGCGCTCAGGGCCGGAGCCGGGCCCGACATTGTAGGACCCCACCGCCGTCCAGTTGTAGCCAAAGCGCTGGATAAACTCGGCCAGTATGGACGCCCCGACTTCCACCGACAGGCAAGGCTCACTCAACAACCTTTCCTCGGTGATACCCAGCTTGAGCAGGCGAGGCAAATGGATACTGTTGATCTGCATCAGGCCGATATCCCGTGTGCCGTTACCGTTGGCGTAGTTCATCGCATCCGGGCGAAAATCCGACTCCACGGCGGCGATAGCCTGTAGCAACTCCGGCTCGATATCGTAGCGATGGGCGGTTTCCTCCCAGCAATAGGCCAGTGCCTGATTGCCGCTCGTCACCAGGCCAAGCCACAGCAGCCGGCGCCAGAACTCAGCCATGACTGACTTGTCCACAGGCCGAACACACATGCGGCAGGGTATCCATAGGCCCGGGCCCTGCTCGCTCAGCCTTCACCGGGCATGTAAAGCGATACCCGCGACCATAAATGGTCTTGATAAAGCCTTTGTCAGCGCCAAGATGCTTGCGCAGCGAATAAATGCAACGGGTCAGCGACTCCTCGGCGACCTCCCCCTGGGGCCAGGCCAACTCGAGCAAACGATCCTTGGTCATCAGTACACCGCCAGAGACCAACAACAGCCGCAAAACATGCAGCTCCTTGGGTGGCAACTGGACGTCGCTGCCGTCGCCGGTCAGGCGACCATCGCCATGCAGCGTCCACTGGGAAAAGAGCAGAGACGTCGTCAACTCATCATTCACGACGGCCATATCTACCTCGACATCCGACTACTGACATTGAAGTCCTTATTTTCCAGTACTGGCTCTTGTGCCCACATCACGACTATAAAAAACCACCTTGCAGCCCACGCTAGGAAAAACCCCATACAGCCGACGCTTTTTAGCAACACCCTGTAAGACACTTCACCCACATACGTCAGGCGCTCCCCCATTTATAGACCTCGTGCAACTCAACACCCAACCGATCCTCCAGTTGCACCAACTCGCCCAATGCGAGCAACCGGCCATTAACCCGAACTTCCACGCAGTGGATGATGCCCGGCGACAATGGCAGCACCTTTCCAGCAGCAAAGGCTGCCAGGCGCCTGCGGCTGATCAGTTGTTCCTGTAGAAGAATTTCCAAATGCATGGGTCAACACCTTATTCACGGAGAGCTATCGCGACCCGGGCGTACAAACGCACGTTGCACGCGCTCGTATTGCGCCGCACTCAACGGTGGTGCGCCCACGCCTGTGGCCAACGCCTTCAACTCGCTACCTGCGGCCCGGGCCTGAATGACAAACAGGCGAACCTTGGCCGGGCCGGCTGGAGCGGTGCTGCGTCCCGGCTCATGCGCCTCACGGCTGAACGCTCCCAGCCACAGGCGCTTG
The DNA here is from genome assembly GCF_052112325.1 of Pseudomonas sp. Yb2C2. NCBI lineage: Bacteria > Pseudomonadati > Pseudomonadota > Gammaproteobacteria > Pseudomonadales > Pseudomonadaceae > Pseudomonas > Pseudomonas sp. Yb2C2. The sequence continues at coordinate 74,193 of NZ_JAVAJK010000001.1, read as the reverse complement.
CCCTGCGCGACCCTCACCACACTGCTGGCACTCACCCGTCCGACCGCGGTCGGTTTGCCGCGCCGCCCCGCCTCGCTCAATTGTCGACCATCCTCGACATGGAGCAGCATCTCGATCTGGTTCGCTTCGGCAAAACGCGGCAGTACGCTGACCTGGGAGCCGTATTGCACGGGCTTCCAATCAGCATGGTCGGCTCCGGGAGCAGGCAGGTAGAAGGTGTGGTTATCCTGGAACATGGCCGGCACATTCTCCTGGGTGAGAATCACCGGCAACGTCATCACCCTTGCTCGCCGCCGGCGCTCCAGCGTGGCGATTTGCGCCATCACGCGGTTATCGTCCATCGGCTCCAGAATGCGCGTGGCCTGGGCCTTCCCATCCTTGTCCCAGTCAAAGCCCAGCTTTTTCAGTTCGTCACGGTCCACGTCCACCATCCATAGCGAGACTTCGATAGACCGCTTGGGCGCGTCCAACTCCGCCACCAGGCGCTCGATGAACCCCAACTGCGCAGGTTTACCCTTGATCAGCAGGCTATTGGTATCCGGGTATGCGATCACCACCAGGTTCTTGTCGGCCAGCGGTCCCTTCTGTTCAGAACCCAACAGGGTTTCGATCGTCGACGCGATTCCCGGCACCGTGACCTTTTCGTCACCCATGGCATAGCCGCGGTCTGCCACGTGGGTGTTGAGTACCTGAACGACAGCAAACGCCTGGTTACCTACTTGTAATTCAGCACGCTCGCGATCCATCAATTGGGCCAGGCGCAAAACGTGGTCGACATAATGAGGTGGCCCGGATACATCGAATGTGCGTGCCCCGCTCACGCGCAGGGGGTAGCGCGTCTCATCAAGACCCGAACGGCGCATGAGGCCACGAAACCGCTCGACAGATATATGCCGCAGCACCACTGCCGAACGTTTTGCTTCGCTGGCGTTGTAGAGGTAGAGCGCCTGGCCATCGCTGTACCAGATCAAGCCGTACTGCAACGCAAGCGTCTCCAGGGCGTGCAGCGGCATAGCGAGGTCAATGACCTCGCTGATGCGTATGCGCGCCACTTCACCGCTCACGACGATGGGCAGGCCCATGGGCACGGACAAGGCGGTAAAGACGGTATGCAGGCTCTCGTCCTGCGCCTGGTAGGTTTCGCCCCGGGCACCGGCACTTCCCAGCATCAGCGCGGCAAGCAGCAGCCAGAGACAGGGAGTTGTTACGGAAAAGTGAGCGTACACCTGGGATTTCCTGGGCGGCCTGGCAGTAAGAAGCGGCCATACTGAGAGGCAGCCGAGTTTCAATCTTGATGAAAAGTTGACGGCTGGCGGCGCCCATCGGCCCGTGGCATGTGCCTTGCTACGGACTCCGTATCAAGGCGCGCACCAACGGCGGAGCGGGCTTACGGACAAAGGCGTCGTTACCCGCAATGGCCTTGCATCGCCATCTGAGGGAACGACGCTTTTTTGTGAAAGAAAAGGTAGGTGTTGATGAACGATTCGGTTGGCAACAGCCCGACGAACGACCCGCTGGCCTGGGTCAACGGCAGTGATGCGCCGGAAAAGAGCAGCCTTGACCTGGGCTTCATGGCCTTGAGCGATTGCGCATCCCTGGTGGTGGCAGCGACCCAAGGTTTCGCCCAGCCTTATGGCTTGACCCTCAACCTCAAGCGCCAATCTTCATGGGCCAACCTGCGGGACAAACTGGTCAGCGGCGAACTGGACGCCGCCCACAGCCTGTACGGGCTGGTCTATGCCGTGCACCTGGGCATCGGCGGCGTCGCACCTACCGACATGGCAGTCTTGATGGGGCTGAACCAGAACGGCCAAAGCATCAACCTGTCCCGCAGCCTGCAACAGCAGGGCGTGGTCACTCCTGAGGCGCTGGACCGCCACGTGCACCAAAGCCGAACAAAACTGACTTTCGCCCAGACCTTTCCCACAGGCACTCACGCCATGTGGTTGTACTACTGGCTGGCGAGCCAAGGCATTCATCCGCTACAGGATGTGGACAGCGTCGTGGTACCGCCCCCGCAAATGCTCGCGCACCTGCAGGCCGGGCGTATCGATGGCTTTTGCGTCGGCGAGCCCTGGTGCGCCAGTGCAGTCAAGCAACACCAGGGCTTTACCCTGGCGACCACCCAGGCGATCTGGCCGAACCATCCGGAAAAGGTGCTCGGCTGCACCCAGGCGTTTGTCGACCAGTACCCCAACACCGCCCGCGTGCTGGTGATGGCGATCCTCGAGGCCAGCCGCTTTATCGAGCAAAACACCGAAAACCGCCGCTCCACCGCACAATTGCTCAGTGGCCGCGAGTACCTCGATGCCCCGCTCGACTGCATCGAGCCGCGTTTGCTGGGCGCCTATGACGACGGCCTGGGCAACCAATGGCAGGACCCCCACGCCCTGCGTTTTTTTGCCGATGGCGAGGTCAACCTGCCCTACCTCTCCGATGGCATGTGGTTCATGACCCAGTTTCGACGCTGGGGCCTGTTGCGCGAAGACCCTGATTACCTCGGCGTTGCGCGCCAAGTGCAACAGCTGGCGCTGTATCGTCAGGCCGCCGAGGCACTGGGCCTCGGCGACAACGGCCAGGACATGCGCAGCAGTCAACTGATCGACGGCAAGATCTGGGACGGCTCGGATCCCGCCGGCTACGCGCGCAGCTTCCGCCTGCATGCCATGGCGGACCCTACCAGCCGCCAAGCCTTGCGCTGACAGGAGGATGTCCATGCTGCGAATCCTGTTGATCAACGACACGCCACGCAAAGTCGGCCGCCTGAGGACAGCGCTGATCGAGGCTGGCTTTGAAGTGATCGATGAATCCGGCCTGACCATCGACCTGCCTGCGCGCGTCGAAACGGTGCGCCCGGACGTCATCCTGATCGATACCGAGTCACCGGGCCGCGATGTGATGGAGCAAGTGGTACTGGTCAGCCGCGACCAGCCCCGGCCCATCGTAATGTTTACCGACGAGCACGACCCCGACGTGATGCGCCAGGCCATCAAGTCCGGGGTCAGCGCCTACATCGTCGAAGGCATTCAGGCGCAGCGCCTGCAACCGATCCTCGACGTGGCCATGGCTCGCTTCGAGAGCGACCAGGCCTTGCGCGCCCAGCTCCAGGCCCGTGACCAACAGTTGGCCGAGCGCAAGCGCATCGAGTTGGCCAAGGGCATGCTGATGAAAATGAAGGCCTGCAATGAGGAAGAGGCCTACACCCTGATGCGCCGCCAGGCCATGAGCCGCCAGCAAAAACTGATCCAGGTGGCGGAGCAGATCATCGCCATGAGTGAACTGCTCGGCTGAACACCCGAAACAACAGGTTGGCACAGGACTTGCCAAGTAATCACCACAGGTAACCAACGGCGGTTGCCCCTTCACGACAAAGACGTCGCACACCCGGTTTGCCCTTGCGAACCCGGTGGCGGCGTTTTTTTGTTTTGGCCCCGGTAGCACGGGGCCGGTGGGGCGGCCTCAGCCGGCGGCTCCATCACCAGGCCTTCTTACAAGACTCCCAACCGTTGAGGTGCGTGATGAAATCAAGCTTCTGGAAATCCGGGCACACCCCGACCCTGTTTGCCGCGTTCCTGTATTTCGACCTGAGCTTCATGGTCTGGTATTTGTTGGGCCCCCTGGCGGTGCAGATTGCCGCCGACCTGCACCTGACCACCCAACAACGCGGCCTGATGGTGGCGACGCCGATCCTGGCCGGCGCGGTGCTGCGCTTCCTGATGGGCATGCTGGCGGACAAGCTGTCGCCCAAGACCGCCGGGCTGATTGGCCAGGTGATTGTGATCGTCGCCTTGTTCGGCGCCTGGAAACTGGGGATTCACAGCTACGAACAAGCCTTGCTGCTGGGGCTGTTCCTCGGCATGGCCGGCGCATCCTTTGCGGTGGCGTTGCCGCTGGCGTCCCAGTGGTACCCGGCCGAACACCAGGGCAAGGCCATGGGCATTGCCGGTGCCGGCAACTCGGGCACGGTGTTCGCGGCGTTGCTGGCCCCGGTGCTGGCGGCGGCGTTTGGCTGGAGCAATGTGTTCGGCTTTGCGCTGATTCCACTGATCCTGACGCTGATCGTCTTCGCCTGGCTGGCACGCAATGCACCCGAGCGGCCGAAAGCCAAGTCCATGGCCGATTACTTCAAGGCCCTGGGCGACCGCGACAGCTGGTGGTTCATGTTTTTCTACAGCGTAACCTTCGGCGGTTTTATCGGTCTGGCCAGCGCCCTGCCCGGCTATTTCAACGACCAATACGGCCTGAGCCCCATGACTGCCGGCTACTACACCGCCGCCTGCGTGTTCGGTGGCAGCCTGATGCGCCCACTGGGCGGCGCCCTGGCCGACCGTTTCGGCGGAATCCGCACCCTGCTCGGCATGTACAGCGTCGCGGCGATCTGCATTGCGGCGGTGGGTTTCAACCTGCCCAGCTCCTATGCGGCACTGGCGCTCTTCGTCTGCACCATGCTCGGCCTGGGTGCGGGCAATGGCGCGGTGTTCCAGTTGGTGCCACAGCGTTTCCGGCGTGAGATTGGTGTGATGACCGGCTTGATCGGCATGGCCGGCGGCATCGGCGGTTTCGCCCTGGCCGCGGGCATGGGCGCGATCAAGCAGAGCACCGACAGCTATCAACTGGCCTTGTGGCTGTTCGCCAGCCTGGGCGTACTGGCCTGGTTCGGCCTGCATGGCGTCAAGCGTCGCTGGAGAACCACCTGGGGTTCGGCCGCAGTGACCGCTGCGCGCGTCTGATGAGCCTGCAACTGAGCGTCGCCCACGCCAGCGCCATCGGCCCACGGGCGGAAAACCAGGATGCGCTGCGGGTCGTCACCCCCGCAGCGGAACTGGCGGCGAGCAAAGGTTACCTGTGCGCCATGGCCGACGGTGTGAGCCAGTGCGCCGACGGCGGACTGGCCGCACGCTCGACTTTGCAGGCCCTGGCCCTGGATTACTACGCCACGCCGCAAACCTGGGGTGTGGCACAGGCATTGGAGCGCTTGCTGCTGGCGCAAAACCGCTGGTTGCAGGCCAATGGCGGCGGCCTGCCGTTGCTGACCACCCTCAGTGCCCTGGTCTTTCGCGGCCAGCGTTTCACCCTGGCCCATGTCGGTGATTGCAGGGCGTATCGCTGGCTGGACGGTGAGTTGCAGCGCATCAGCGAAGACCATGTGTGGGAACAACCGGGCATGCAGCACGTACTCAAGCGTGCCCTCGGCCTGGATCAGCACCTGGTGCTGGATTTTCTCGACGGTCAATTGCGCGAAGGTGAGTGCTTCCTGCTGCTCAGCGACGGCGTCTGGGCCACCCTGGGCGATCACAGCATCAGCGCGATCCTGCGCGAACAAACCGACCTGGACCTGGCGGTCACCACGCTGGTCAATGCCGCACACCTGGCGGGCAGCCAGGACAATGCCAGCGCCTTGCTGGTGCGCATCGACACGCTTGGCGCCGCCACCCTCGGCGACGCCCTGGTGCAATTGCAGCAATGGCCCTTGCCACCGCTACTGAAATCCGGGCAACGCTTTGAAGGCTGGCAGGTGGACAGCGTGCTGGCGCAAAGCAGGCAGTCGTTGCTGTACCGGGTGCGCGATGCCCAACAGCAACCCTGGCTGCTGAAAACCTTGCCACTGAGCCGCGACGACGACAGCGACGCCGGCCAGGCATTACTGTCGGAAGAGTGGTTTTTGCGACGGGTAGCCGGGCGTGCCTTTCCTGAGGTGCACGCCGCCAGCGGGCGCCAGCATTTGTACTACGTCATGCGGGAATATCCGGGGCAAACCCTGGCCGAGCTGTTCCAGCACCAGGGCCCATTGCCCCTGGCGCAATGGCAGTCCGTCGCCGAGCGTTTGCTGCGCGCAGTCGGCATGCTGCACCGACGGCAGATCCTTCACCGCGACATCAAGCCGGAAAACCTGCTGCTGGGGGATGACGGTGAATTGCGCGTGCTGGATTTCGGTCTGGCCTACTGCCCCGGTCTTTCCGAGGACCGGGCCCACGTACTGCCCGGCACCCCGAGCTTTATCGCGCCCGAAGCGTTCAATGGCGACCGTCCGACAGCCCAGCAGGATTTGTACAGCGTAGGCGTCACCTTGTATTACCTGTTGACCGGGCATTACCCCTACGGGGAAATCGAAGCCTTCCAACGGCCTCGATTTGCCCAGGCTGTCAGCGCCAGCCGCTATCGCCCGGATCTCCCCGATTGGCTCCCCCTGAGCCTGGAGCGCGCCGTGGCTGCACAACCGGCGCATCGCTATGAAACCGCCGAGGAATGGCTGCTGGTGCTGGAACAGGCCGACCGCCAGGAGCTGAGCATCCGCCCCAGGCCCCTGCTGGAGCGCGAACCATTGAAGGTCTGGCGCACCTTGGGCCTGGTCTCGATGCTGATCAACCTGATTCTTCTGTATTCACTCTTTCACAACTGACGTCAGCTCTAGACGAGGAAAAACCCATGAACGCAAAAGTCTGGCTGGTGGGCGCGGGCCCTGGCGATCCGGAGCTGTTGACCCTCAAGGCTGTACGGGCCCTGCACGAAGCCGATGTGGTACTGATCGATGACCTGGTCAACCCCGCAGTGCTGGAGCACTGCGCGGAGGCACGGGTGATCACGGTCGGCAAACGCGGCGGCTGCCGCTCGACCCCGCAGGACTTTATCCACCGCCTGATGCTGCGTTACGCCCGCCAAGGCAAGTGCGTAGTGCGGCTGAAAGGGGGTGACCCGTGCATTTTCGGCCGCGGTGGCGAAGAAGCCGTGTGGCTGCGCGAACGCGGCGTCGAGGTAGAGTTGGTCAACGGGATCACCGCCGGGCTGGCGGGGGCAACGAATTGCGCGATTCCACTGACGTTGCGTGGCGTCAGCCGCGGTGTGACCCTGGTCACGGCCCATACCCAGGACGACAGCAGCCTTAATTGGCGCGCATTGGCCGAGGGCGGGACGACATTGGTGGTGTATATGGGAGTGGCCAAGCTGGAGGAGATTCGCCAGCAATTGCTCGAAGGCGGGATGGCGGCAGATATGCCGGTGGCAATGATCGAAAACGCCTCATTGCCCCAACAGCGCGAATGCCGCAGTGAGCTGTCGCGGATGCACGAAGACGCACAGGCATTTGCCTTGAAGAGCCCGGCGATTCTGGTGATCGGCCATGTTGCGGCCGCCGAGCAGACGGCTTATGTCGCTGCCGCAGTCAGCGCCTGAGGCAAATTCCAAGCAAAAAAAACCCGGCCGAGGCCGGGTTTCTTCTACATCTCAGTAATTACTGAGCGGTAGCTTCAACCGACGCTTCTACGCGACGGTTAACAGCACGACCAGCTTCAGTTGCGTTGTCAGCAACTGGGCGGGATTCGCCATAACCTACAGCAGTTACACGGCTAGGAGCCACGCCGTCTTTAACCAGGACTTGCTTAACAGCGTCAGCACGACGCTGGGACAGCTTCTGGTTGTAGGCGTCTGGACCTACGGAGTCAGTGTGACCAGCAACTTCTACGTTGGTAGCTGGGTACTGAGCCATGAAGTCGGCCAGGTTTTTCACGTCGCCATAGCTGTTAGGCTTAACAACGGCCTTGTCGAAGTCGAACTTAACGTCCAGCTCAACACGAACAACCTGGGCAACTGGAGCTTCTGGCTCTGGAGTTGGCTCTGGAGCTGGTGCTGGGGTAGGAGCTGGAGCAGCTGCGCCAGCGTTACCGCCGAAGTTCACGCCCAGGCCAACCAGTGCGGAGTAGTCCCACTTGCCGTTGTCCAGACCGTAGTCAGCTTCAACACCGGCACGAGCGTACAGGTTGTTGGTGAAGTAGTACTTCACACCAGTACCAACGGTAGCGAAGGTAGTTTGGTCGCGACCGCTGTGGCCGTCAGCCTGGACGTTGGTACGGCTCTGGTGACCGAAGCCGCCTTCTACGTATGGACGCAGGCTGTCTACGCCAGCTTGACCGAAGTGATACTGGGCAACCAGGCTGCCGGTATCGCCTTTGATCTTCTGGTTACCAGTACCGTCGTTCGAACGGGTGTGGTTGGTCTTGTCGTAGGACAGGTTCAAGGACAGGTCGTCGGTCAGGAAGTAACCGATGCGAGCGCCAGGATTGAAGCCGTCTTCGATGTGCTTGACGCTATCGTTGTACTGCTTCTTGTAGAACAGCTCGCCTTCAACTGCGCCTTGGCCTTGTGCCAGAACGCCGAAAGAAGTAGCGGCAATAAGAGAACCAATGGCCAAGCCCAAGGTGTTTTTCAGTTTCATCCGTTAAATCCCCATCTGGTGATTGTAAAGCAGTCCCACAAACCGGGGGACAACTCGGCGACAAGTCTAACAGAACTTGCCTACACGTAAGAGATATTTGCCACGCACTAAGTTTCAGTCTCGCCCGCAAATTTCTCACGTAATTTATCTAGAGCACGCTTGTAACGCATTTTTGTAGCACTCAAACCCATGTGCATGATGTCAGCGATTTCCTGGAACTCCAGCTCTGCGACAAATCGTAGCACCAGAATTTCCCGGTCAATCGGGTTCACATACACCAGCCAGCGATCAAGTCCGCCCTTCTCCTCGGGTGCCGGCGCCTTTTCTTCAGACGCCTCCTCAAGGGGGTCCAGACTCAAGGCGTCCATCAAGCGACGCTTTCGCCGTTCCTTCCGATACTGCGTGATGCACTCGTTGTAGGTGATGCTGTACAGCCACGTCTTGAACTTCGATTTGCCCTCGAAGTTCTTCAGGCCGTACAGCACCTTGAGCATCACTTCCTGACAGACATCATCCGCATCTCTATCGTTCCCTAAATACCTTGAACAAACGTTGAACAGAGTGCGTTGATATCTGCGCATCAATTCTTCATACGCGCGAGTTACGTGAAACAGCTCCGTGTGTGCGCGCGCGACCAACTCCTCATCAGAGAGCTCACGGGGGTCATAGCGCGTGGACAGCGTTTGGGCTTTATTCAAAACAAGTCGTGCCGACAGTCAGGTCAATGTCCGCTACAGCCCGGTCAGCCGGGCTTGCGGCGGCGTACATTAGCAGGGTTTACCGGGTTAGCGGCTACTGACCTGCTGCTCGAGGAGAATCCGATTGGACAGCGACACCAGGTCGCCGTCATCGGTCAGCACCGTCGTCTTGACTGTGCCGATCTCCTCGATTTGCCCTTCGACCTCGCCCACACGCACCTGTTGCCCAACCTGATACAACTCACGCACATAGATTCCCGCGAGAATCTGGCCGGCAATTTCCCGGCTTCCCAAGCCCATGGCCAGCGCAACGGCCAGACCAACGGTAATCAAAACGATGACGATCACGTGGTTGAGCAGGTCAGTCTTGACCTCCAACTGGCTGATCGCGACCGAAATACTGATGATGATCACCAACCCCTGGGCGATACGCCCCAGGCCAGCGGCATAATCCAACCCCACACCTTCAGCGGCGCCGCGCACCAGCCCATTGGCCAGTTGAGCAAGCAAAACGCCTACGAGAAGCACCAGCGCGCCGCCGAAAACCTTCGGCAAATACAGCGCCAGCATGTCGAGCGTAGCTGAAACTCGCTCAAGTCCAAGGGATTGCGCCGCAGAAACCAGAAAAATCAGCAAAACAAACCAATAGACGATCTTGCCGATCAACGTGGAGATCGGCACCTGCAACCCGGCGCGGCCCAGCAGCTTGGTAAGGCCAGTGCCGGCCATCAGGCGGTCAAGACCCAGTTTCGCGAGCAATTTGGACAGCAGGGTGTCGAGCAGCTTGGCCACGACAAAGCCCAGCAACACCAGGACCAGGGCACCAAACAGGTTGGGGATGAAATTCGCCACCTTGGTCCACAATGCGGTCATCGCGGTGACCAGGCTCTGGGTCCAGAGATCAAGTTCCATATTCAATCAGCCTTATCAGCAGTGCGAGCAAGAGGTTTACGACGGGAAACCGGCGACACGTGGGCCGAACCGTTGTTCAGGGCCATCATCAACGCCGGCATCCAGCGGCCGAGCAGACCGAACAGGTCACCCGCGCCCACCTGGCGGTTAGCGGTTTTCAATACGCGGCCCAGGCAGGCATCGTCGTCACGGTTGGACGGCGAGGCATTGAGCATGTCACGCAAAGACTGTTCGAACGGATCGTGCATAAAGACCTCTCGCAAGTGTTTTAAAAGACGAGGGTAAAATTCCTGGGGTCACATAGGCCCCTTCCTACGTTCAGGTCATATTCAGCTCAAACCCAGCGCAATCGTCGAAACAGCCACCATTGTCCGAGTGCCACCGAGACCATCAACAGGCATGCAATCACGAATCCGTAGGGACTGGCGGAGAACGGTATCCCCCCCACATTTATACCCAGCAAACCGGTCAGGAAACTCATCGGCAGGAAGATTCCCGTGATGATCCCGAAGCGGTACATGGTGCGGTTCATGCGCACGCTCAAGCGCCGGTCTTCGGCCTCAAGCACAAGCCCCACGCGCTCCCGGGTCAATTCGAGCTCTTCCAGGTAGCGGGTCAGGCTGTTGTTCAATTCGTTCCAGTAGTCGGCATCGTCGTCACAGAACCACGGCAATTTTATCCGCGTGAGCTGGGCAAAAATATCCCGCTGCGGCGACAGGAAACGCTTGAGCCCGGCCGCTCGGCGACGGATCTGCAAAACACTGCCATGTTCAGGTGTATACCGTTCGTCGGTATCGAGTTTTTCTTCCTCCGCATCGACGATTTCCGACAAATCCGTGACCAGATCCTGGACCTTGTTGGTCAGGTACTGCGCCATATAAAGGATGAGCTCCGAAGCGGTTTTCGGCCCCTTGCCATCCGCCAACTGCACCAGCAGTTCATCGGTGGCGCGCAACGGGCGCAGACGCAGGGAGATCACGCGGCTGGCGGCAGCGAAGATACGTACCGAGACCATGTCTTCCGGCTCGGCCCCCGGGTTGAGGTTGACCCCGCGCAGGAACAGCAGCAACTCGGCATCCGGCAGCGGCAACAGGCGTGGGCGGGTGTTCTCCTCCAGCAGCAGGTCACAGGCGAATTCGCTCAAGCCACTGGATTTGCGCAGCCAGGTCTGGGTCTGGGGATGGCTGCGATCCCAGTGCAGCCACAGGCTTTCCTGGGGCTGCAGTTGCAAGTCGTCGAGCTCAGTCCGGGCAATCGAACGCGCACCGCCTTTACCGTCCAGCACCAGGGCATGCACCAGCCCCCACTGCGCGTTTTCTTCCTCGAACATCCTCACCCCTGTCGGTTATTGCGGTTTATTCAGGCATCTGCAGCGGGCTTGGCGAGACGATCACGCCATTATTGTCGGCGTAGATGTACTCACCCGGGCGGAACGTCACACCCGCAAATGTCACCACGACGTTCAGGTCGCCGATGCCGCGCTTATCGGTTTTCATCGGATGACTGGCCAGCGCCTGTACCCCAAGGTCGGTCTGGGCGATCACATCGACGTCACGGATGCAGCCATAGATCACCAACCCTTCCCAACCGTTCTTCGCGGCTTTCTCGGCGATCATGTCGCCCAGCAGCGCGCGGCGCAGGGAACCACCACCGTCGACCACCAGCACCTTGCCGGCGCCCGGCTGGTCGGCCTGCTCCTTGACGAGGGAGTTATCTTCGAAACATTTGATGGTGACAATCTCGCCGCCGAAGGAATCTCGGCCACCGAAGTTGCTGAACATCGGCTCGACTACCTGCACCAGGTCCGGGTAGGCGTCGCACAGGTCGGGGGTCACGTAATGGTTCATTGAAAAATTCCTTTCCGCCAAAGAAGTGTCTTTCGAAAGAAGCACCAGCCGGAGCCGGTGCGCAACATCCCATTCGCTTCATCGCAACGCAATAACCACTGCGCGACTGAATATGACCAGAAGCGTTTAACGCGTCATATATTAGCCGCAACCACACACGAGCGAAACGCCCTTGGCAGAGCCCTGGGTCAAACTACGACCAATGCCTCGGGCTTGGCAGCCAATAAAGGTGTCAGCGGGTCGTTCAACCATTGCTCAACCAGCGGCCAGACCTCGGCCTGGGCGGCCTTGCTGACGAGCATTTCCACATGTCCGAAATCACCGCTAAACCCTTGCTGGCGCCCCAGGCACAGGTACTGACGGTGCTCGGAGCCGATCTGCTCGAACAGCTTACGGCACGCCCAGTCCGGATCCTGCCGGTCGCCCGCCGCGCTGACGGCCAGCAGCGGCACATCGACGTCCGCCAGGCCTTTCCACCAATCGCGCTTACCCTCGCCAAAGCGACCGAACAGGCCATTCCAGCGCATGGCTTCGATCAGCACGCCGGCCGGTTCGTCCTCCGGGCCCCGCTTGAGCCGCGAGCCGGACACTGCGCCGAAGCGCTTCAACAGCAGACGGCCGGTCCACTCCACTGGAGGAAGTTTCAAGGGCCAGTGGCTGCGACTGACCTGACAGCCAAACAGTGCCACCGAGGCCACTGCCGGCGCGCCAAGGTACTGCCCACCCAGGGCCGCCGCCAGGGTTGTAGCGCCGAGAGAATGCCCCATCCAATGGGGAATCTGCGCACTTTGCTCACGCACAAAGGCACCAATGGCCGGCAGATCGTAACGCGCGTAGTCGGCGACGCGGTTGCTGGCGTAGTCCTGGTTGCGCCGGGACAGCCCATGACCGCGCATTTCCGGGATCCACACATCGAACCCCTGGCGGGCCAGGTAGGCGCCCAGGCCGATCCCCTTGGGCGAATACCAGAAACGCCGGTTGGAAAAACTGCCGTGCAACAAAATAACCGGGATGCCCCGGTTTTCCGGGACATCGGCCAGGCCCAAACGGGTCACCGCCAGCTCGACGGTACCGTCGGGGCTGTTACCGGGCTTGAGGCGATACACGTCTTCACTCAGGTCGCCACGACGCTCAGCGCTGATCAGGGCGACAGGAAACAGGTTGCTGCTGCTTTGCATAATGCTCTTGCACAAAAAAGGGCGACGTCCGCAAGGATTCCGCCCTGTACAGATAAGAATGCCGGTCACCCTGACGGGGGACCGGCACTTTTGACATGGCGACCTCAGGCGGACGCTTGGCCTTCCGCCAGGAAGAACCAGGTTTCCAGCACGGAGTCAGGGTTCAGCGAGACGCTTTCGATACCCTGCTCCATCAGCCATTTGGCCAGGTCCGGGTGATCGGAAGGGCCCTGGCCGCAGATACCGATGTACTTGCCGGCCTTGTTGCACGCCTGGATGGCATTGGCCAGCAGCTTCTTGACCGCAGGGTTACGCTCGTCGAAAAGGTGGGCGATGATCCCGGAATCGCGGTCCAGGCCCAGGGTGAGCTGGGTCAGGTCGTTGGAACCGATGGAGAAACCGTCGAAGAACTCCAGGAACTCTTCGGCGAGGATGGCGTTGGACGGCAGTTCGCACATCATGATCACGCGCAGGCCGTTTTCGCCGCGGGACAGGCCATTTTCGGCCAGCAGGTCGACGACCTGGCTCGCTTCGCCCAGGGTGCGCACGAACGGCACCATGATCTCGACGTTGGTCAGGCCCATCTCGTTGCGCACACGCTTGAGGGCGCGGCATTCAAGCTCGAAGCAGTCACGGAACGCTTCGCTGATGTAGCGCGAGGCGCCACGGAAGCCCAGCATCGGGTTTTCTTCTTCGGGCTCGTAGAGCTTGCCGCCGATCAGGTTGGCGTATTCGTTGGACTTGAAGTCCGACAGGCGCACGATGACCTTTTTCGGGTAGAACGCCGCCGCCAGGGTGCTGATGCCTTCCACCAGCTTCTCGACGTAGAAGCCCACCGGGTCGTCGTAGCCGGCGATGCGCTTGTCCACGCTTTCCTTGATGTCCAGCGGCAGGCCGTCGTAGTTCAACAGGGCCTTGGGGTGCACGCCGATCATGCGGTTGATGATGAACTCCAGGCGGGCCAGGCCCACACCGGCATTCGGCAACTGCGCGAAGTCGAAGGCACGGTCCGGGTTGCCGACGTTCATCATGATCTTGAACGGCAGGTCGGGCATGGCGTCGATGGAGTTTTGCTTGATGTCGAAGCCCAGCTCGCCTTCAAAGATGAAGCCGGTGTCGCCTTCGGCACAGGACACGGTCACGCCCTGGCCGTCCTTGAGCAGTTGGGTGGCGTTGCCGCAACCGACCACCGCAGGAATCCCCAGCTCACGGGCGATGATCGCCGCATGGCAGGTACGCCCGCCACGGTTGGTCACGATAGCGCTGGCACGCTTCATCACCGGTTCCCAGTCCGGGTCGGTCATGTCGGAAACCAGTACGTCGCCAGGCTGGACTTTGTCCATCTCGGACACATCCTTGATGATCCGCACCTTGCCGGCGCCGATGCGCTGGCCGATGGCACGGCCTTCCACCAGCACGGTGCCGGTTTCTTTCAGCAGGTAGCGTTCCATGACGTTGGCCGAGGTACGGCTCTTCACGGTTTCCGGGCGGGCCTGCACGATGTACAGCTTGCCGTCGTCACCGTCCTTGGCCCATTCGATGTCCATCGGGCACTTGTAGTGCTTTTCGATGATCATCGCTTGCTTGGCCAACTCGCTGACTTCCGCGTCGCTCAGGCAGAAGCGCGCGCGCTCGGCCTTGTCGACGTCCACGGTTTTCACCGAACGACCGGCCTTGGCCTCGTCGCCGTAGATCATCTTGATGGCCTTGCTGCCCAGGTTGCGGCGCAGGATGGCCGGACGGCCGGCTTCAAGGGTGTGCTTGTGCACGTAGAATTCGTCGGGGTTGACCGCGCCTTGTACAACGGTTTCGCCCAGGCCGTAGGCGCCGGTGATAAACACCACGTCACGGAAGCCCGACTCGGTGTCGAGGGTGAACATCACGCCGGCGGTGCCGGTTTCCGAACGCACCATGCGCTGCACACCGGCAGACAGGGCCACCAGCTTGTGGTCGAAACCCTGGTGCACACGGTAGGAAATGGCGCGGTCGTTGAACAGCGAGGCAAACACTTCCTTGGCGGCGCGGATCACGTTTTCCACGCCGCGGATGTTAAGGAAAGTCTCTTGCTGGCCGGCGAAGGAGGCGTCAGGCAGGTCTTCGGCAGTGGCCGAGGAGCGCACGGCGACGGCCATGTCCGGGTTGCCGGCCGACAGGGTGGCGAAGGCGGTGCGGATTTCTTCGTTGAGCTTCTCGGGGAACTCGGCTTCCATGATCCATTGGCGGATCTGGGCGCCGGTTTTGGCCAGGGCGTTGACGTCATCGACGTCCAGGGCATCCAGCGCGGCGTGGATCTGAGCGTTGAGGCCGCTCAGTTCGAGGAAATCGCGGTAGGCCTGGGCCGTGGTGGCGAAACCACCCGGCACCGACACACCTGCGCCTGCAAGATTACTGATCATCTCGCCGAGGGATGCGTTCTTGCCCCCTACGTGCTCTACATCATGGACGCCGAGCTTATCGAGGGAAACTACGTACTCTACCAAGGTGATCTCTCCACTAACTGTGTTGGAAAAGCTCAGGACGCCGGCTGCTCGTAGGAGCGATTACCTGCGTTTGTGGCCTGGACCTGGAAAATAAGTGAGAATGCGGCCCACTATGGGACGGCAAAATCGCGCCTATCATATCCAAGATTCGTCATCAGCTTAAGGCCCAGGGCTCAAATGAAACGATCTGCTTTCTTTATCTCCGACGGCACCGGCATTACCGCCGAAACCCTGGGTCAGAGCCTGCTCGCGCAGTTCGAAAACAATACCTTCGCCAAATTCACGCGGCCCTATATCGACAGCGTGGATAAAGCGCGGGCCATGGTACAACAAATCAATCTAGCGGCTGAAAAAGACGGCTTTCGGCCGATCATTTTCGACACCATCGTCAATCAAGACATCCGTGAGATTCTCGCAACGTCGAATGGTTTCATGATCGACATTTTCTCGACGTTCCTGGCGCCGCTGGAGCAGGAATTGAGCGAACACTCCTCCTATTCGGTCGGAAAGTCCCATTCCATTGGGCATAACTCCAATTATATGGAGCGTATCGAGGCGGTGAACTTCGCCCTCGACAACGACGACGGCGCCCGCACCCACTACTACGACAAGGCCGACCTGATCCTGGTCGGCGTGTCGCGCTGCGGCAAAACGCCCACCTGCCTGTACATGGCCATGCAGTTCGGCATCCGTGCGGCCAACTACCCGCTGACCGAAGACGACATGGAGCACCTGACGCTGCCCGCCGCGCTGCGCGCCCATTCGCACAAGCTGTTCGGCCTGACCATCGACCCGGACCGTCTCACCGCCATCCGCAACGAGCGCAAGCCCAACAGCCGCTACTCCAGTTATGCCCAGTGCGAGTTCGAAGTGCGCGAAGTAGAAAATCTGTTCCGTCGCGAGAATATTGCGCACATCAATTCCACGCATTTTTCGGTGGAAGAGATTTCGGCGAAGATTCTGGTGGAAAAAGGTGTGGAGCGGCGCTTCAAATAATGCCTTGAGACACTGTTTTACTGTGGCGAGCGGGCTTGCCCCGCGCTGGGCTGCGCAGCAGCCCTAAACCAGTCACCGAGAACTGGCTGACACACCGCATTTATCTTGATTGGGGCTGCTTCGCAGCCCAGCGCGGGCGGTGCGACGATTCGACAAGCCCGCTCACAACGAGCCTGCTCACAGCATCGACGTCCACTCGCTATAGGTGAAACCGCCCTCCCCCTTGCCCCAACGCCGTCGCCAACGCATCAAACCCCGCCCGCAACAACTGATCATCTCCCGACGTATTGCAGATACTCGCCCGAATGAACTGCGGCACCGCCGTCTGCCCTACGGCAAACGCCTCGGCGGTGGCGATCAGGTAATTATTCTGCTTGAGCTCCGCCTCGATTTCCGACGCGCGCCAGGGCTCCGGCACTTCGATCCAGAAGTGCGGGCTGTTCAGGTGGGTGCGGTACGCCAGGCCGGCCAACAAGTCCTGCACCAGGGTCTTGCGGCGGCTGATCTCGTTGATCTGTTGGCGCAGCAGGTATTCCGCCGTGCCGTTTTCGATCCACTGCGTCGCCAGTTCCAGGGTCACCGGCGTGGCCATCCAGCAGGTGGAGCGCAAGGCCGCCGAGATACGGCTGACCAGCGCCGGGGGCGCATGCACATAGCCCACACGCAGCCCGGCAGACACGGCCTTGCTCAGGCTGCTGATCAAAATCGTACGTTCGGGGGCGAAATGGCTGAGGGGCGGTGGACGGTCTTCAACCAATACGCCGTGGGCTTCGTCCTCAAGAATCAGCAGATTATGTTCCCGGCACACCTTCACCAAGGCTTCGCGGCGCGCCACGGATAACACCGCCGTGGTCGGGTTCTGGATGGTCGGCGTGCAATACAGCGCTGAAACCCGGTGATTACGACAGACTTCATCCAGCGCGCTCGGCAGCACGCCTTCTTCGTCCATCTCCAGGCCGATCAGGCGGATACCCAGCATGCGTGCGGCGGTGATCAGCCCCGGATAAGTCAATTGTTCGGTGACCACCGTATCGCCGGCGCGCAGCAGGGCCATCATCGCGCACAGCAGTCCATGCTGGCCGCCGTTGACGCAGATCACCTGCTCGGGGATCGGATGAAAATCACGCTGCACCAGCCACTGCGCGCCCGCGTCGCGATAACGCGGCAGGCCGGCATCCGGGGTGTAGGCGCTGATGTCCTGGAGGAACTTGGCGTTGGTCGACAGGGTTTGGAAGCTCTGTGCCAGGAAGGTGGTTTCCTGACCCGGGATATGCATGTTGCGGCTCATGTCGAAGTACTGGCGCGGCTCCTCGCTGAAGTTACGAAAGCCTTCATCACGCTGGCGCTCCATCCCACGCTTGCGGACGAAAGTGCCGTCACCCACTCGCGCTACCACCAAACCCAGACGCTCCAGCTCACCGTAGGCCCGGCTGATGGTGCCGATGGTCACCCCCAGATTGTCGGAAAGCACCCGATGAGGCGGCAGTTTTCGTCCCGGCTCAATCAAGCCTTCGAGGATGCCCCGTTCCATGACATCGGACAGGCGCTTGTACTTCACGCCCTGCCCGTTGGACAACCCCTCACGCATAATTGACACCATGTCAATATTTGTTTTGACAGCCATCTTTCGCCCTAATAGTGTGCTTTTACGGGTTCAATCGCCGAATTTCATAACTCATTACAAGTTCAATATAGAGTTCAATTCAGGCTCAGGGAAGCAATAAACGATGCCAATGTCCGCCGTTCTCGAAAACAACGCCAAAACCAAAACGCAAAAGCAGTGGCTGGCCGGGCTGGTGACCAGCGTGATGTTCCTGATCGTGTGCCTGAGCTGGGGCACCACGTGGCTGGGGATCAAGATCGCCGTGGAGAGTGTGCCGCCGCTGACGTCCGCCGGTCTGCGCTTCCTGATCGCCTTCCCGCTGTTCCTGTGTTTTGCCAAGGTGCGCCGCGAGCCCATCCTGTTTCCCCGCGAGAGTCGCTGGTTTTTCGTATTCGTGACCCTGTCCTACTTCAGCGTGCCGTACTACCTGCTCAACTACGGCGAGATGCATGTGTCATCCGGTCTTACCGCCCTGCTGTTCAGTTGCATGCCGGTATTCATCCTGATTTTCTCCGCGTTGTTCCTGCGCGAGCGCATCTACTTTTCCCAGGTGGTCGGCATCGGTATCGGCTTCGGCAGCCTCTACATGATCATCAGGAGCCAGGGCCTGCACCTGGACCACGCCGAGTTCCTGGGGGTACTGGCGATCCTGGCGGCCGCGATCATGCACGCCTTGTGCTACGTCATCACCAAGCAAAAAGGCAGCGCCATCAGCGTGATCACCTACAACACGCTGCCCATCGGCATTGCCGGGCTGATGCTGTTCGTGGCGGGGTTATGGTTTGAGACGCCGACCTTCGAAGCCATCACCCTGCGCTCCTGGAGCGCGCTGTTCTACCTGGGGCTGGTGGCCTCGGTGGGTGGGTTCATCGTGTATTTCATGCTGCTCAAGCGCTTGAGCCCGATCATCCTGTCGTTCGTGTTCATCATCTTCCCGGTGTTCGCGGTGATCATCGGCGCCTGGTACGAAGGCGTGGCGATTTCCCGCGACCTGATGCTGTATTCGGCCATCCTGCTGGCCGGCTTTGCGATCACCAAGTTGCCCATTGAAAAACTCCTGGCCAAGAAAAATTGACCCGCCATCAACGCGAGAGAAACATGGACGTCCTCCGCCCAAAAGCCCTGGAACAGATCTACGCCCACGCCAGCCGCAGCTACCCCGAGGAATGCTGCGGCTTTGTCTTCGCCGACGGCAGCGTGTACCTGGGCAGCAACATCCAGAACGAACTGCACCGCAAAAACCCCGAGATGTACCCGCGCAGCGCGGCCAATGGCTACACCTTCTCGGTGGCCGACACCCTGCTGATGAACAAGGCGTTTCGCAGCGACAACCCGGTGGTGGTGATCTACCACTCCCACCCGGATGTCGGCGCCTATTTCAGCGATGAAGACCAGGACAAGGCCCTGTTCATGGGCGAGCCGATCTACCCCGTCAGTTACCTGGTGGTCGACGTTCGCCAGGGCCAGGCCCTGGGTTCAAAACTGTTTGCCTGGGATGGCGAGCATTTCACCCTTAACCCCTTCAACGACCTGCACACGGAGTTGTCCATGAACGCTGTCTCTTTCCCCGACATTCTGGTTCGTGTGGCCAAGCTGCCGGAATCGACCCTCGAGGGCGCCGGATCGACATTGCGCGAAGTCATTGAAAACCTCTGCAGCAGCCACCCGCAGTTGCGCGCCCATCTGTTTCACGAAAAGAACAACCAGCTCAAGGAACACTTCCTGTTCACCGCCGAGGAAGAGCTGATTGGCGCCGATGACCGGCTGCCGGAAAAAGCCCGCATCGAAGTGCTGCTCGCCACCTCCGGCGGTATGGACGTCGACAGCCTCAGCAACGAGGAAGTGCAACGTTATGTGCGCCATATCACCCTGCCCGGCGTCGGCCGCGAAGGCCAGTTGAACCTCAAGAAAGCCAAGGTCCTGATTATCGGCACCGGCGGCCTGGGCTCGCCCATCAGCCTGTACCTGGCAGCGGCCGGCGTCGGTACCCTGGGGCTGGTGGATTTCGACGTGGTGGAAAGCAGCAACCTGCAACGCCAGGTCGTCCACGGCAACAGCACCCTGGGCATGCCCAAGGTCGACTCGGCCAAGCAGCGCTTGCAGGACCTCAACCGCCATATCCAGATCAACGCCCACGACACCGCCCTGAACGCCGACAACGCCCTGGAACTGGTGGGCGCCTATGACCTGGTCATCGACGGCACCGACAATTTCGACACCCGCTACCTGGTCAACGACGCCTGCGTGCAACTGGGCAAACCCCTGGTGTACGGCGCCATCTACCGCTTCGACGGGCAGATCAGCGTGCTCAACTACCAAGGCGGGCCGTGCTACCGCTGCCTGTTCCCCAGCGCACCGCCCGCGGAACTGGCACCCAATTGCAGCGCCGGAGGGGTGATCGGCGTGCTTCCCGGGGTAGTCGGGATGATCCAGGCCACCGAGGCGATCAAACTGTTGATCGGCATTGGCGAGCCCCTGTCCGGCCGCCTGATGCGCTTCGATGCACTGGCGATGAAGTTCAGCGAAATCCGTTTCAAGCGCCGTGCCGACTGCCCGTGCTGCTCCGACCTGCGCCCCAGCGAAACCCTGGCGCCAGCCGTCTGTGCGGACGCCGTGCCCAGCCAACCGTCCCTGGCCGAAGAGCGCTACATCAAGCCGCGCGTACTCAAGCAGGTACTCGAACACCCCAGCAGCGCCGACGTCCTGCTGGATGTGCGCGACGCCAGCGAACTGGAGGTGTGCAAATTACCGGGGGTGGTGC
This sequence comes from Pseudomonas sp. Yb2C2, assembly GCF_052112325.1. Taxonomy (NCBI): domain Bacteria; kingdom Pseudomonadati; phylum Pseudomonadota; class Gammaproteobacteria; order Pseudomonadales; family Pseudomonadaceae; genus Pseudomonas; species Pseudomonas sp. Yb2C2. The sequence goes on along the minus strand of NZ_JAVAJK010000001.1, from coordinate 53,509 downwards.
ATATCCCCCTGGCCGAGCTGGATGGCCAGCTCGGGCGTCTCAGCCGCGACAACACCCATTACCTGATCTGCTACGCCGGCACCCGCGCCGAGCAAGCGGCCAGCACCCTGTTGGCGGCGGGTTTCGCCAACACCAAAGTCCTGCAAGGCGGCATGAAACACTGGGTTCGCGACGTCGAACCCGACATGCCGTTGTACTGACCCGGGGGCTGACCGATGTTGCATAACTCTATCCTCGACGCCATCGGCCATACGCCGATCGTCCGCCTGGCGCAGTTTTCCGAAGACCTCGGCATCGAGGTCTACGCCAAGCTCGAATCCCTCAACCCGGGGGGCAGCCACAAGGCGCGCATCGCCCTGGGCATGATCCTCGACGCCGAGCGGCGCGGCGTGCTGATCCGTGACTCCGGGCAAACCATCATCGAACCCAGCGGTGGCAATACCGGTATCGGCCTGGTGATGGCCGGCAACGTGCTGGGCTACAAGGTGGTGCTGGTGATCCCGGACAACTACAGCCCCGAAAAACAGAAGCTGCTGCGCCTGTACGGCGCCAAGGTGGTGCTCTCCGACAGCCGCCTCGGCAACAATTCCCACGGTGAAAAATGCATGGAGTTGCAGCTGGAAAACCCCAGCTACGTGATGCTCAACCAGCAACGCAACGGCGCCAACCCGCAAACCCACCGTGACACCACAGCGCCGGAAATCCTCCGCGCCTTCGGTGATCGCCGCGTGGATTATTTTGTCAGCGGCATCGGCACCGGCGGCCATATCACCGGTATCGGCGAAACCCTCAAGGCCGCCTGGCCAGCCCTGCGCGTGATGGGCGTGGAGCCCGAAGAATGCGACCTGCTGAAGAACCAGCACGCGCCGCATCATATCCAGGGCCTGTCGATCGGCCTGATCCCGAGCATCCTCAACCTGGATGTGATCGACGGCATGCTCAAGGTCTCGCGCCAGGACTGCATCGACATGATCAAACGCATCATGCGCACCGATGCCATCAGCCTGGGCCTGTCCTCCGCCGCCAACATGGTGGCCATTGCCAGGCTCGCCCCCGAATTGCCGCCCGAAACGGTGGTGTTGACCATGGTCTACGACAATGCCGACAGCTACCTGCCCAGTTTCGAATAACGGGTCTTCCAACCAGCCAGAATGCGGGGGTGCCTCCATGGGCGGCTTTATCGACATGCAACAGTTGCACGATGAGTTGCTCACCCAGCTCATCAAAACCCTCACCCCCATGCAGATGAAACAGCTGGAGCCGCACCTCGCGCCACTGATCCAGAATGCCGCCCAGGCGGTGGCCGAAGACCTGATCGCCTATGCCTATCGCGACCCGGCATCCCGTGGGCGCGGCGAACTGATCCTGGAGTCCTACGCGTCGTTCAAGGCGGTGCTCTATTACCGGCTTGCGCACCTGGTGTGGAATTTCCCCGACCAGACCAACGGCGTGTTTTCACGCATCGCCCTCAAGCTGAGCAACCAGGGCAAGGTCCTGTCCGGGGCCGAAATCCACCCGGCGGCGCGTATCGGCCGGCGCTTTGTGCTCGACCACGGCTACGGCACGGTAATCGGCGAGACCTGCGAGATCGGCAACGACTGCTACATCCTCTGCGGCGTAACCCTGGGTGCCCGCGGCATCGCCAACAATCCCGATGGCAAGCGCCATCCGCGCCTGGGCAACAACGTCGAGGTCGGCTCCGGGGCCCGGGTGCTGGGCTATGTGCTGATCGGCGACAACGTGTTTATCAGCCCCTCCTGTGTGATCACCCAGGACGTACCCGCCGGCACCAAGGTGAAGGTGGTGAACCAGATCCAACTGCAAAAAAACGATGAATCGGACCACAGCAACTACCTCGGGGCCTTCGCCCTGGATGAGCGCCTGCACGTGGTCGGCGAGGTCAATGCCAGCCACAAGGTCACGGTGCTGGACGCCGACTTTCATCCGTTGCAAGGCCTGATGCTGGAACCAACGGTGAAGGAACGTCACCACCTGCAATTCAGGCTGCACCGCCTCGAATCCGGCAACTACCTGCCGCGCCTGCCGCTGAACCTGAAAGTCTGCGGGCCGGAATTCGAAATCACCCTGCTCTCCCCCCCTGGCTTGAGCGCGATGGTGCGCCACCTGCTGCAAGCCAGCCCACTGATCGTCGGAGGTTGAACATGTCCGTGCACACCATGGAAACCCTGGCGCTGTTTGACAGCGCGCCCTACCAGAACGCATTCAGCGCCCGGGTGATTGCCGTCAGCGAACACGGCATCGCCCTGGAGCACACCCTGTTCTACCCCACCGGCGGCGGCCAACCCGGCGATACCGGCCACCTGACCCTGGCGGACGGTACCCGGGTCGACGTGACCGGCACGGTGCGCGACCCGGTGCTGCGTTCGATCATCTGGCACCAGGTGGAACACTGCCCGGAGCAGTTGATCGCCGGCGTGCTGGTGGACGCCGGCCTGGATTGGGAGCGGCGCTACCAGCACATGAAAATGCACACCTGCCTGCACCTGCTGTGCTCGCTCATCGACGCACCGGTGACCGGTTGCAGCATCAGTGCCGACAAAGGCCGCCTGGATTTCGACCTGCCGGAAATGACCCTCGACAAGGACAGCATCACCCGTGACCTCAATGCGCTGATCGAACAGGCCCACGAGGTGAAGACCCTGTCGATGCCGGCTTCGGAGTACGCCACCCTGCTGCAGATCACCCGCACCCAGGCGGTTGCGCCGCCGGTGATCCAGGGCTCGGTACGGGTGATTGAAATCGGCGGGATCGATATCCAGCCGTGCGGCGGTACCCATGTGCTCAACACCGAGGAAATCGGCCGGGTGTTCTGCGAGAAGATCGAGAAGAAGAGCAAGCACAACCGCCGAGTGATCCTGCGGTTTGAGTGAACGCAACAACTGTGGGAGGGGGCTTGCCTCTCCCACATTTTTGCTTTGCGGCGCCTGCTAGATGACGAACAGGTCCACGAAGCGGTTGACCGGCGTGGCCTCGAGCTTCGCCTGGTCCGTGCACAACGCAAAGATCTCGGCACTGCGCTGGGCGGTAAAGCGCGTGGCCAGGTTGGCCTTGAACTTGTCTTCCAGCAACGCAATGCCCTCCACTCGACGACGGCGATGGCCGATCGGGTATTCCACCGCCACTTGCTCGGTGCTGGAGCCATCCTTGAAGAACACCTGCACGGCATTGGCGATGGAACGCTTGTCGGCTTCCAGGTATTCACGGCTGTAGCGTGGGTCTTCGACGATGACCATCTTGTCGCGCAACTGATCAATGATCGGGTGAGCGGCGTGGAATGCATCCTCGTAGTGCTCGGCCACCAGATTGCCGAATGCCAGGGGCACGGCGGTCATGTATTGCAGGCAATGGTCGCGGTCGGCGGCGTTGGCCAGTGGCCCGACCTTGGAGATGATGCGAATCGCCGACTCATGGGTGGTGATCACGATGCGCTCGACGTCGTGCAGGCGATCCTTGACCAACGGATGCAAGGTCACCGCGGCTTCACAGGCGGTCTGCGCGTGGAACTCGGCGGGGAAGCTGATCTTGAACAGCACGTTTTCCATCACGTAGGTGCCATACGGCTGGGACAGGCTGAACGCACGCTTGTCCTCGGGCTTGAGCGCCAGGTCTTTGTTGGTGTGGCTGAACAGCACGTCGTAGAAGCCCCATTGCGGCGCGCTCAGCACACCGGGGATGCCCATTTCGCCGCGCAGGGCGATGTCCGCCAGGCGTACGCCGCGACTCGACGCATCCCCCGCCGCCCAGGATTTGCGCGAGCCGGCATTCGGCGCATGCCGGTAAGTGCGCAAGGCCTGGCCATCGACGAAGGCGTGAGACAGTGCCGACAGCAGCTGTTCGCGGTTGGCGCCCATCAGCTGGGCGGTGACCGCCGTGGAGGCGACTTTCACCAACAGCACATGGTCGAGGCCGACACGGTTGAACGAGTTTTCCAGGGCAATCACACCCTGGATTTCGTGGGCCATGATCATCGCATCCAGCACCGCGCGCACGGTCAGCGGTGCGTCGCCATTGGCCACGCGCTGTTGCGACAGGTGATCCGCCACGGCAAGGATGCCGCCGAGGTTATCCGAGGGATGCCCCCACTCGGCGGCGAGCCAAGTGTCGTTGTAGTCGAGCCAGCGCACGATGCAGCCAATGTCCCAGGCCGCCTTGACCGGGTCCAGGCGAAACGAGGTGCCCGGCACCCGCGCGCCAAACGGTACCACCGTGCCTTCAACCATCGGCCCCAGGTGCTTGGTGCACTCGGGAAAACGCAGGGCCAGCAGGCCGCAACCGAGGGTGTCCATCAGGCAGTTGCGGGCGGTGTCCAAGGCGGCCTGGGACTCGATCCGGTAGTTGAGGACATAGTCGGCGATGTCCTGCAAAACCTGGTCGTAGTCGGGGCGGTTGTTCTGGTCGACGTTGGTGCTCATGGCAGATCTCCAAAAATGGGTGGGGTCAATCCTCGGGCTAACGGTTACTGGAAGCAGATCTTGGATGCCTGCCTTTAGGAATAGAAATCCTCTGTGGGAGGGGCTTACCCTAATGCCAGTTCACATCGCCTCCTGTAGGAGCGAGCTTGCTCACGAAAAACGTCAACGATAACGCGTGCTTCCTGAATGAACGCGGCGCCTGTGAGTTTTTCGCGAGCAAGCTCGCTCCTACAAAAAGCCTCCTCCCACATTGGATCTGTGCAGGGTTTTAGAAGGCGTCGCCGGGTACGCGGACGAAACCTTCCATCAACACCCGTGCACTGCGGCTCATGATGGCTTTCTTCACCACCCATTCACCGTTCAACTGGGTGGCTTCAGCCCCCACGCGCAAGGTGCCGGAGGGATGCCCGAAGCGCACGGCATTACGTTCAATACCGCCCGCTGCGAGGTTGACCAAGGTCCCCGAAATCGCCGCCGCCGTGCCGATCGCCACCGCCGCCGTGCCCATCATCGCGTGGTGCAGCTTGCCCATGGAGAGGGCGCGCACCAGCAAATCCACATCGCCGGCCTTGATCGCCTTGCCACTGGACGCTACGTAGTCGGCAGGCTTGGCCACAAACGCCACCTTCGGCGTGTGCTGGCGCTGGGCCGCTTCGTCGAGGTGCTTGATCAGCCCCATGCGCAACGCGCCATAGGCCCGTACGGTCTCGAACATCGCCAGGGCCTTGGGGTCGCTGTTGATCGCGCCTTGCAGCTCGGTGCCGGTGTAGCCGAGGTCTTCGGCGTTGATGAAAATCGTCGGGATGCCGGCGTTGATCAGCGTGGCCTTGAAGGTGCCGACGCCGGGCACTTCCAGGTCGTCGACCAGGTTGCCGGTGGGGAACATCGAGCCGCCGCCGCCCTCTTCTTCCGCCGCCGGGTCCATGAATTCCAGCTGCACTTCGGCCGCCGGGAAGGTCACGCCGTCCAGCTCGAAGTCGCCGGTTTCCTGCACCGCCCCGTCGGTGATCGGCACGTGGGCGATGATGGTCTTGCCGATATTGGCCTGCCACACCCGCACCACGGCCACGCCGCTATGGGGCACGCGGGCCGCATCGACCAGCCCGGCGCTGATGGCGAACGAACCCACCGCCGCCGACAGGTTGCCGCAGTTGCCACTCCAGTCGACAAAGGGCTTGTCGATGGAGACCTGGCCAAACAGATAGTCGACGTCATGATCGGCGCGGGTGCTTTTGGCGAGGATCACGGTTTTGCTGGTGCTCGATGTGGCGCCGCCCATGCCGTCGATTTGCTTGTCGTAGGGATCGGGGCTGCCGATCACCCGTAGCAGCAAGGCATCCCGCGCCGCTCCCGGCACCTGCGCCGACTCGGGCAGGTCCTGGAGGCGGAAAAATACGCCCTTGCTGGTGCCGCCACGCATATAGGTGGCGGGGATCTTGATTTGCGCTGCGTGTGCCATGGTCATCCTCTTCAGGCGGTGGTCGCCGATTCCAGGAAATCCTGGGCAAAACGTTGCAACACGCCGCCCGCCTCGTAGATCGACACTTCTTCGGCGGTGTCCAGGCGGCACGTCACCGGCACCTCGACACGTTCGCCATCCTTGCGATTGATCACCAGCGTCAACTGCGCACGCGGGGTGCGTTGGCCGATCACGTCGTAGGTTTCGCTGCCATCAATCTGCAAGGTGTGACGGTCGGTGCCCGGCAGGAACTCCAGGGGCAGCACGCCCATGCCCACCAGGTTGGTGCGGTGGATGCGCTCGAAACCCTCGGCGGCAATCGCTTCCACACCCGCCAGGCGCACGCCCTTGGCGGCCCAGTCGCGGGACGAGCCCTGGCCGTAGTCGGCGCCGGCAATGATGATCAGCGGCTGCTTGCGCTCCATGTAGGTTTCGATGGCTTCCCACATCCGCGTGACCTGGCCTTCCGGCTCGATCCGCGCCAGGGAGCCCTGCTTGACCTTGCCGTTCTCCCGCACCATTTCGTTGAACAGCTTCGGGTTGGCGAACGTCGCGCGCTGGGCGGTCAGGTGGTCGCCACGGTGGGTGGCGTAGGAGTTGAAGTCGACTTCCGGCAGGCCCATTTTCGCCAGGTATTCGCCGGCGGCGCTGTCGAGCATGATCGCGTTGGACGGCGACAGGTGATCGGTGGTGATGTTGTCCGGCAGCACCGCCAGCGGGCGCATGCCCTTGAGCGGCCGCGCACCGGCCAGCGCGCCTTCCCAGTACGGTGGGCGGCGGATATAGGTGCTCTGCGGGCGCCAGTCGTACAGCGGCGCGACTTTCGGGCCGGTGTCTTCGTGGATCGCGAACATCGGGATATACACCGCGCGAAACTGCTCCGGCTTGACCGAGGCCTTGACCACCGCGTCGATCTCTTCGTCGCTCGGCCAGATGTCCTGCAGGCGGATTTCCTTGCCGTCGGCGTCCAGGCCGAGCACGTCCTTCTCGATGTCGAAACGGATGGTGCCGGCAATCGCATAGGCCACCACCAGCGGCGGCGAAGCCAGGAACGCCTGCTTGGCGTACGGGTGGATACGCCCGTCGAAGTTGCGGTTGCCCGAGAGCACGGCGGTGGCGTACAGGTCGCGGTCGATGATCTCTTGCTGGATCGCCGGGTCGAGCGCGCCGGACATACCGTTACAGGTGGTGCAGGCAAACGCCACCACGCCAAAGCCGAGCTTTTCCAGCTCATGGCCCAGGCCGGCGTCTTCCAGATACATGGCCACGGTTTTCGAACCCGGCGCCAGGGACGACTTGACCCAAGGTTTGCGCGTCAGCCCAAGCCTGTTGGCGTTGCGCGCCAGCAGCCCGGCGGCGATCACGTTGCGCGGGTTACTGGTGTTGGTGCAACTGGTGATGGCGGCGATGATCACCGCGCCGTCGGGCATTTGCCCCGGCACTTCATCCCACTGGCCGGAGATGCCCTTGGCGGCCAGGTCGCGGGTGGCGACGCGGGCGTGCGGGTTGCTCGGGCCAGCCATGTTGCGCACCACGCTGGACAGGTCGAAGGTGAGGCCACGCTCGTATTGCGCGCCTTTGAGATCGTCTGCCCACAGGCCGGTGTGGCGGGCGTATTGCTCGACCAGGGCGACTTGCTCGTCTTCGCGGCCGGTGAGTTTCAGGTAGGCGATGGTCTGCTGGTCGATATAAAACATGGCCGCCGTGGCGCCGTATTCCGGGGCCATGTTGGAGATGGTCGCGCGGTCGCCGAGGGTCAGTTTGGACGCGCCCTCACCGAAGAATTCCAGCCAGGCGCCGACCACTTTCTGTTGGCGCAGGAACTCGGTCAGGGCCAGCACCATATCAGTGGCGGTGATGCCCGGCAGCAACTGGCCGGTCAATTCGACACCGACGCTTTCCGGCAGGCGCATCCACGAGGCGCGGCCAAGCATGACGCTTTCGGCTTCAAGGCCGCCGACACCAATGGCGATCACGCCCAAGGCATCGACGTGGGGGGTATGGCTGTCGGTGCCGACGCAGGTATCCGGGAAGGCCACACCCTCACGTACCTGGATCACCGGGGACATTTTCTCCAGGTTGATCTGGTGCATGATGCCGTTGCCCGGCGGGATCACGTCGACATTCTTGAAGGCCTTTTTGGTCCACTCGATAAAGTGGAAGCGGTCTTCGTTGCGACGGTCTTCGATGGCGCGGTTTTTCTCGAACGCGTCCGGGTCGAAACCACCGGCTTCGACAGCCAGGGAGTGATCGACGATCAACTGGGTGGGGACCACCGGGTTGACCTGGGCCGGGTCGCCGCCTTGCAGGGCGATGGCATCACGCAGGCCGGCGAGGTCGACCAGCGCGGTCTGGCCAAGAATGTCGTGGCACACCACGCGGGCCGGGAACCAGGGGAAGTCGAGGTCGCGTTTGCGTTCGATCAACTGGCTCAGAGATGCGTTGAGGGTGGCCGGGTCGCAGCGGCGCACCAGGTTCTCGGCAAGCACACGAGAGGTGTAGGGCAACGTGGCATAGGCGCCGGGGCTGATTGCATCGACGGCCGCGCGGGCGTCGAAGTAATCCAGGCGGCTGCCGGGGAGCGGTTTGCGAAATTCAGTGTTCATCGTCAGGACTCGGTCACGGTGATTGCAAAAGGAAGACCTGGGCCGATCCGGAATTGAAATGCGATTCAAATGTGGGAGGGGGCTTGCCCCCGATAGCGGTGTGTCATTCAACACCTATGGCAACTGATAAACCGCCATCGGGGGCAAGCCCCCTCCCACACTTGGTCCGGTTTCCACTTCGGGATCGTCGGTGTTCCCATTCAGCGACGTTCGATTGGCACGAACTTGCGCTGTTCAACGCCGATGTACTCGGCGCTTGGACGGATGATGCGATTGTTGGCGCGCTGTTCGAACACATGCGCGGCCCAGCCGGTAAGCCGCGAGCAGACGAAGATCGGCGTGAACAGCTTGGTCGGGATGCCCATGAAGTGGTACGCCGAGGCATGGTAGAAATCGGCGTTGGGGAACAGTTTCTTCTGCTCCCACATGGTCTTGTCGATGGCTTCGGAGACCGGGAACAGCACGGTGTCGCCCACTTCGTCGGCGAGCTTTTTCGACCAGCCCTTGATCACTTCATTACGCGGGTCGTTGTCTTTGTAGATCGCGTGGCCGAAGCCCATGATCTTGTCCTTGCGAGCCAGCATGCCGAGGGTGCCTTCGACGGCTTCCTCTGCCGAACCGAAACGCTCGATCATTTCCATCGCCGCTTCGTTGGCGCCGCCGTGCAGCGGGCCGCGCAGGGAGCCGATGGCGGCGGTGATGCAGGAGTACAGGTCGGACAGGGTCGAGGCACACACCCGCGCGGTGAAGGTCGAGGCGTTGAACTCGTGCTCGGCGTAGAGGATCAACGACACATTCATGACCTTCTCATGCAGCTCGCTCGGCTTCTTGCCATGCAGCAGGTGCAGGAAGTGGCCGCCGATACTCGGCTCGTCGGTCACGCAGTCGATGCGCTTGCCGTCATGGCTGAAGCGGTACCAGTAGCACATGATCGCCGGGAACGCGGCAAGCAGGCGGTCGGTCACGTCGCGTTGCACGCTGAAGTCTTTTTCCGGCTCGATGTTACCGAGGAAGGAGCAACCGGTGCGCATCACGTCCATCGGGTGGGCGTCGGCGGGGATGCGTTCGAGCACTTCTTTCAGCGCTTGCGGCAGGTCACGCAGCGTGCTCAGCCTGGCGCTGTAGGCGGCCAGTTCGGCCTGGGTCGGCAGTTCGCCGTACAGCAGCAGATAAGCGACCTCTTCAAACTGTGCATCGGCAGCCAGTTCGCGCACGTCGTAGCCACGGTATGTCAAGCCGGCACCAGCCTGGCCCACGGTGGACAGTGCGGTCTGCCCGGCGACCTGGCCACGCAGGCCGGCACCACTCAGTACTTTTGCTTCAGCCATGGTTTTTCTCCAATTTTGTCGTTATTCAGGGAGGCGTGTTCGTCACTTTTTCGCGGCGAACAGCGCGTCAAGCTTCTGCTCGAAGGTGTGGTAGTCGATGCGATCGTAAAGCTCCATGCGGGTTTGCATGGTGTCGATCACGTTCTGTTGAGTGCCGTCGCAACGGATCGCGGTGTAGACGTTCTCGGCTGCCTTGTTCATGGCGCGGAAGGCCGACAGCGGGTACAGCACGATGGAAACATCGGCAGATTTCAACTGTTCGGTGGTGTACAGCGGCGTCGCGCCGAACTCGGTGATGTTGGCCAGGATCGGCGCCTTCACACGGGCGGCGAACAGTTTGTACATTTCCAGTTCAGTGATGGCTTCCGGGAACACCATGTCGGCGCCGGCCTCGATGCAGGCGGCGGCACGCTCCAGGGCAGACTCCAGGCCTTCCACGGCCAACGCGTCGGTGCGCGCCATGATCACGAAGCTATCATCGGTGCGCGCGTCCACGGCGGCCTTGATGCGGTCGACCATTTCCTGCTGGGACACGATCTCTTTGTTAGGACGATGGCCGCAGCGCTTGGCGCCGACCTGGTCTTCGATATGGATGGCGGCGGCGCCGAACTTGATCATTGATTTGACCGTGCGCGCGACGTTGAACGCCGAGGAGCCGAAGCCGGTGTCCACGTCCACCAGCAGCGGCAGGTCACAGACGTCGGTGATACGGCGCACGTCGGTGAGTACGTCATCCAGGCCGGTGATGCCCAGGTCCGGCACGCCGAGGGAACCGGCCGCCACGCCGCCACCCGACAGGTAGATCGCCTTGAAGCCGGCGCGCTTGGCCAGCAGCGCATGGTTGGCGTTGATCGCACCGACCACCTGCAAGGGGTGCTCGCTGGCGACTGCGTCACGGAAACGCTGGCCGGGGGTGCTTTTGTTGTTCGAACTCATGACTCACCTCTATCAGGGGCGCCGCCTGGGAAATGACGGGCAATATTGCGTTTGGAAGCACCGATATGCCGGCGCATCAACAACTCGGCCAGTTCACCGTCGCGATCGGCAATCGCATCAAGAATGCGGTGATGCTCGGCAAAGGCCTGGCGTGGACGATTGGGGGTGGCGGAGAACTGGATGCGGTACATGCGCACCAGTTGGTACAGCTCGCCGCAGAGCATTTGGGTGAGGGTGCGGTTACCCGCACCTTGAATGATCCGGTAATGAAAATCGAAGTCGCCTTCCTGCTGGTAGTAGCCGACACCCGCCTGGAACGCGGCGTCGCGCTCGTGGGTGTGCAACACCTGGCGCAATTCTTCGATTTCCGCGTCGGTCATGCGCTCGGCGGCCAGGCGACAGGCCATGCCTTCCAGGGACTCGCGGATTTCATACAGTTCAACCAGCTCGGCGTGGCTCAAGGACACGACCCGGGCGCCCACATGGGGCACGCGCACCAGCAGGCGCTGGCCTTCGAGGCGGTGGATCGCCTCGCGCAGCGGGCCACGGCTGATGCCGTAGGTGCGGGCCAGTTCCGGCTCGGAAATCTTGCTGCCGGGAGCGATCTCACCCTTGACGATGGCGGCCTGGATGCGTCGGAAGACGTTCTCGGACATCGTTTGGGATTCGTCCGACGCCATTATCGGAGCTTCTGATTGACCCAGCATATTGTCGACACCTTGGAAAGCAATGTGGCAAAAACTAGCCAATAAACCGCTACCAGTCAAAGAATAAATCGATATTGTCGACAATCGTCTAATAATCCGGGCTGCACTCGCTCAGGGCATGGCCGGCTGCCAGCGCTGGCGCCAGAAAAGCATCATGTTAGAATGCCCGCCGCATTTGCCTGACATCACTTGATGAAACGGCGCACGAAGGGAGCTTGCGCAGCAATGCCAGTCGCCTTGAATTGAACATCGCACTGCACCGCCTCAGGATCTATGAGACTCAAGCCCTTCCCCCTGTTGTTTTGCCTATTGTCCATGCCGAGCCTTGGCGCTGCCGCCGAGAAGACCGTGTATGGCCTCAATGAATACGCGCAATTGGCCGGCATCGACCTGGAAGTAGCCGCCAAGCTCGACACCGGCGCCAAGACCGCCTCCCTCAGCGCCCGTGACATCAAGCGTTTCAAGCGCAACGGCGAATCCTGGGTGCGCTTCTACCTGGCCATCGACACCGCCCATTCCCATCCCATCGAACGCCCCCTGGCCCGCGTCAGCAAGATCAAGCGGCGCGCCGGCGACTACGACCCCGATGAGGACAAGAACTACACCGCCCGTCCTGTGATTGCCCTGGATATCTGCATGGGCACCGCTTTACGCAGCATCGAAGTGAACTTGACTGACCGCAGCGCTTTCCAATACCCGCTGCTGATCGGCTCCGAAGCGCTCAAACGCTTTGATGCGCTGGTCGACCCCAGTCTTAAATACGCAGCAGGCAAACCCGCCTGCGCCGCCGACGCTCATACCGCCGAGTAAACCGAATGCGCGCTCTAACCCTGCACCTGAGAATCCTGATCGCCATCCTGGTGGTGTTGGGTATTTCGGTCACCGCCTACCAGATCTTCGTGCTGGGCATTCCCGTCACCGAGGACGCCACCGACGACCTGTGGAACATCGACGCCAAGGTCGAGTTCGTCGCCAACCCCAAGGACCCGGTGAAGATCCAGATGTTCGTGCCGCCCTTGAGCCGCGACTTCGTCAGCCTTAATGAGAGCTTTATCTCGAATAACTACGGGGTGAGCGTCAACCGCATCGACGGCAACCGTAAGGTCACCTGGTCGGCACGCCGCGCCAAGGGCAACCAGACCCTGTATTACCGCCTGGTGCTGACCAAGCGCTACAGCGGCGAAAAAACCAAGATCAAGGGCCCGACCTTCCGCGACAGCATTGCCGTGGAAGGCCCGGAAAAAATCGCCGCCGAAGCCCTGCTGGCGCCGATCCGCCAGCATTCGGCCGACGTCGAGACCTTCATCACCGAAGCCATCAAGCGCACCAACAACCTCAACGACGACAACGTGAAGCTGTTGCTGGCCGGCGACCCGTCGACGCCGCACAAGGCCAAGATCGTCGAGCTGCTGCTGTCCATCGCCCACGTGCCGGTGGAAAAGGTCCACACCATCCGCCTGGTGGCCGACCAGCCGCAAACCCCGGAACTGTGGCTGCGCAGCTTCAATGGCAACGACTGGCTGTACTTCAACCCGGAAACCGGCGAACAGGGCCTGCCCGCCGACCGCCTGCTGTGGTGGACCGGCGATGAAAACCTGATCACCGTCGATGGCGGCAAGAAAGCCATGGTCACCTTCAGCCTCAATAACAGCGAAATGAACGCGATTCGCCTGGCCAAGCTGACCGACGAGAACACCGACGCCAACTTCCTCGAATACTCGCTGTACGGCCTGCCGCTGCAAACCCAGCAGACCTTCATGATCATGGTGATGATCCCGATTGGGGTGCTGGTGATCCTGATCCTGCGCAACCTGATCGGCCTGCAGACCCTGGGCACCTTTACCCCGGTGCTGATTGCCCTGGCGTTCCGAGAGACGCAGCTGGGCTTCGGGATTGTGCTGTTCACGATTATCACGGCACTCGGCCTGTCCCTCAGGTCGTACCTGGAACACCTGAAGCTGCAGATGCTGCCGAGGTTGTCGGTGGTGCTGACCTTCGTGGTGGTGCTGATCGCCGCCATCAGCCTGTTCAGCCACAAGCTGGGGCTGGAGCGCGGGCTGTCCGTGGCGCTGTTCCCGATGGTGATCCTGACCATGACCATCGAACGCTTGTCGATCACCTGGGAAGAGCGCGGCGCCAGCCATGCCATGAAAGTCGCGATTGGTACGCTGTTCGCCGCGTCCCTGGCGCACATCATCATGAGCGTGCCGGAGCTGATCTACTTCGTATTCACCTTCCCGGCGATCCTGCTGATCCTGGTGGGTTTCATGCTGGCGATGGGTCGCTATCGCGGCTACCGCCTGACCGAGCTGGTACGGTTCAAGGCTTTCCTCAAGGCTGATTCGTAATGTTCGGCTTCTGGAAGACCTGGAAAGCCCTGGAAGCGCGGGGGATCATGGGCATCAACCGGCGCAATGCCGACTACGTGCTCAAGTACAACAAGCGCAGCCTGTATCCGATCGTGGATGACAAGATCATCACCAAGGAACGGGCCATCGCCGCCGGCATCCATGTGCCGGAAATGTACGGGGTGATCTCCACCGAGAAGGAAATCGACAAGCTCGACGAGATCATTGGCGGGCGCAGCGATTTCGTGATCAAACCGGCCCAGGGCGCCGGCGGCGACGGCATCCTGGTGGTGGCGGACCGTTTTGAGGGGCGCTATCGCACGGTGTCCGGCAAGATCATCAGCCATGAAGAGATCGAGCACCAGATTTCCAGCATCCTCACCGGCCTGTACTCCCTGGGTGGCCACCGCGACCGTGCGCTGATCGAATACCGCGTGGTGCCCGATCAGATCTTCAAGAGCATCAGCTACGAAGGCGTGCCGGATATTCGCATCATCGTGCTGATGGGCTACCCGGTGATGGCGATGCTGCGCTTGCCCACCCGCCAGTCGGGCGGCAAGGCCAACCTGCACCAGGGCGCGATTGGCGTGGGCGTCGACCTCGCCACCGGCCTGACCCTGCGCGGCACCTGGCTGAACAACATCATCACCAAACACCCCGACACCACCAACGCGGTGGATGGCGTGCAACTGCCCAACTGGGACGGGTTCATGAAGCTCGCGGCCGGCTGCTACGAGCTCTGCGGGCTGGGGTATATCGGCGTGGACATGGTGCTCGACCAGGAAAAGGGCCCGCTGATCCTGGAGCTGAATGCGCGGCCGGGGCTCAATATCCAGATCGCCAACGACTGCGGCCTGACCTTGCGCACCCATGCGGTGGAGGCTCGACTGGAAGAACTGAAAGCCGCCGGCGTGACGGAAACCCCGGAAGAGCGGGTGAAGTTCGTGCAGGAGATGTTCGGGCATATTCCGCCCGTGGAAGGCTGATCCGGTCTTCGAACTGCCTATCCCCGACATCCCCCCTAGGAGCAAATCCTACGGGGGACTACAATCCCTCTCCCCCCGCGCCATTGGCTGATCCAACCCCGCATGTCGACCTGCTCCGTACACCCATTGCCCTACCGGGCCAACCCCGCCGAGTATTTTGCGGCGATTCGCCACGCTCCCGGCGCGGTCCTGCTCGACAGCGGCCGCCCGGCGGCCGAGCGTGGGCGTTACGATTTGCTCAGCGCCTGGCCCGAAGCAACCTTGACGGTAGCGCCTGACGAAAGCGGCGCTGCTTTCCTGCATCGCTTACGGGAAAACCTGACGCGATTGGGTGAAGCCGCAATTCCTGCCGGTTTGCAGTTGCCGTTCGCCGGTGGCTTGATCGGCTACCTGAGCTACGACTTCGGTCGGCACCTGGAGCTCATGCCGCACCTGGCAGTGGATGACCTGCACCTGCCGGACGCGCGCTTCGGGCTGTACGCCTGGGCGCTGATCAGTGACCACCAGGCGCAGGCCAGCCAGCTGGTGTTTCATCCCTCGCTGGCAGACAGCGAACGGCAACGGCTGATCGCGTTGTTCAGCCAGGGGGCTGTCGACACCTCTGCGACGTTCAAACTCCAGGGCCCGATGGCCCCCGACCTCAGCGCCGAGGCCTACCGCCAAGCCATCGTGCGGATCCAGGATTACATCCAGGCGGGCGACTGCTACCAGGTCAACTTCGCCCAGCGTTTCCGCGCGCCGTGCCTGGGCGATCCCTGGGCCGCCTACTGCGCGTTGCGCGAAGCCTGCCCGACGCCATTTTCCGGGTTCCAGAGCCTGCCGGACGACGGCGCGGTGCTGAGCCTGTCGCCGGAGCGTTTCGTGCGCATCAGCGAGCGCCACGTCGAGACCCGCCCGATCAAAGGCACCCGCCCCCGCGGCCTTACGCCGGAAGAAGACGCGGCGAATGCCGCCGAACTGCTGGCCAGCCCCAAGGACCGCGCCGAGAACCTGATGATCGTCGACCTGCTGCGCAACGACCTCGGCCGCACCTGCCGCACTGGCTCGGTAAACGTGCCGGAACTGTTCAGCCTGGAAAGCTACCCCAACGTGCATCACCTGGTCAGTAGCGTGACCGGCACATTGGCCGACGACAAAGACGCCCTCGACCTGATCGCCGGCAGCTTCCCCGGCGGTTCGATCACCGGTGCCCCGAAAATCCGCGCGATGCAGATCATCGACGAACTCGAGCCGACCCGACGCGGGCTGTACTGCGGTTCGTTGGTGTACCTGGATGTGCGCGGCGAGATGGACAGCTCCATCGCCATTCGCAGTTTGCTGGTCAAGGATGGCCAGGTGTGCTGCTGGGGCGGCGGCGGGATTGTCGCGGATTCGCAGTGGGAGGCGGAGTACCAGGAGTCGCTGACGAAGGTACGGGTGTTGTTACAAACGCTGGAAAACCTGTAGCGCGCAGTGCCTTCCTGGCTCTCAGACGTAGCGCCGAGCAGTAGAAAAAACCTGAATCAGACCCACAGTAGACGTAGTTGAACGTCGGAAGATAGCGTCCGGCTTCAACCGTCCGCCCGCCGTCTGTGAAGGATCACATGAAGCGACTGCCTACCCGTCAGGAAATATTTCCGAGATTGCGCCCCCTCTCAACCGCGCCTATCATCTCCCAAATTGGGAGGTTGCAGCGATGCGGATAATCGCTCTATCGACCTTACGAATATTCTGGGAAAACCAACCCGCCTATATCGATGCAAAGGCACCGCTTATTGAACTGTATCGGCATATGGAAAAGGCCATTTACCCGACGCCACAAGCACTCAAGGCAGCGCTCAGGACCGCGAGCATTCTCAAAGGTGGCAGGGTTGTATTCAACGTGGGCGGCAACAAATATCGAGTGATCATGGCGATCGATTACCAGCGACAGCTTGGGTTCATACGGTTCGTAGGGACTCATGCGCAGTACGACCAGATCAACGCGGAGACCGTGTAATGAACATCAAACCCATACACTCCCAGGAAGACCTCACTGCTGCACTCGCGCGGGTACAGCAGCTCTGGGGAGCGGACATCGGCTCGACTGAAGGCGATGAGCTGGAAATTCTTGCAGTACTCATTGAGAAGTACGAAGCCGAACATTACCCAATACCACCTTCTGATCCGGTGGAAGCCATTAAATTTCGCATGGAGCAACTGGGCATGACTGCCCGCGACCTGGAGCCATTTATCGGCACCAGCGGACGTGTATCCGAAGTGCTGAACCACAAGCGCAAGCTGAGCCTGTCGATGATCAAGCGGCTGCATGAAGGCTTGAGTATTCCTTATGAGCGGTTGCTTGCAGGGAGCTGACAGAAACATGGGTAGTGGCGCTACTTTCCCCATCGGGAGCAAGCCCCCGATAGGGCCATCAGCCGAACCGAAAGAAATTACAGGCTCAACGGCCGATTCGACGCCCTGATGAACTCTTTCTTCAAATCTTCAAACGTATGCACCGCCGGGAATTGCGGGAATTCGCGGATCACATTGTCCGGCGCATGGAACAGAATCCCGCGGTCGGCCTCGCCCAACATGGTGGTGTCGTTGTAGGAGTCGCCCGCAGCGATCACGCGGTAGTAGAGGGTCTTGAACGCCAATACCGACTGGCGCTTGGGGTCTTTCTGGCGCAGTTGGTAGCTGACCACGCGGTCGTTTTCGTCGGTGATGAGACGGTGGCACAACAAGGTCGGGAAACCCAGCTGGCGCATCAGCGGCTGGGAGAATTCGTAGAAGGTGTCGGACAGGATCACCACCTGGAAGCGCTCGCGCAGCCAGTTGACGAACTCGATGGCACCGTCCAGCGGCTTGAGGGTGGCGATCACTTCCTGGATGTCGGCGAGCTTGAGCCCGTGTTCGTCGAGGATGCGCAGGCGCTGCTTCATCAGCACGTCGTAGTCGGGAATGTCACGGGTGGTGGCCCGCAGGGATTCAATACCGGTTTTTTCGGCGAAGGCGATCCAGATTTCCGGCACCAGCACCCCTTCCAGGTCGAGACAGGCAATTTCCACAAGACACTCCCATTAGATGTTGTTAGTTGAGCGAGCAAAAGGACTGCCGAACTCTAGCGATTCAAGCCCGCCGCCGCAACGCAGGGCGGATTTTGATACCATCGCTCCCCTATAGAGCGCTCAGCGCCATTGACCTGTAGGAACCGTCCTGATGAACCAAGCCTTCGACGTCGTTGAACTCGCCACGACTTATGCCAACAAGTCTGCCCAGGACATTCTCAAGCTGGCGTTCAGCCAGTTCGGTGATGACCTGTGGATTTCCTTCAGCGGCGCCGAGGATGTGGTGCTGGTGGACATGGCCTGGAAGCTGAACAAGAACGTCAAGGTGTTCAGCCTCGACACCGGTCGCCTGCACCCGGAGACCTACCGGTTTATCGAGCAGGTGCGCGACTTCTACAAGATCGACATCGAACTGATCTCTCCGGACCAGAGCAAGCTGGAACCCTTCGTCAAGGAGAAAGGCCTGTTCAGCTTCTACAAGGACGGCCATGGCGAATGCTGCGGCGTGCGCAAGATCGAGCCACTGCGCCGCAAGCTTTCCGGCGTCAGCGCCTGGGCCACCGGCCAACGCCGCGACCAGAGCCCCGGCACCCGCAGCCAGGTGGCGGCGCTGGAAATCGACACCGCCTTCTCCACCCCGGAACGTACCCTGTACAAGTTCAACCCGCTGGCGCAGATGACCAGCGAGGAGATCTGGGGTTACATCCGCATGCTGGAGCTGCCGTACAACAGCCTGCATGAGCGCGGCTTTATCAGCATCGGCTGTGAGCCGTGCACCCGTCCTGTGCTGCCGAACCAGCACGAGCGCGAAGGACGCTGGTGGTGGGAAGAAGCCACGCAGAAGGAATGCGGGCTGCATGCCGGGAATATCATCAGCAAGGCTTGAAGTTGATGCTGTAAAAAATGTGGGAGGGAGCTTGCCCTGATGCTAGTCAGTTGAGGCTTTTTGTAGGAGCGAGCTTGCTCGCGAAAAACTCACAGGCGCCGCGTTCATTCAGGAAGCACGCGTTATCGTTGACGTTTTTCGCGAGCAAGCTCGCTCCTACAGGAGGCGATGTACGCTTAACTGACTGGTATTAGGGCAAGCCCCCTCCCCCATTTTGTTTTGGGTTGAGTGTTAGAGATGTACACATAGATGTAACCATCGGTGTCATTTATGTGTGCAATTTCTCTTCAACCGCACCATAACGTAACACCTCTCCCCTCCCCTCGGTTGGCCTGGCGAATCACAAGCTGACAACGCAAAAATAAATAGCTGTTCAATCGGTCAATTTATATTTCTTCAAATTCAGCCAGTTATTTAACTCACCTATAAAAACGAAATTACCCAGGACTTTCATAGATCCAAAGCTGGCACACATGTGGCTTAAGGTGAAATACGCTTTGTATACAATAAATACAAAACCTACATACACTTTGCCATCTGCAGCGCCTCAGCAGATGTGCTGGAGCCTGCCGGAATGCGTACAAGCCTTTCGAATAACATCGCACTGGATCTGCCCTCCTCCGCCCTGAACCCGGACGCCGCAAGCCCCGGCCCCCTGGTGCTCAGCCCGCGCCTGCACAACAAGGACCTGGCGCCCACCAAGGTCGAAGGCCGACGCTGGGGGCGCTACAGCATCTTCGCGCTCTGGACCAATGACGTGCACAACATCGCCAACTATTCGTTCGCCATCGGCCTCTACGCGCTGGGCCTGGGCGGCTGGCAGATCCTGTTGTCCCTGGGCATCGGCGCGGCGCTGGTGTACTTCTTCATGAACTTGTCGGGGTATATGGGCCAGAAGACCGGCGTGCCGTTTCCGGTGATCAGCCGCATCAGTTTCGGCATTCACGGCGCGCAGATCCCGGCGTTGATCCGCGCCGTGATAGCGATTGCCTGGTTTGGTATCCAGACGTACCTGGCGTCGGTGGTTTTCCGCGTACTGCTGACGGCGATTCATCCGGGCTTTGCCGACTATGACCACAACTCGATCCTGGGGTTATCCACCCTGGGTTGGGCGTGTTTTGTGGCGATCTGGTTCGTGCAACTGGTGATCCTGGCCTATGGCATGGAGATGGTGCGCCGTTATGAAGGCTTCGCCGGGCCGGTGATTTTGCTGACGGTGGCGGCGCTGGCCGGTTGGATGTACTTCCAGGCCGGCGGCCACATTGCCTGGTCGATCCGCGAACCGCTGAGCGGCGGCGAGATGTGGCGCAATATCTTTGCCGGTGGCGCGTTGTGGCTGGCGATCTATGGCACGCTGATCCTCAACTTCTGCGACTTCGCGCGCTCTTCGCCGTGCCGCAAGACCATCCTCGTCGGCAACTTCTGGGGCCTGCCGGTGAATATCCTGGTGTTTGCCGCCATCACCGTGCTGCTGTGCGGCGGGCAATTCCAACTCAATGGCCGAGTGATCGAAAGCCCGACTGAAATCATTGCAGCCATCCCCAATACCTTCTTTCTCGTGCTGGGCTGCCTGGCGTTCCTGATCGTGACCGTGGCGGTGAACATCATGGCCAACTTCGTCGCGCCGGCCTTTGTGCTGAGCAACCTGGCACCCAAATACCTGAACTTCCGCCGTGCCGGCTTGATCAGCGCCACCGTGGCCGTGCTGATCCTGCCGTGGAACCTCTACAACAGCCCACTGGTGATCGTGTATTTCCTCTCCGGCCTGGGCGCGCTGCTGGGGCCGCTGTACGGGGTGATCATGGTCGATTACTGGCTGATTCGTAAAAGCCAGGTGGACGTACCGCAGCTGTATAGCGAAAACCCGAATGGCGTTTATTACTACAGCCGTGGGGTGAATATGCGTGCAGTGGCGGCGTTTATTCCTGCAGCCGTGATCGCCATCCTGCTGGCGCTGTTGCCGGGATTTGCCAGCGTCTCGCCGTTTTCCTGGTTGTTTGGCGCCGGTATTGCAGGGTTGCTGTACCTGCTGATCGCCAAGCGCCAGCCGTTCTACGCCGATGTCAGCGGCGAAAGCATTGCCGTCGATAACGTCAGTCACTGAGTAAGGACCTTCCATGCGTATCCTCGTGGTCAACGTCAACACCACCGAATCCATCACTGAAACCATCGCTCAACAGGCGCGGTCCGTGGCCTCGCCGGGCACCGAGATTGTCGGGCTCACGCCCTACTTCGGCGCGGAATCGGTGGAGGGCAACTTTGAAAGCTACCTGGCCGCCATCGCCGTGATGGACCGGGTGATGGCCTACGACCAACCGTTCGATGCGGTGATCCAGGCCGGCTACGGCGAGCACGGCCGGGAAGGCTTGCAGGAGTTGCTGAATGTGCCGGTGGTGGACATCACCGAAGCGGCGGCCAGCACCGCAATGTTCCTGGGCCACGCCTACTCCGTGGTCACCACCCTGGACCGCACCGTGCCGCTGATCGAAGACCGCCTGAAACTCGCCGGCCTGTACCAGCGCTGCGCCTCGGTGCGCGCCAGCGGCATGGCGGTGCTGGAACTGGAGGAAGACCCGCTGGCCGCCATGGAAGCCATCGTGCGCCAGGCGGAACTGGCCATCCGCGAGGACAAGGCCGAAGTGATCTGCCTGGGTTGCGGCGGCATGGCCGGGCTGGATGAGCAGATTCGCCAGCGCACCGGCGTGCCGGTGGTGGATGGGGTGACGGCGGCGGTGACCATTGCCGAATCCCTGGTGCGACTAGGGTTGTCGACGTCGAAGATCCGCACTTACGCGACGCCACGGCCGAAGCAGGTGATTGGCTGGCCGACTCGGTTCGGCCGCTGACCGGCACCTGGTTTCAGATTGCGCTGAACCTCTGGCCCAGCTTCTTCTCGGCAAACTGCTCGATGATGAAATCCACAAACGCCCGGGTCTTGCCGGGCAGCAGTTTGTGCTCCGCGTAGTAGATGGAAATATTGCCGTCGTCGACACACCAGCCGGGCAACACGCGCACCACCGCGCCACTGTCAAGGAACGGCACGGCCATGGGCATGCTCACCAGCGCAATCCCCAGGCCCTGGGCGCTGGCACAGCAGGCGGCTTCGGAGTCGCTCATGGTCATGCCGGGCTTGAGCACCAGCGGGCGGTGTTCGCGCGCGACACTGGTCAATTGCCAGGACCGGATACGCCCGGTTTGCGGCGAGCGGATCAGAATGCCCTTGCAGCGCGACAAGTCTTCGGGCTCGCGCACCGGTGGGCGTTGCGCCAGGTAAGCCGGTGAAGCCACCAGCACCCGATGCGCCGGCGTCAACTTGCGCGCCACCACGCCTTGGGGCAGCTCAAAACCGCCGCCGATGGCGGCATCGAAGCCCTGGCCGATCAGGTCCACCTGGCGGTTGTCGAAATGCCAGTCCGGGCTGATATCCGGAAAGCGCGCCATGAACGCCCCCAGCAACGGCACCACGTAGCGATTGCCAAACACGGTGCCCATGCTGACCTTGAGCGTGCCCACCGGCCGGCCTTCGGCGCTGGCCAGGTTAGCCACGGCATTCTGGATGGTGGTGAGGCTGCCGCTGACTTCGGCCAGGAACAACTTGCCGGCTTCGGTCAGGGCCAGACGCCGGGTGCTGCGCTGGAACAGCCGCACGCCGAGGCGCACCTCCAGCTTGGCGACGCTTTTGCCGACCGCCGCCGGGGTCAGGCTCAGGTGCCGGGCCGCCTCGGCAAAGCTGCCGCCTTCGGCGCTGCGCACAAAGCATTCGATACTGCCAAAGCTTTCCATAACGCCACACTCTAAACTTTTGGTTTACACAGACTATAGCAATCACGGTCTACCGGCAGCGGCGAGCGAGGTCGATACTCGGCTCCAACAACAGGGCATTGCGCCTTGAATGACCAGGAGATCGACATGACCACACACAACCTCAGCGGCAAAGTCGCCTTGATCCAAGGCGGTTCCCGCGGCATCGGCGCCGCCATCGTCAAGCGCCTGGCAGCACAGGGTGCAGCCGTTGCCTTTACCTACGTCAGCTCGGCCGCCAAGGCTGAAGCCCTGCAGCACAGCGTGATCAGCGAAGGCGGCAAAGCCCTGGCGATCCACGCCGACAGCGCCGATGCCACTGCGATCCGCAACGCGGTCAACGCCACCGTGGAAACCTTCGGCCGCCTGGACATCCTGGTGAATAACGCCGGCGTGCTGGCCATTGCACCGCTGGAAGACTTCAAGCTGGAAGACTTCGACCAGACCCTGGCGATCAACGTGCGCAGCGTGTTTATCGCCACCCAGGAAGCCGCCAGGCATATGGGTGAAGGTGGCCGGGTGATCAACATCGGCAGCACCAATGCCGAGCGCATGCCGTTTGGCGGTGGTGGCCCGTACGCAATGAGCAAGGCGGCGCTGGTCGGTTTGACCAAGGGTTTGGCGCGGGACCTGGGGCCGCGCGGCATCACCATCAACAACGTGCAACCTGGGCCGGTGGACACCGATATGAACCCGGCAAACAGTGATTTTGCCGAGAGCCTGATCGGGTTGATGGCGGTGGGCCGTTACGGGCACGTGGAAGAGATTGCCAGTTTCGTGGCATATCTGGCCGGGCCGGAAGCGGGGTATATCACCGGTGCCAGCCTGACTATCGATGGTGGCTTCAGCGCATAACCCAATGTGGGAGCGGCTTGCCCCCTCCCACCTGTTGACCTTGTTGATTCAGGAGATGGGGGGCAGGCCATAGGCCGCCAGGTCGAAGTCCGCAAGCTTGCGGATGATCTGGTCGGCATGCTGGTACTTGCTGTCGGCCATGGCTTCATCAGGGACGGCGATCGCGGTCATATGGGCGGCCTTCGCAGCCGTTACACCAAACGGCGAATCCTCGAACACCAGGCAATCCTCCGGGGCAACGCCCAAGCGGCGTGCAGCGGTGAGGAAGATGTCCGGCGCCGGCTTGGCGGCACCGACTTCCGGGTCGTCAGCGGTGACGATGGTGTCGAACAAACCAAACCACTCGCGGTGCAAGGTGGTTTTGTGGCCAAACGAATTGCGCGACGAACTGGTGCCCACGGCAATCGGTATGTTGTGCGCCTTCAAGTGCCGCACCAGCGCCTCCGCGCCAGGCATGCCCAAGGCCTTGGGAAAGCGCTCGCTCATCAGCGGTTCGCGAATTTCGAGGAATTCAGCCGGGGTAATCGGCAGGTCCAGCGCCTTGACCACATAGTCGGCCAAATCCTGGGCGCCGCGCCCGATGATGTGCTGCTTGATGCCCCAGTCGTAGGTTCGGCCGTAGCGTTCAGCGATGATCTGCGTGACTTCGGTGTAGATGCCTTCCGTATCCAGCAATAACCCGTCCATATCGAAAATCACGGCCTTGATCGGACCGACTGCGGTACGCGGTGCATTCATCACTACAAACCCTGGAAGAAGGACTAAATGGATTCAGCACAATAACGGCCTGGGTTACCTGCAAGCAACCTTCGCGGCCAGGTATTGAGTCGGCACAGGACTGCAGTCTGTGTGCGATCAGTGATTCATACCGGGCAACAGTTTTACCCGCCCGCCTGCGATGCGGCCGTCTAGGGTTTGTAGGAACAGAGCGTTCGACCGATAGCTCTCCTTTGAAAAATACCCCTTGCAAACCTTATAAAAGACTTATTAACCTCTGATGAACTCAATCCACTGGACCCGAAAAGCCGTCAAGCAATTGCTTCGATTGCATTCGTAGCATCAGCAACAAGTACGCGATGCCGTCTTCTCGCTTGAACGCATGCCCGAGGCAGTCAACGTCAAGGCGTTGGTCAACCACCCCCACGGTTACCGATTAAGGGTGGGTCATTACCGAGTCCTTTTCGACTGGGACGGCAATATCCAGGTAGTCAGCATTCAAGAGGTCAAGAAACGTGACGAGCGAACCTACTGCCATACAGATCATCCACAATACGGAGGGCAAGCCAGCCTTCGTGGTGATCCCTTATGAACACTATCTGGCCCGGCAGAACGATCCAAACCTCATTCCCCACGCGGTGGTCAGCCGCCTGGTAGATGGAGCCACTCCGATCCGAGCCTGGCGCGAACACCTGAACCTGACCCAGGAAGAAGTCGCCCAACGCCTGGGCATTTCCCAATCCGCATTTGCCCAGCAAGAGGCGGTGAACAAACCTCGCCGGACGACGCGGGAAAAGATTGCCAAGGCATTTGGCATCAACGCCGTTCAACTGGAGCTATAGCCTCAAACGGGACAGTCCGCGCCTTCAGTCACCTAAAAGCGAAACCAAACATGCTCTATCGTCTAGCCGCAGACAGCCTCGTGCTGTTCCACCTGTGCTTCATCCTGTTCGTACTGTTTGGTGGGCTGCTGGCGCTGAAATGGCGCCCGGTTATCTGGCTGCACTTGCCCGCCGCTGCGTGGGGCGTGGCGGTCGAAGTGTTCCACCTGCCCTGCCCGCTGACCCGCTGGGAAAACCTGTTCCGCCACCTCGCCGGGCAGGACGGTTATGGCGGTGGGTTTATCGAGCATTACATCCTCACGTTGATCTACCCGGCCGGGCTGACGCCACAGATCCAGCTGGGCCTGGGCGCATTGGTGCTGGCGATCAATATTGCGGTGTATGTGCGCTTGATCCGGCGTTACGTACAGGCTTGAGACAGCTTCACTGGTGAAGAATCAGACTCCCTCAGTCCCTTCACCGGCGCCACCATGTCCGAAGCCTTCGAAGTCCCCAGCCCCCACGAAAAACACCTCGAACACACCACCGAACACGCCCACGCCCACGGCGACAGTTTCGCCAGTCGCATCGCCGTCATGACCGCACTGATGGCCACGCTTGGCGCCATGCTCAGCTACCAGGCCGGCTCCACCGAGAGCGAAGCGGCGATGGACAAGAACAACGCGGCCATCATCAAGACCGAAGCCGCCAACCAGTGGAACTACTACCAGGCCAAGTCCAGCCGGCAGAACCTGGCGGAACTCGCGACCCATATTCCCGGTGTGGATGCCGCCCATTACAAGAATGAGATCGAGCGCTACAAAAGCCAGAAGGAAGAGGTACGCAAGCAAGCGGAGAAACTAGAGGCGACCTCAAAGGAATGGGATGAAAAATCCGAGCAGGCCCTGCACCAGCACCATCGTTGGGCCCAGGCGATGACCGCGATTCAGATCGCGATTTCGCTGGCGGCGATTACGTTGTTGACGAGAAGGGAATGGTTGAAGCGCATGTCCTATGCGGCGGCAGGTGTGGCGGTGGTGTTAGGTAGCCTGGCGTGGTTGCATATCTGACAGGGGAAGATTGATTTCAATCCCTTGCCGGGGCGATTAAAGTGCAGCCCCCGAGAATTGAATCTCGGGCTTTAGTCCATGGAGTTTCCCAGTGAAGTACATCAGTAAAGTGGTTGCAGCAGCCGTTCTCGGTTTCACCCTCGCAGGTTGCACCGGCACCGCCATCAAATCCCCGCAATACGACAGCAGCCAATACACCGTGCTGGGTCACAGCGAAGCCAGCGCCACCGGCATCATGCTGTTCGGCGTGATCCCGATCGGCCAGAACAGCCGTTTCGTGCGCGCCCAGGACGCCGCCATCAAGGCAAAAGGCGGCGATGCGCTGATCAACACCCAAGTGCAGGAAAACTGGTTCTGGGCCTGGGTGCTCAGCGGTTACACCACCAAGATTTCCGGTGATGTGATCAAGCTGAAAACCGCGCAGTAAAATCGCTCGGGCTTTCAACTGAGCCCGCGACGTATCATGGGCCAACCTTTCGAGGATGGCCCATGAACCTCAGTATCCTCTATGCACTCGCCGCCGCCGCCCTGTTCGGCGCCAGCACCCCGCTCGCCAAACACCTCGGCCTGGGCCTCTCGCCCGTGCTGCTCGCCGGTCTGCTCTATCTTGGCAGTGGCGTCGGCCTCGCTGGTGTGCGCGTTATTCGTGATCGCGGCTGGAAACCCTCCGGGCTAACCCCTTCGGAATGGCCCTGGCTACTCGGCGCCATCGCATTCGGCGGCATCCTCGGGCCCGTCGCGTTGATGTTCGGCCTGACCCGCACCGCTGGCGCCACCGCCTCCCTGATGCTCAACCTGGAATCGGTGCTGACCGCCGTTATCGCCTGGGTCGTGTTCAGGGAAAACGCCGACCGTCGCATCGTCCTGGGGATGATCGCCATCGTGCTGGGCGGCGTGGTGCTGTCGGGGGCCGACGGCGGTGGCACCAGCCATGACTGGACGGGGCCGCTGGCGGTTGCCGTGGCGTGCCTGTGCTGGGGGATCGATAACAACCTGACGCGCAAGGTGTCTGCATCGGACGCGCTGTTTATCGCCGGGGCCAAGGGGTTGATTGCGGGGCTGGTGAATGGCGGGTTGGCGCTTTATCTCGGGGCGCAGATCCCGGGCATGGCGCGGCTTGCACCTATCTTGCTGGTGGGTTTTCTGGGCTATGGCATCAGCCTGGTGATGTTCGTGCTGGCGTTGCGCGGACTGGGCAGCGCACGCACGGGAGCCTATTTTTCCACCGCGCCGTTCCTGGGTGCTGCGATTGCGGTGCTGTTGTTGGGTGAGTCAGTGACGCTGGCGTTCTGGATTGCCTCAGCGCTGATGGCCGTGGGGGTTTGGCTGCACCTGACGGAACGGCATGCCCATGAACATCAGCATGACGCGACGGAACACGGGCATCGGCATGTACATGATGAACACCATCAGCATGAGCACGGGTTTGAGTGGGATTCGGCGGAACCCCATAGCCATGGGCATGTGCACAGTCCGCTGAGGCACAGCCATGCGCATTTTCCGGATGTGCATCATCGGCATCGGCATTGAATGTATTAGGGCGGCGCTATAGGCCGCCCTTCTTTTGACATACAGGCCATTCAAGCGTGATGACCTGCGTGACCTTTATGCTCATATTCCCATCCCTTACACGCCAACCCTACGTGCTTGGGAATCAAGGCAGCACCGCTGCTATACGCCGTGATAGTCCTGCGCGAGAAGCCGAGTTCTACCGCCGCCGCAGAAAGAGACAAATTGTTGGTGAGCATCCACTTTCTGAAATCCTGCGTCAGCATGACCTCACCAGACTGCTCCAATGCCAGACGATGCAACGTAACGGCCGACACTTCGAGGTCACTGCCCCATGCCACATCAAACCCCCACTCACCTACTTGGGCCTGGCCGAATAACGCCAAATCCAAGAGAGGCTCGAGGACCGAGAAATTATTTATATGATCAGTGAGATCAACGGTGTGCCGCTTACCGTTGTGCCACTCGATCTCTAAGGCATGCTTGCCGGCAACTGGTTGCACAGCAGAGATGCGAAGCTTGCTGGCCATAAGTCAGTTCCTCCGGTTTTGTTCATCCCATACGCGCTTGAGATCAGCGATATGGGCTTTTGCCCAAAGCAGGGCGGCTTTCAAAGCTTTCGTTTCGGCACCTATACCGAGCACGACAAGCCCTTCTATCTGAACCAGCGACTCACCATCCGGCGTCTGCACGTGAAAGTGCGGCGGCGCGTGATCGTCAGGATAGATTTTTATTTTCCAGTTTCGTTCAGCGTGTAAGGTAGCCACGTAATCAGATGCTAGAGAAATTTTCTCCCTAGCATAACCGGCCTATTAGAACATCAAAACTGAAATTTTTAGCCATACCTCCAGACCGCGAAGATCTGTGGAGGTTAGTTTTTCAAACCCCTGAAATCACAAAACCCCTGGGTTCTTTCGAAACCAGGGGTTTTGTTTACATCAAATTTGGCGGTGAAGGAGAGATTCGAACTCTCGATACAATTTCTTGTATACACACTTTCCAGGCGTGCTCCTTAAGCCACTCGGACACTTCACCGTATCTCGTCAAACCAGTTCAGTCTGTCGAGGCGCGCTAATGTAGTCGAAAGCCTTTCTGATGGCAAAGGTTTTTTTCAGAATTTTCATGCGGTTAGACGGCTATGCCGGTAGTCGCCCGGCAAGGGGTGGTGATTCTGCCATTCTTGGGCATGGGCGGCCTGTGTCTGGGGTCGGTGTTGCGCCCTGCCCCAGGCCTTCCAGTGCTCTCCTTGCGGGGAAAGTCTGACTGGGCAGTCAGTCACGGCGCTTTACCGGGGCGGGCGTGGTGGGTAACGTCTGCGCATGCGCCTTTATAAACAGCCTCTCTATAACAAATCCTACAAGGAACCGCGTCATGAGTGAGTTGATTGCTTACCACCTCGAAGACGGTATCGCGACCCTGACCCTGAGCAACGGCAAGGTGAATGCCATTTCTCCGGATGTGGTCAGTGCGTTTAATACAGCGCTGGACCAGGCCGAGAAAGATCGGGCGGTGGTGATCATCACCGGCACGCCGGGGATCCTGTCGGGTGGTTATGACTTGAAGGTAATGACAGCCGGCCCTAAAGAAGCCATCGGCCTGGTGACGTCGGGCTCGACGTTGGCGCGTCGCCTGTTGTCCCACCCGTTCCCGGTGATTGTGGCGTGCCCTGGGCATGCGGTGGCCAAGGGTGCGTTCCTGTTGTTGTCGGCGGATTATCGGATTGGGGTGGAAGGCCCGTTCAGCGTTGGCCTGAATGAGGTGGCGATCGGCATGACCATGCACCACGCCGGTATCGAGCTGGCGCGGGACCGTCTGCGTAAGTCGGCGTTTCATCGGTCGGTGATCAATGCCGAGATGTTTGACCCGCAAGGCGCGTTGCAGGCCGGTTTCCTCGACAAGGTGGTGGCACCTGAAGAGCTGCAGGCGGCGGCGCTGGAAGCGGCACGTCAGTTGAAGAAGCTGAATATGAACGCCCATAAGCACACCAAGCTGAAGGTGCGTAAGGCGCTGCTGGAGGCGTTGGATGAGGCAATCATCCAGGATCAGGGGCATATCCTGAGTTAAGCCCTACAGCCGAAACATCGAAGCCCGACCTTGCGTCGGGCTTTTTCGTACAAATGAATCCGAAACATCTTTAGCCGCTCTAGCCTGCCTATATCGGCACATGTTGAAACATGTGCTTAAACATCGCCTATCTCCTACCTCTTTACGGGTAATTGCCGAACTCAGTGCACATCCGTACACTGCGCCACCTTTTATCCCGATGGGCCGTGTCGATGCTTTTTCTGTTACGCATGTTATTGATGGGCCTGCACTTTATGGTGGCCGGTGTACTGGGCGTGCTGCTCGGGGCCTGCCGGCCGTTCAACCCGGACAACAGCCGCTTGTGTGCGCGCCTTTATGCGCTGCCGGCCATGTGGATCCTGCGGCTGAAGGTGAAGACCGATGTCGACTCCCTGCGCAACAAGCCTGGTACGTGTGTGATCATCGCCAACCACCAGTCCAACTATGACCTGTTTGTGCTGGGCACCGTGGTGCCCCATCGCACTGTGTGTATCGCCAAAAAGAGCCTGAAATGGGTACCGCTGTTCGGCCAGTTGTTCTGGCTGGCGGGCAATGTGCTGATCGACCGCGGCAATGCGCACAAGGCACGTCGCGCGATGCTCACCACCACTCATACGTTGCAGCATCAGGACACGTCGATCTGGGTGTTTCCGGAAGGCACGCGCAACCTGGGCAAAGGCCTGTTGCCGTTCAAGAAAGGCGCGTTTCATATGGCCATCGCCGCTGGCGTGCCCATCGTGCCGGTGTGTGTCAGCAATTACGTCACCCATATGAAGCTCAATCGCTGGAACAGCGGTGATGTGCTCATACGTTCGTTGCCGCCGATTCCCACTGTGGGCCTGACTTCGGATGACATCCCGCAGTTGATGCAGACCTGTCAGGCGCAGATGGATGAGTGCATTGCTGCGATGGATCGCGACGTGCAATCTGCCTGAACCCCTTGTTTACGGGCGCTTCGTGCGCCGACGCAAACAGGCGTGCTCGCCACAAAAAGCACGTGCCTGCAACAGCAACAATGGAACGCCATTCAAGCTAAGCTGCCCAACACCTGTCCTCCTAATAAGAAGTGATCAGCACCATGGGTAGAGTTGTTGCGGCCGCCGTGTACAGCGCCGGAAAGAAAGTCACTGATATCACCCTCGACGAAGGCGCGGCCTGGGCCGCCAAACCCGGGCACTTTGTGTGGATCGGCCTGGAAGAGCCCAACGCGCAGGAGCTGGCCAACCTGCAACGCCAGTTCAACCTGCATGAACTGGCCATCGAAGATGCCCTGGAAAAACACAGCCGCCCCAAGCTGGAAACCTTCGGCGACGCACTGTTTATCGTCACCTATTCACCGGTGCGCGAGAACGGCAAGCTGGAGTTTATCGAGACCCATATCTTCGCCGGCAACGGCTACATCATCACTGCGCGTAACGGCCATTCGGCGTCCTACGGCTTTGTTCGGCAACGCTGTGAGGCGCGGCCGCTATTGCTGGAGCATGGGGAAGATTTCGTACTCTATGCCCTGCTGGATTTTGTCACCGAGAACTACCAGCCGGTCAGCGAGGCGATCCACGCCGAGATCGATGAACTGGAGCACAACGTGCTGTGCAGCTCGCTGAGCGAGCGCGATATCCAGAAGATCCATGGCCTGCGCCGCGACGTGCTGCGACTCAAGCGCTATGTGGCGCCGATGGTGGAGATCAGCCAGGAACTGCAGAAGCTGAGCTTCCCGTTTATCGACAAGAACATGCGCCCGTATTTCCGTGACGTGCAGATCCACGTCACGCGGCAGATGGAAGACCTCACCACCCTGCGCGATATCGCCAGCCAGACCATCGAGATCGGTGTATTGCTCGAAGCGTCGCGCCAGAGCGTGGTGCAGCGCAAGTTTGCCGCGTGGGCGGCAATCCTGGCGTTCCCCACCGCGGTGGCGGGGATTTATGGGATGAACTTCCAGAACATGCCCGAGCTGCAATGGCACTACGGCTATTTTGCAGTGCTCGGGTTTATTGCGTTCGGTTGCACGGGCTTGTGGGCCAGTTTCAAGCGCTCGGGCTGGCTTTAAACCCGGGCCTCAGGCTTGTGCGCCACGAAGCGCATCATCCATTCCGCCACGGTCACGCCGTGGTGGTCGCGCGCCAGGCTGGCGACGCCGTTTGTGTAGACTTTTTCACCCAGGGTCGTCTGAAGAATCTCCAGCAACTCGCGGGAATAATCATGGATAAATTCCGGGTGCCCCTGGAAGCACAGCACCTGGTCGCCGATGTGATAGGCGGCGAACGGGCAAAACTCGCTGGAGGCGATGACCGTGGCATTGTCCGGCAAGGTGGTGACCTGGTCCTGGTGGCTGATCAATAGCGTCAGCTCTGGCACTTCAGGGCTCATCCACGGCGCCTTGGTATCCAGTTTGTAATCGTGAATGCCCATGCCCCAGCCCTGGCCGGCGCGCTCGGCCTTGCCGCCCAGCAGCAGCGCGAGCAATTGATGGCCGAAGCAGATGCCCAGCAACTTGTCGCCGCGCTCATAGCGTTCGAGCAGGTAGGACTTGAGGGTCTGGATCCAGGGGTCGGTGCCGAAGGAATCGGCCTTGCTGCCGGTCACCAGGTAGGCGTCGAACACTTCGTCGTCCGACGGGTATTCGCCCTGCACCACGTTGTACACAACGAATTCGGCGGCAATCGGCTGCTTGGAGAACAGGCGCTTGAACATCTGCCCGTAGCCTTGGTATTGATCGATCAAGCCTGGACGCAGGATATCGGTTTCCAGGATACAGACGCGTAGCGACATAAAAAATACCTGACACGGTGATGGGAATAATGCACACCCCAGAGCCTGCCTTGAAATACCCTGACAAGGCAAGCCCTGTACATGCCCAAAACCGTCAGAAGGTCGTGTTCTGCGCCGCTTTGTCGAGCAACAACGCCGGCGGCGAGAACCGCTCCCCATACTGTTCGGCCAGGTAGCGGGCGCGGGCGATGAAGTCATTGAGGCCGTACTGGTTGATAAACTGCAACGCGCCACCACTCCAGGCGGCAAAACCGATCCCGAAGATCGACCCCACGTTGGCATCCGCGGTGGACATCAACACGCCCTCCTCCACGCAGCGCACGGTCTCGATGGCCTGGATAAACAGCAAACGGTCGCGCACATCCTGCGCTGAAATGCGCTGGTCGGCTCGCTCAAAGCGCGCTTTCAATTCAGGCCACAAATGCTTCTGCCCGCCCGCCGGGTACTCGTAGAAACCTCCCCCCGCCGCCTTGCCCGCGCGTTTGTACTCGTTCACCAACAGATCAATTACCACCGTGGCCGGATGGCTTGGGACTGTTTTACCTTCAACCTGCAGATCCTTGGCAGCCTGCTGTCGGATATGGCTCATCAGGCTGAGGGACACTTCATCGGACACCGCCAGCGGCCCCACCGGCATACCCGCCTTGCGCGCCTCGGTCTCGATCATCGGCGCAGCCACGCCTTCGCCGAGCATGGCGATGCCTTCATGGGTGAAGGTGCCGAACACCCGCGAGGTGAAGAACCCGCGACTGTCGTTGACCACGATCGGAGTTTTCTTGATTTGCAGGACGAAATCGAACCCCCGGGCCAGGGTTTCGTCCGAAGTGCGGGCGCCCTTGATGATTTCCACCAGGGGCATCTTGTCCACCGGGCTGAAGAAATGCAGGCCGATGAACTTGCCTTGATCCGGCACCGCCGTGGCCAGGCCGCTGATGGGCAAGGTAGACGTGTTGGAGGCGATCACCGCGTCGGCGCCGACCACATTGTGTGCGGCAGCCGAGACCTTGGCCTTGAGTTCACGGTCTTCGAACACGGCCTCGATGATCAGGTCACAGCCGGCCAGATCAGCATCCGAAGCCGTAGGATGAATCCGCGCGAGGGTGGTTTCGCGCTGCTCAGCGGTCAATTGCCCACGGCTGACCTTCTTGTCCAACAGCGCCGTCGAATGCGCCTTGCCCTTCTCGGCGGCCGTCAGGTTGATGTCCTTGAGCACCACATCGATACCGGCGCAGGCGCTGACATAGGCGATGCCTGCGCCCATCATCCCGGCGCCGAGCACCCCGACCTTACGCGTCACGTAAGGTGCAAAGCCCTGAGGCCGCGAGCTGCCGGCGTTGATTTCATTGAGTTGGAACCAGAAGGTGCCCATCATGTTTTTCGCCACCTGCCCGGTGACCAATTCGGTGAAGTAGCGGGTTTCGATCACGTGCGCGGTATCGAAATCCACCTGCGCGCCTTCCACGGCGGCGCAGAGAATTTTCTCCGGGGCCGGGAAGCAGCCATGGGTTTTGCTGCGCAAAATCGACGGTGCGATGGCGAGCATTTGCGCCACTTTCGGGTGAGACGGCGTACCACCGGGAATCTGATAGGCCTTGTTGTCCCACGGCTGCCTGGCCTGCGGATTGGCAAGAATCCATGCGCGGGATTTGGCCAGCAGCTCAGTGCGATCCGCCGCCAGCTCATCGACCAACCCGGCTTGCAGCGCTTGCTGGGGCCGGACTTTCTTGCCTTCGAGCAAATACGGCAAGGCCTTTTCCAGCCCCAGCATGCGCACCATCCTCACCACGCCACCGCCGCCTGGCAGCAGGCCAAGGGTGACCTCCGGCAAACCGAGTTGCACCGACTTGTCATCCAGCACGACGCGGTAGTGACACGCCAGGCAGATCTCCAAACCGCCGCCGAGGGCTGCGCCATTGACGGCGGCCACCACCGGCCTGCCGAGGGTTTCCAGGCTGCGCAGTTGCGCCTTCAACACCAGGACGCTGTCGTAGAAATCCTGGGCGTGGGCCTTGTCGACCTTGATCAGTTCATTGAGGTCGCCGCCGGCGAAAAAGGTCTTCTTCGCCGAGGTGATAACCACGCCGGCAATGTCGTCCTTTTCCGCCTGCAGGCGTGCGACGGTGGCCGCCATTGCCTCACGGTACGCGGCGTTCATGGTGTTGGCGCTCTGGCCGGGCATGTCGAGGGTCAGCACCACGATCTGGTCCTGGCCTTTTTCGTAACGAATGGCATCGGTCATGACAACTTCCTTGGCTCAGAGGCGTTCGATAACGGTGGCGATGCCCATACCGCCGCCAACACACAGGGTGGCCAGGCCGTAGCGCTGCTGGCGCACCTCCAGTTCGTCGAGCAGGGTGCCGAGGATCGCGCAGCCCGTGGCGCCCAGCGGGTGGCCCATGGCGATGGAGCCGCCGTTGACGTTGACGCGCGCGGCGTCGATGCCCATGTCCTTGATGAACTTGAGCACCACCGAGGCAAAGGCCTCGTTGACCTCGAACAGGTCGATGTCCTCCACGTGCAAACCTGCCTTTGCCAGGGCCTTGCGCGTGGCCGGCGCCGGCCCGGTCAGCATGATGGTCGGGTCGGTACCGGTGACCGCCGTGGCAACGATGCGTGCCCGCGGTTGCAGGCCCAGCTCGCGGCCCTTCGCTTCGGAGCCGATCAACATCAATGCGGCACCGTCGACAATGCCGGAGCTGTTGCCTGGTGTGTGGACATGGTGGATGCGTTCCACATGGCTGTAGACCCGCAACGCGGTGGCGTCGAAGCCCATCTGCCCCATCATTTCGAAGCTGGGCTTGAGCTTGCCCAGGCCTTCGAGGGTGGAATCGGCGCGAATGAATTCATCATGGTCCAGCAGCACGATGCCGTTCTGGTCCTGCACCGCGATCAACGACTTGTTGAAGGAACCGTCTGCACGCGCCCTGGCGGCTTTCTGCTGGGACTGTAGGGCAAAGGTATCGACATCCTCGCGGGTGAAACCTTCCAGGGTGGCAATCAGGTCGGCGCCAATGCCCTGGGGCGTGAAGTGACTGTGCATGTTGGTCTGCGGGTCGAGCACCCAGGCCCCGCCATCGCTGCCCATGGGCACGCGGGACATGGACTCCACACCGCCGACCACCACCAGGTCCTCAAAGCCGGAACGCACTTTCATCGCGCCGAGGTTAACCGCCTCCAGGCCCGAGGCGCAGAAGCGATTGATCTGTACACCGGCGACGCTGACGGCCCAGTCCGCCACCAGGGCGGCGGTCTTGGCGATGTCGGCGCCCTGGTCGCCCACCGGGGTGACGCAGCCGAGCACGATGTCATCCACGTGTTGGGTGTCGAGGTCGTTGCGTTGCCCCAGCGCGGTGAGCAGGCCGGCCACCAGGTTTACCGGCTTGACGCTGTGCAGGGCGCCGTCGGCCTTGCCTTTGCCGCGGGGCGTGCGTATCGCATCAAAGATCAAAGCTTGGGTCATGACGTCCTCGAACCATTGCGCAGTAATGCCCTTACCTTAGGCCCGATTGACACGGTTTCAATGACGGATGCGCTCATTGCTTTTGACCGCCACGCTCGGACGAACGGTAGGCACCTAAGGTAATTGCTGGATTAATCGTTTTAGCTGTCTAGCCAAGGCATTGGCGCCAAGATGGCGTTATGCCTCATGCCTTTTTAAGCTGAAATGCTGATTAGGTGATATGAAATGGGTCTAAGCCGCGCAGAACGAGGGCTCTAAGGTTCAATCAGTAAGAAGTTGCTGCCGGGTTTTGCTGGAGCAGCTGTAAGAAAAGCGACACGTCACATTGCGATACTCATATTCAACGGCACGCATTTGACGCTCAGGAATAACAACAAAAGGCAGTCAGCCATGTTTAAACATTCGAAAGTACGTCAGGCAGGACTTATTCTGTTCGCCACCACATTGATTCTGATCTTGCCCAACTTGACCAAGGTCATTGGGTGACCTCTTCTTGAGCCTGTTCTTACCTCAGGATTACCGCTTTTGGCAGCACCTGCCGGGACTTCGTGCATAGCGATCCTGTTGCAGGGGCTGCCTTTTTATCTGCACTTTTCCGCTATCGTGGGCCCTATCGCCACTTAATACGGGGCCGCCGTCTTGAAACCGATCTTCGCATTCCTTGCCTTGTTGCTCGCCCTGCCCGCTTCGGCGGCGCAATTGACCGTCGAGCTGGATCACAGCCGCAAGACCTGGCAGACCGCCGACCTGCTCAAGCATCCGGACGCGCAGACAGTGCAGGTCGTCGATGACGTTTCCTACAAGCGCAACATGACCTATCGCGCAGTACCGCTGGCAGTGCTCCTGCCGGGCCTACAGCCCGATAATCATCTGCAAGCCGTTGCGCTGGATGGCTTCGCCGCCGAACTGACGGCTGCACCGTTGCTGCAAAAAAACGGTGCCCGCGCCTGGCTGGCCGTGGAAGACCCGGCCCACCCATGGCCCCCATTGGCAGACGGCAAGCCGAGTGCCGGGCCGTTCTACCTGGTGTGGACCGATCCGCAGGCCGGGCATATCAGCCCGGAGCAGTGGCCGTTCCAGATCTGCGCGATCAAGCAGTTGAAGACGGTGGCCGAACGTTTTCCGGCGCTGCTGCCCGACCCGACGCTGGCTGCGAATGATCCGGTCAACCAGGGCTTTGCGCTGTTCCAGAAGAACTGCCTGGCCTGCCACCGCCTCAATGGCGCCGGCGACGCACAGGTGGGGCCGGACCTGAATGTTCCCTACAACCCTACGGAATATTTCAGCGGCGACTTCCTCAAGCGCTATATCCGCGACCCGCAGAGCCTGAGGCACTGGCCGCAGGCAAAGATGCCAGCGTTCGCCGCCAGCGTGTTGCCTGACAGCGAGCTGGAATTGCTGGTGGGGTACTTGAAGCATATGGCGGGGCGTAAACAACACCCCTGAACCCAGCCTGATCTCGGTGGCGAGCGGGTTATTGCTGCTGGACCAGGACCACCGGCGTCGGCGCCACGAACACCTTGGCATGCATCTGCTCATGCCCTCCGCCACGGCGCATGCCGCGTACCGGGCAAGCGTCGAGGTAGTCCAGGCCCACGGCCAGTTTCAAATGCCGCTCCGGCCGGGCCAGTTGGTTGGTCACGTCAAAGCTGTACCAGGCGTCATCCAGCCAGGCTTCGGCCCAGGCGTGGCTGGCCAGGTGAGTGCTGTCTTCCGTGTACAAATACCCAGACACATACCGCGCAGGAATGCCCAGGCTGCGCGCGCAGGCCAGGAACGCATGGGTATGGTCCTGGCATACCCCCGCCCGCCCTGCGAAGGCCTGGGCGGCGCAGGTGTCGACTTCGGTGGCGCCGGGCGTGTAGACCATCGACTGGTTGAGGGCGTGCATCAGGTCGATCAGGGCCGTGCGATCACGACGCTGGTGGCAATGCTGTTGCGCAAAGGCGCGCAGGGCGTCGTCGGGCTCGGTCAGGCGGGTGCAGCGCAGGAACGGAAAGGCTGACTGGCTCTCGTGTTCAGCCTCACGCAGCTCATCGATATCCACCTGGCCACGGGCGCCAATGATGATGGCGTCGTGGGGTTCGTCCAGGGTCAGCACGTGCAGGATGTTGCCGAACGGGTCGATCTGCGCGCGCACCGGGCGGGGCAGGTCCAGTTGCCAACTGAGCACATGCTGGCGCTCGCTGTTGTGGGGCGTGAGGCGCAGGTACTGGATGCTGGCGCGTACCTGGTCTTCGTAGTGGTAGGTGGTTTCGTGGCTGATGGAGAGTCTCATGCGGCCTCCAGGTAGGAACTGTAGATGGCGTCGCCCAACTGGCGGACCAAGGGGATAAAGTCGGTCAGCCAGGCGTGCAGGCCTTCCTCGAGGATTTCATCGATCGCGGTAAACCGCAGGCGCGCGTCCATCTCGGCAGCCAGGCGCTGGGCCGGACGGCCGTTGATGCCGGGCAGGCTGGCGAGGATCTGGTCGATCTCTTCGCTGCAGGCCCGCAGGGAGCGCGGTACATCGGCGCGCAACAGCAACAGCTCCGCGACTTGCCGGGCACCTGGGGCGTCGCGGTAGATCTCGGTGTAGGCCTCGAACGACGATAACGCGCGCAGCAAGGCACTCCATTGATAGTAAGCGTGGGCGGTGCCATCGGTAACGGCTTCGGCCTGGTCGCCGGCCATTTCATAGCGCGCATCCAGCAGCCGCAGGGTGTTGTCGGCGCGCTCGATAAACGTACCCAGCCGAATAAAACGAAAGGCGTCATTGCGCATAATGGTGCCGTAGGTCGCCCCCCGGAACAGATGGGAACGCTCCTTGACCCACTCGCAGAACCGGCTCATGCCGTAGCGGCTGAGGCCCTGCTGTGAGATTTCGCGAATCTCCAGCCAGGTTGCGTTGATGTTTTCCCACATGTCGGCAGTGATTCGCCCACGCACAGCATGGGCGCTGGCCCGCGCGGCACCGAGACAACTGTAGATGCTGGCCGGGTTGGCCGCATCCAGTGCGAAGAAATGCAACAGGCGTTCGGCGTGCAATTCGCCGTGGCGCTCGCGGTAATCATCCAGCGTGCCGGTGATCAACAGCGGCATGGCCAGTTCATGCAGGCCATCACCGCGCCCATCCTGGGGCATGAGCGACAGCGAATAGCTGACATCGAGCATGCGCGCGAGGTTTTCCGCGCGTTCCAGGTAGCGCGACATCCAGTACAAATCCGAGGCAGTTCTACTCAACATGGCATCAGTCCTCGACCACCCAGGTGTCTTTGGTGCCGCCGCCCTGGGACGAATTGACCACCAGCGACCCTTCACGCAGCGCGACACGGGTCAAACCGCCGGGTACCACACGGGTTTCCTTGCCGGACAACACGAACGGGCGCAGATCAATATGGCGCGGCGCAATGCCGTTTTCGACAAAGGTCGGGCAGGTGGATAAACACAGGGTTGGCTGTGCGATATAGGCGTGGGGCTTGGCCTTGATACGCGCGCGGAAGGCTTCGATTTCCGCGGCCGTGGACGCTGGCCCCACCAGCATGCCGTAGCCGCCGGAGCCCTGGGTTTCCTTCACCACCAGGTCCGGCAGGTTGGCCAGCACGTGGGACAATTCGTCGGGCTTACGGCACTGGAAGGTGGGAACGTTCTGCAGGATCGGTTCTTCATCCAGGTAAAAACGGATCATCTCGGTGACGAAGGGGTACACCGACTTGTCATCCGCCACCCCGGTGCCGATGGCATTGGCCAGCACCACATTGCCCGAGCGGTACGCCGCCAGCAGGCCGGGCACACCGAGCATGGAGTCCGGGTTGAAGGCCAGCGGGTCGAGGAATGCGTCGTCGAGGCGACGGTAGATCACGTCCACGGCTTTGGGGCCGTCGGTGGTGCGCATGAACACACGGTCATCGCGCACGAACAGGTCCGCGCCTTCCACCAACTCCACACCCATTTCCCGGGCTAAAAATGCATGCTCGAAAAACGCGCTGTTGAAGCGCCCCGGGGTCAGTACCACCACGCTGGGATTATCCAGGGGGCTGGCGCTTTTCAGGGTATCGAGCAGCAGGTTGGGGTAATGATCGATCGGCGCGATGCGCTGGGCCGCGAACAGCTCGGGGAACAGGCGCATCATCATCTTGCGGTCTTCGAGCATGTAGCTCACGCCGCTGGGTGTACGCAGGTTGTCTTCCAGCACGTAGTAGGTGCCGTCGCCGTCGCGTACGAGGTCGACCCCGGAGATGTGGGAATACAGGTCGCGGTGCAGGTTCAGCCCCTGCATCGCCAATTGGTATTGCTCGTTAGCCAGCACCTGTTCGGCCGGAATGATCCCGGCCTTGATGATGCGTTGTTCGTGATAGAGGTCGGCGAGAAACATGTTCAGCGCCTTGACCCGCTGGATGCAGCCACGCTCGACCATCCGCCATTCGCTGGCGGGAATGCTGCGGGGGATGGTGTCGAACGGAATCAGGCGCTCGGTGCCCTGCTCGTCGCCGTAAAGCGTGAAGGTGATCCCGGCACGGTGAAACAGCAAGTCGGCTTCGCGCCGGCGCTGGGCCAGCAGTTCAGCGGGGGTGTCGGCCAACCAGCGGGCGAACTCGCGGTAGTGAGGGCGAACCTGCCCTGCCCCATCGTACATTTCGTCGTAATAAGTGCGGATCATGCCGTACTCCTTGTCACCCGGACGCAAGAACCATCGCAAGGCCCGTGCCAGCGGCATAAACACTTAAAAATCAGTGGGTTGAATATAAGCAAAGACCTGATCGCACCGTCCTGGTGCACAGAATCCCCACTGCACTGCTGCACGCTTCATGGCAATGCAAGCTTTGGCTATCAACAGCATAGTCAGAGTTGATTTCACTGCCCGTGCAAGCCTGCGGATAATTCTCCCCATCCGCTGAACAGGACACGTCCTACAGCCTTACCCATCCCGCACTCGGTACCTTGAAGCTCGTGTACTGACCGGCTCCTTCGGTCTTCCCTTTCAGCCACCCTTTTCGGGTGGCTTTTTTTTTGTGCGGGAAAGGGCAACGGTAGTTCCGGAAATTTTCACACAGCACATACAAAATCGGCCGACCCCAGGGTCAGCCGATACGCTGTGTTGCTCATACAATGGCGCTACATGGGTAACCCACGCACCTCCTGCTTGACGCCCCAACCTTCGATGATTCCGCCCAGCGGCTCGACCACCGCTTCAAAGTCTTGCTCGAAGTCTCCTATGCCATCGTAGGTTGCAAACATGATCTTGCTCAGTTCCAGGTACCAGGCGCCATCGTCGCGCGCACTGACCTGGGCATTCAGGGACTCGCCACGAAATTCACCCGCAGCCCTGCGCGCCCGTTCCTCATCCGGGAAAATGGCGTAGAACTCAATGGGGTGGAACCGTGAAAAGTCGAAGCCGCCTTCTTTCATGCGGCGCAGAACGTTGGTGCTGATGTCTTCTTGATAGGCTGTGCTCATGAAACGTCCTCCTCAAACCGATGGATAGACTTTCCGTGCTTCCCAAAGCCCGCGCGCTGACGGCGCGGGTACCACGGCAACAACATCACCACGGGAAAACAAGCATGTAGCTGACAAGACCAGACCTTAGCGATTCATTCGCTGATCTCACTTGCAGAGTAGCGCGAAGCTATCACCTCCACCAGAGGTGCTTGAATGGCATACAGGAAATGTTCAGGCGGCGGGAGAGATGTCGAGGATTTGAATACTGTTCTGGTCTTTGAGGATCTTGACCGTTGGCTCGGGCTTGCGGCCCTCAAGGTCGTTGAGGTCCAGTTCGGCGGCCACGGGCACCAGCTTGTTGCGGATCATGTGTGCCGCATCTTCGAGGCTGGGCTTGTGCTCGCAGGTGAACTGCTCCACGGACTGTACGCCGTGATCATCAACGAAGGTAATCTGCCACTTTTGCATCGGTGCCTCCTCGATAAAACCCATGTGTGGGCTTACCTCTATCTGGACCTTGAGGGCTCGGCAAACGTTCCACTCAAGTCAGGAAGCACCGGATCAAGCACAGTTATTTTTCAGCGTGTTCCTTCAAGGCTTTCAGGGTGTTGAACGGCGCTTCCACCACGAACTTGTTGGCCAGCCACGACGGCACACTGCCGCCTGGCTCGGTGTGTACCTGGTAGGTGACTTCGGTCTCATTGGCGCCTTTAGGGACCAGTTTCCAGAAGCCCTCGACCTGAGCGACACGCACGTAGCCTTTTTCTTCGGGCTTGTAGGTCGGCACGCCCTGCAGCTTGCGGGTTACGCTGCCGTCGGCGTCCTTGGTGGTGGTGACATGGATGTATGAATCACGATCGGTCACCGGGAAAGGCGCCTTGAACTGGGTGTAGGTCCAGGCCTCATCGCCTTTCTTGTCCACCAGCTTCTGGGATTTGCACTCATGAATCCACGAGCAGGCACCGGCCACATCTTCCTGCAGGGCCTGGATCCTGGCGACAGGCGCCTTGATCACGGTCACACCGCGATACGCCTTGTATTTGGAGCCGGCGACTTCGCTCAGGGACACCTTGATACCGTCTTCATCCTTGGCAACCTGCCAATCCTCAGCCTGGGCAGTGGCAGCAAATACCAGCGTAAAACCGCACAGCACAGCCATTCGTTTCAGCGAACCCATTGTCGTATTCCTTATTGTTGAAGTTCCGATAGTAAAGCCCCTCAAGCCGCCGTCATCTGCTC
Source organism: Pseudomonas sp. Yb2C2 (assembly GCF_052112325.1). Taxonomy (NCBI): domain Bacteria; kingdom Pseudomonadati; phylum Pseudomonadota; class Gammaproteobacteria; order Pseudomonadales; family Pseudomonadaceae; genus Pseudomonas; species Pseudomonas sp. Yb2C2. Next base: position 11,065 of record NZ_JAVAJK010000001.1, on the reverse strand, counting down.
CCACCAGCCGATCAACCGGATCGCATCGGCCTGGTCGGTGCCGCAGACATCGATATCCGCCTTGAAATCACTGCACACCGCCGGGCGCTCCGGTCGGCCGAACAGTTGGCACAGCTGTTCGACCGACAGGTGCAGGCAGCGTTCGCCCGCCGGTTTACCATTGGGCATACCGGGTAAGGGCGAACTGATGGAGGGGGCGATGCAGCAGGCGCCACAGCCTTCACGGCAATTCATGACCAGCAGGTCCTCGACGACTCAATAGGGACGGCCGGGCTAGGGTACGCCCTTAAACAGCCGTTTTAAAATGGGTTAACAGGGGTATTTCGCACAAAATAAAAGTGACCGACCAGTCTGCGACAGATGGTCGATGGCCTGCGTCACTTTGTAGGAAAAAGTTTACTGCTTGAACTCGAATTCCAACGCGGCACCTTCCACTTCACGGCGCTCTTCGTTGCGCAATTGCAGCTTCATCTCATTGCTGAGCAAACGGCCGTTGATCTGGAACGCACTGTTGTCGGTGGGCTTTTCACCGAACATCGGCGGCAACAACGGCACGCTCTTGGGCTTGGGCACGGTACCCAGGGGCTGCAGGTGCCTGACCATGTCCGAAGGCAGGGACAAATCCAACTGTGCCGGTGGCAGTTTGGTCTGTGCCACTTCCTGGGCTGACTTGGATTTTTTCGCCGTCGACGCACGTTTTTTCGCCGTGGCGGTTGGCTTCTTCGCGACGGGGGCTTGCTTGGCGGTGGAAGGTTTTTTTGCCGGGGCATCCTGCTGGGTATTGGCAGCGGGCTTGTTTTCAGCCACGGGTGCCGCCGCCAGCGCTGTGCCGACGTTACACAGGCTTAACAGGCCAATCACCAAAGCAGCGCGAACAATCGAGGTCATATTGCCTACAGCATTAACGGCAGAGGGCCATATGCTCGCTTGTTGTGCGCGGCATGACAAGCGCGGTGATCAGCCAGCTATCGGCGCTGCCCCTTTTCGGCGCCTCAAAAGCCGGCTGCGGTTTCCTGGCATAGCTGGCTGGCCAGCATCCCCAGGGTCATCAGCGCACGCTCTGCTTCGCGGTTCCAAGGTGTGCCGCAGTTAAGGCGAATGCAGTGGTTGAACTGCTCGGTATTGCTGAAGATCAAGCCCGGCGCAATGCTGATGCCCTGTTGCAGGGCGCGCACGTGCAGTTCCTGGGTATTGACCCGCCCAGGCAAACTGACCCACAAAATAAAGCCGCCCGTCGGACGAGTCATCTGGGTGCCTTCCGGGAAATACTGCTGCACCGCCAGTTGGAAGGCGCTGAGATTCTTGCGGTATTCCTGGCGGATGTAACGCAGGTGCCGGTCGTACCCGCCGTTCTCCAGATACGCTGCCACGCCCATCTGGGTGACGCTGCAGGCCGAGTGGGTGCTGAACATTTGCAGGCGCTGGATTTCCTGCTGGTACTTGCCGGCGATCATCCAGCCGATGCGCACACCCGGCGACAAGGTCTTGGAAAAGCTCGAGCAATAGATGACCCGGTCCAGGCGGTCATAGGCCTTGAGAGCCTTGGTGCGGCCGAGTTCGAACATCAGTTCGCCGTAAATATCGTCTTCGACAATCTGGATATCAAAATCCGAGGCAAGGCGCAGCAACTGTTTCTGCCGTTCCTCGGGCATGGTGCCGCCCAAGGGGTTGCTCAGGCGCGTGGTCAACACCAGGGCCTTGATCGACCATTGGTTGGCGGCCAGTTGCAGGGCTTCCAGGCTCATGCCGGTGGACGGGTCGCTGGGGATCTCGATGACCTTCAGGCCCAACAGGTCGGCCAGTTGCAGCAAGCCGTAATAGGTCGGCGATTCAGCCGCGATCAAGTCGCCGGGACGTGTCAGCACCCGCAGCGACATCTGCAAGGCGTCAACACAGCCGTGGGTGATCACCACTTCGGAGGGGTCCACCACCACGCCGGCGTCACGCATGCGAATCGCCACCTGGCGGCGCAACGGCTCGAAACCGGGGCTGAACATGTAGCTGAAGGCGCGTGGGCTCTGGAAGCGCGTGACCTTGGCCAGTTGCTGGTGCAGCGCCCGGACCGGCAAGTAGTCGACACTCGGCACGGCGGCGCCCAAGGGGAACACGCCTTCGCGGCGCGACTCACCCAATACTTGCTGGATTATGCTGCTGCGGGTGACCAACCCCGGGCGCTCGACCCGCGCGATGTCCGGCGTCGGAGCGGTGAGCGCCGGCGTCTGGTGCACGTAGTAACCGGACTGCGGCCGTGCCCGGATCAGCCCCTGGTCTTCCAGGTTGGCGTAGGCCTGCAATACCGTAGCGTGGCTGACATTGAGCTGGGAGCTCATCTTGCGCACCGAGGGCACGCGCTCGCCAGGTTGATAGACACCGCGACGGATGTCCTCAGCCAGTTGCTGGGCGATACGTTGGTAAAGCAACAGATTGGTCATGACGCAGCACTCGATTTCACGGGTATTTTATTTTTGTGTGAAACATACCAGCACAGTTTAGAAGTGTACGGGGACAGTTGCCACAATAGTCGAGCGCGCGCGGGAGTGACAGTAAAAACTGTAAGGTGAGTGGAGAGAATACTCAGATGTATACAGAACAATGTGGGAGGGGGCTTGCTCCCGATGACGGAGTGTCAGTCGCCGAAAATAGTGACTGATCCACCGCTATCGGGGGCATGCCCCCTCCCACACTTTTGATTTGCGCAAGGCTTCAGCGAGCGGCGCCCAGTTGGCCTTTCTCGTCGGAGAACACTATTTCTACGCGACGGTTCTGCGCGCGGCCACGTTCGGAGGCGTTGGCTTCCACCGGGTACTGGTCGCCGTAGCCCTCAACCTGGATGCGTTTCTCGTCGATTCCCAGGTCCACCAGCACATCGGCCACCGATTGCGCGCGATCACGGGACAGTTTGACGTTTTCCTGCTGACCACCCGTATTGTCAGCGTACCCCTCGATGCGCACCACACGCTTGGGGTTCAGTTGCAGGAACTGCACGATTTTCAATACGGTGCGGTTCGCCGAGTTTTTCAACTCCGCTTCACCGGTATCGAACAGCACGTCGCCCAGGGTCATCACCAGGCCACGATCGGTCTGAGTGGTGGTCAGGCTGGCGATCTGTTCTTCGAGCCATTTACCCTGCTGCTGCACGCTGATCAGCTTGCTTTCACGCAGGGCCAATTGCAGGCGCTGGCGTTCCAGTTCGAGCTTGGCGGCACGCTCTTCGTTAAGTGTCTGCTCGGTGTGTTCGCGGGCGATGGCACTGTAGCGCTGGCTCAGGTAGGCGTAATGCACCACGTCGGCACCGCTGCCCCAGTAGCTGGACAAGCGGTCGGCCCGCGCCAGGGATTCACCGGCGCGGATCACGTCCTTGGGTGCGATACGCAGCACGTTGGCGTCTTCCTTGACCTTCTGGAAGTCGCTGCCCGCCTGTTGCAAGGCCTGTTCGCCACTGGGGTGGCTGGCACAACCGCCCAGTGCCGCACTGCCCAGCAGCACGGCACAGCCCAGACCACGGATCATCGGGTTCATTGGGCTTCTCCCAGCTGCAATTGCTTGCGCAGGCGCGTGATGCGGGTATTGAGCACGTTCAGTTGTTCCTGGCTCTTGCGGGTCAGCACCTGGGCTTCGGCCAGGCGCGCATCCAGCTCGGCCTGTTCGGCCTGCATGCGCGCGTCCTTGTAGGATTGCTCGGCCATGTCGGCCTTGGCCTGGGCGAATTTGTCTTCGGCCATTTTCAGTTCGGGTGATTCATCGGTGCTGGCGCCCACGGCGTTGGCTTGTTCCAGGGCTTGCTGGGTGAGGCGAATTTGTTCATTCGGCGCAGGATCGGCTGCACATCCCGCCAGAGCGACAACGGCGAGGGCCGCGAAAAAAGGTCGAAGAGTCACTGAAAATCCCTACTTTGTTGGGGTGCCGACGGGTTGTTGCAATTGCGCTTTCCAACGCTCCAGATTGCGCTGCAGCGCGGCTTCCGTCACACCAGACCCGGGCAATTCTGTCATCTTTTTGGCCAGCTGTCCGCGCAGCCACGGATCATTGCAGGCCGAGTTGTGGGAAATCGCCAGGTACAGGCCGGGCTGATCGACGGGCACGTCGCGGGCCACCAGGTCATTGCTCATCCCTAACGTCTGGGCCATGGCCATGCCGGAGTAACGCCCGGCCAGCACGTAGTCCACTTCCCCCAGCAGCAGTTTCTGGAAGGCCGGGGTCAACGTGGGCAGGCGTTGCAGGGTCAGTTGCTGGCCGGCGAAGGTTTCAAAGTCGCGGCTCAAGCGCGCACGTTCCGACACTGCACCCTTGTGGCCATGCAGGTCCGCCGCCGTGGAGTAGGCCAGCGCCGAATCCTTGCGGGTCCAGACCAGATAATCGAGCTGTACCAGCGCGGGGTGGATGTAGTCGAGGGTTTCCAGCTCGCCAAGGTTCAGCGGTGCATCGGCGAGGATGTCCATGCGCCCGCTGCGCACTTCGTCCAGGGCCAGGGAACGCTTGCCGCCGTAGAGCAGGTCGATTTTCAACCCAAGCTCCTTGGCTACCTGTTGCAAGACATCGGCGGTGGCGCCGATCAGGTGCGTCGGGTCTTGGGGGTCGCGCCACAGCAGCGGCGGTGCATCCGGGCTGCCGGTGATCACCAGGCGATCACATTTGCCGGCTGCCTGGGCCAGGCTCGGCAGCAGCGTAAGTCCCAGCAGTACGGCCCAGGGGCGCAGTTCCATGGCGGTTTCTCCGGCGTTCAAAAAAGCCCGGGCCAAAAAAAGCCCGGTCACTAGACCGGGCTCTTTATAAGTGAAGCGGCTGGATTAGACCAGCTTCTCCAACTCGGGTACGGCTTCGAACAAGTCCGCCACCAGGCCGTAATCGGCCACCTGGAAGATCGGTGCTTCTTCGTCCTTGTTGATCGCGACGATCACTTTGGAGTCCTTCATACCGGCCAAGTGCTGGATCGCGCCGGAGATACCGACAGCGATGTACAGCTGTGGCGCAACGATCTTGCCGGTCTGGCCGACCTGCATGTCGTTGGGTACGAAGCCTGCGTCGACGGCCGCGCGGGAGGCGCCGACCGCAGCGCCGAGCTTGTCGGCCAGGGCGTACAGGTGCTTGAAGTTGTCACCGTTCTGCATGCCACGGCCGCCGGAAACGACGATCTTGGCAGCGGTCAGTTCAGGACGATCCGACTTGGCCAGCTCTTCGCCAACAAAGCTGGACGTGCCAGCATCGTGGGCAGCAACAACGGCTTCAACGGCAGCCGAACCACCTTCAGCGGCAACCGGGTCGAAACCGGTGGCACGCACGGTGATGACTTTGACGGCAGCGGTCGATTGCACGGTGGCAATCGCGTTACCGGCATAGATCGGGCGCTTGAAGGTGTCGGCGCTTTCTACCGAGATGATCTCGGAGATCTGGTCAACATCCAGCTGCGCGGCAACGCGCGGCAGGATGTTTTTGCCGTTGGAAGTGGCGGCAGCCAGGATGTGGCTGTAGCCAGCGCCCAGCTCTGCTACCAGGGGGGCGACGTTTTCCGGCAGTTGGTGAGCGTAAGCGGCGTTGTCGGCCAGCAGTACTTTGCTTACGCCAGCCACTTTGGCTGCAGCCTCAGCCACGGCGCCAGCGCCTTGACCGGCGACCAGTACGTGGATGTCGCCACCGATTTTAGCGGCAGCAGCAACAGTGTTCAGGGTGGCCGGGGCCAGCACCTTATTGTCGTGTTCTGCGATTACCAAGATAGTCATGATTAGATTACCTTCGCTTCGTTTTTCAGTTTCTCGACCAGTTCAGCCACCGACTTGACCTTGATGCCCGCGCTGCGTGCAGCCGGCGCTTCAACTTTGACGGTCTTGTTGGTGGAGGCGGTGGAAACGCCCAAAGCATCCGGAGACAGCACTTCGAGAGGCTTCTTCTTGGCTTTCATGATGTTTGGCAGGGACGCGTAGCGCGGCTCGTTCAAACGCAGGTCGGTGGTGACGATGGCCGGCAGTTTCAGGGAAACCGTCTGCGCGCCGCCGTCGATTTCGCGGGTCACGGCAACGTTGTCGCCGCTCACTTCGACTTTCGAAGCGAAGGTGCCCTGGCCGTAACCGGTCAGTGCAGCCAGCATCTGGCCAGTCTGGTTGTTGTCGCTGTCGATCGCCTGTTTGCCGAGGATCACCAGCTGAGGCTGTTCCTTGTCGACAACGGCCTTGAGCAACTTGGCCACGGCCAGGGAGGTCAGCTCTTCAGCGGACTCGACCAGGATAGCGCGGTCGGCACCCAGTGCCAGGGCGGTACGCAACTGCTCTTGAGCAGTGGTCGGGCCGATGGAAACCACAACGATTTCAGTCGCCACGCCTTTCTCTTTCAGGCGTACGGCTTCTTCCACGGCGATTTCACAGAAAGGGTTCATCGACATCTTGACGTTAGCAAGGTCGACGCCGGAATTGTCCGCCTTGACGCGAACTTTCACGTTGTAATCGACAACGCGTTTGACAGCTACAAGAACCTTCATGGATTCCTCGTTACTCTCCGGTGAAAAGAAAGTCGCCTAGGCGAACCTGGCGGTTGATGCTCATCGGCACACAAGGGCACCTCCAAAAACGGCGGCGAATGACCTTGCTCACGGGAAGTGATGACCGTTCGTCAGTGGTGACTGGGAGGTCATTCTTTATCGCGGCGTGTAAACTGCGCGCCATCAATTAAACGCGCGTCACCTGTTTTGCCGTTGCCGTGCTTTTGGACGTGCTCTTGAAACCTACAGTCTGCCTACGGTCTGTGCAAAACCGACCGTATATTGACCGGAACGCCTATTCTGGTCAATACGGCAAAATGGCCAGTCATAAGCCGCGTTGCTTTGATTTACCTAGCCTGCGGGCAATTCAAACAAACGTTTGTATTGGACGCTGACAGTGGTCTATATATAATGCGCCACCTAGAGAGACAGGTGGGTCATCCCCTGCCGTTGCGCACGGCGATGACGGACACGACACCGAACCTCCACCCATTAGAAAAAAAGCCTGTTGAGCCTTGAGTAGGAGATAGCCTGTGGAACGCGAATACATGGAATTCGACGTGGTCATCGTCGGCGCTGGCCCGGCGGGCCTGTCTGCCGCCTGCCGACTGAAGCAGAAGGCCGCCGAAGCCGGTAAGGAAATCAGCGTCTGCGTGGTCGAGAAAGGCTCCGAAGTGGGCGCACACATCCTCTCCGGTGCCGTGTTCGAGCCCCGTGCCCTGAACGAACTGTTCCCGGACTGGAAGGAACTCGGCGCCCCGCTCAACACCCCCGTGGTGCGCGATGACATCTATGTGCTGCGCAGCGCCGACACCTCCACCAAGGTGCCAGACTTCTTTGTGCCCAAGACCATGCACAACGAAGGCAACTACATCATCTCCCTGGGCAACCTGTGCCGCTGGCTGGCCCAGCAGGCCGAGAACCTGGGTGTGGAAGTCTACCCAGGCTTCGCCGCCCAGGAAGCGCTGTTCGATGAAAACGGCGTGGTGCGCGGGATCATCACCGGCGACCTCGGCGTCGACCGTGAAGGCCAGCCAAAAGAAGGCGTCTACACCCCGGGCATGGAACTGCGTGGCAAGTACACGTTGTTCGCCGAAGGCTGCCGTGGGCATATCGGCAAGCAGTTGATCCAGCGCTTCAACCTGGACAGCGACGCCGACGCCCAGCACTACGGCATCGGCCTCAAGGAAATCTGGGAAATCGACCCGGCCAAGCATCAGCCAGGCCTGGTGGTGCACACCGCCGGTTGGCCGCTGGACATCATGAGCAACGAGAACACCGGTGGCTCGTTCCTCTATCACCTGGAAAACAACCAGGTGGTCGTCGGCCTGATCGTCGACCTGTCCTACAGCAACACCTTCCTGTCGCCGTTCGACGAGTTCCAGCGCCTCAAGCACCACCCGGTGCTGGCCCAGTACCTGGAAGGCGGCAAGCGCATCAGCTACGGCGCACGCGCCCTGGCCAAGGGCGGTATCAACTCGTTGCCGAAGATGGTGTTCAAGGGCGGCGCGCTCATCGGCTGCGACCTGGGCACCATGAACGTGGCCAAGATCAAAGGCAGCCACACTGCGATGAAGTCCGGCATGCTCGCTGCCGATGCCGTGGCCGAACGCCTGCTGGCCGAATCCGAAGGCGGCGATGAGCTGACCAACTATGTCGACAGCTTCAAGGCAAGCTGGCTCTACGAAGAACTGTTCGCCAGCCGCAACTTCGGCCCGGCGATGCACAAGTTCGGCCCGATCATCGGCGCCGGCTTCAACTGGTTCGACCAGAACATCCTCGGCGGCAAGATGCCGTTCACCCTGCACGATACCAAGCCGGACTACGCCTGCCTGAAGCTGGCCAAGGACAGCAAGAAGATCGACTACCCGAAACCCGACGGCAAGTTGAGCTTCGACAAGTTGAGCTCGGTGTTCATCTCCGGTACCAACCACGAAGAAGAGCAGCCGTGCCACTTGAAGTTGAAAGACCCAAGCATCCCGATCGGCACCAACCTGCCGCTCTACGATGAACCGGCACAGCGTTACTGCCCGGCCGGCGTGTATGAAGTGATCACCCAGGAAGACGGCGAGAAGCGCTTCCAGATCAACGCCCAGAACTGCGTGCACTGCAAGACCTGTGACATCAAGGACCCTTCGCAGAACATCACGTGGGTCACACCGGAAGGTGCGGGTGGGCCGACTTACCCGAATATGTAAGCCAAGCGAGGCTCCCGAATGGGAGCCTTTTTTATGCAGTCAAACTCGGTCAACTGTGGGAGGGGGCTTGCCTGAAATGACTAGGCAGCCCGCTCTTCGCCAGGGTTACGCTCGAAGTAGCGCTTGTACTCGCGACTGAACTGCGACGTACTCTGGTACCCCACGCTGTGCGCCGCCTGCGCCACGCCCATGCCCTCCACCAGCAGCAACTGCTGAGCCTTGAGCAAGCGCAAACGCTTCAAGTACTGCACCGGCGACAACAGCGTGCAGCGTTTGAAATGCTCGTGAAACGTCGACGCACTCATATGCGCGTACCCCGCCAACGTCTCGATATTCAGCGGCTCGGCGTAATGGGCATGCAGGTGATTCAACGACGTGGCGATCCGCGAAAACTGCCCCTGCTGTTCCACCAAGGCGCGCAGCACATCGGCCTGGGGGCCACGCAAGGCGGTGAACAATAATTCCCGCACCCGCGCCGGGCCCATGATCCGGCTTTCCAGTGGATCGTGCAGGCACTGCAGCAGTCGCTCCACGCAGCCGCGCATGGCGTCATCCAGGACCACCGAACTCATCGACTCCAGGGTTTGCGCGGTCGGCGGCGGACCGGCCTGCATGCCCATGGCCATCACCAACTCACCCAGCACCACGCGGTCGATGCCCACGGTCACCCCCAGCAGCGGCGCACCGGGCGCCATGGCGAACGTCTCGCACTCGAACGGCACCGGCATCGCCTGGATCAAGTAGTGCCCGGCGCCATACTCCAGCGTACGCGGGCCCAGGTAGGCGACCTTGCTGCCTTGGGCCACGAACATCAGGCTCGGCTCGTAGATCTGCGGGCCGCGCGCTACGTCGCAACTGGCGCGCAGTACTTGCACACCCGGCAGATGGGTCGGGGAGAAACCGTCGCGGGACGTCAGCCCCTCGATCAGGGCAACCAGCGTGGCGTTGGCATCAACATGGCGGGTCAATAGCATAAAAGCAGTTCTCGGGAGTTTTCAGATCTGAGCATCAGCAAGCTTCAAGCCTCAAGCTGCAAGAGAGCACGCAGTTTATAGCTTGCGACTTGTAGCTTGCTGCTTTTAGCGGCTCCTCCGGAGCTTTAGGCATGAGACTCGGAGCAATCGCCATGGCCGCATCAGGGGGTGACGCGGAAAATGGCCCGCCTCATCTGTCCCTGCTTTTGCGAGGTTTTCGCCATGTATACCGCCATCGGTTACGCCGCCCAGTCGGCCACCACTCCCCTCGCCCCCATGTCGTTTGAACGCCGCAGCCCGCGCGCCGATGACGTGGCCATCGAGATTCTCTACTGCGGCGTGTGCCACTCCGACATCCACCAGGCGCGCAACGAATGGGGCATCGCCGTGTACCCGCTGATGCCGGGCCACGAGATCGTCGGCAAGGTCACCGCCGTCGGCGCCCGCGTGACCGCGCATAAAGTCGGCGACCTCGTCGGCGTCGGCTGCATGGTCGATTCGTGCCGCCACTGCGAAGCGTGCAAATCGGACCTCGAGCAATATTGCCTCGAAGGCCCGACCATGACCTACGCCACCCCGGACCGCGTCGATGGCAGCAACACCATGGGCGGTTACTCCGACAGCATCGTGGTCAGCGAGCACTTCGTGGTGAAGATCCCGGCCAAGCTCGACCTGGCCAGCGCCGCGCCGATCCTGTGCGCAGGCATCACCACCTATTCGCCGCTCAAGCACTACGGCGTCAAGGCTGGCGACAAGGTCGGGATTCTCGGCATGGGTGGCCTGGGCCACATGGGCATCAAGTTCGCCAAGGCCATGGGCGCGGAAGTGACACTGTTCACCCGCTCGGCGAGCAAGGCTGAAGAAGGCCGCCGCCAGGGTGCCGACCATGTGATCGTGTCCACCGATGCCGAACAGATGCAAGCCGCCGCCGGCAGCTTCGACTTCCTGCTCGACACCATCCCGGTGCAGCACGACCTGAACCCCTACCTCGACGTATTACGCTTTGATGGCGTGCACATCCTGGTTGGCCTGATCGAGCCCGTGGACCCACCGGTCAACGCCGCCAAACTGGTATTGGGACGTAAAGTGCTGGCAGGTTCGCTGATCGGTGGCATTGCCGAAACCCAGGAAGTCCTGGATTTCTGCGCCGAGCATGGCATCACCTGCGACATCGAAATGCTCGACATCCGCCAGATCAACGAGGCCTACACCCGCATGATCGCCGGTGATGTGAAGTACCGCTTTGTCATCGATATGGCGACCTTGAAGGCCTGAGTGCCCTCACCCCACTCCCAGTAGATACCAACACCGCGTAAACCCGTAGCAGCTGCCGAGCGCAAGCGAGGCTGCGTTGCGGTGTGTCAGATACACCGCTGACGCAGCCTCGCTTGCGCTCGGCAGCTGCTACGGGGGGCCTTCATACT